>JBEKLY010000044.1:0-35805 GCA_050010015.1 Terriglobia bacterium
GAGCGCGAGTCGAGCGTGCGGCAGCTCATCAGCCGCGTGGCGGACACCATCGCTCAGTGGGGAGTAGACGACAGCTACTTCCGCACCGAGGAGGACGCCGCGAACTTCCACGACGAACTGGTTCACATCCTGGTTCGCCAGAAGGCTGCCTTCAATTCGCCGGTGTGGTTCAACTGCGGCCTCTGGCACAAGTACCACCGCAGTTCGCCCGCCAGCGGCTGGTACTGGGAGTCAGCCGCGAGCAGCGTCAAGCGGGAGACTGAGGCTTATCGCCACCCGCAGTGCTCCGCCTGCTTCATCAACTCCGTTCAAGACAACCTCGATAGCATTCTGACCCTGGCCAAAACCGAGGGGATGCTCTTCAAGTGGGGCTCGGGCACGGGCACGAACCTGTCAACGCTGCGGTCCTCCGTCGAGCCGTTGTCGGGCGGCGGCGTCGCCTCCGGTCCGCTTTCGTTCATGAAGGGCTACGACGCGTTTGCCGGGGTGATCAAATCGGGCGGCAAAACTCGGCGCGCGGCGAAGATGGTGATCCTGAATATAGACCATCCGGACATTACTGATTTCATTAATTGCAAGGCCAAAGAAGAGCGCAAGGCCTGGGCGCTGGTGGATGCCGGATACGACCAGGCCATCGACGGCGAAGCCTATAGTTCCATCTTCTTCCAGAACGCCAACAACAGCGTGCGCGTATCCGACGAGTTCATGAAAGCGGTGGTGGAGGACCGGGAATGGTCGACACGCGAGGTTGCCACCGGGAAGCCGGCGAAGACTTTCCGCGCCCGAGCCCTGTTGAAGATGATTGCGGAAGCGGCCTGGCAATGCGGCGACCCGGGAATGCAGTTCCACTCGACCATCAACAAATGGCACACCTCGAAGGCCACGGCGCCCATCAACGCCTCGAACCCTTGCAGCGAGTACATGTTTCTGGACGACTCGGCCTGCAATCTCTCTTCGCTGAACCTGATGAGGTTCCTCACGCCGGAGGGCGAGTTCGATGTGGAGGCCTTCCGTCATGCCGTGGACGTGATGATCACCGCGCAGGAAATCATTGTCGACAACGCCAGCTATCCCACGGAGAAAATCGCCGTCAATTCGCACGACTTTCGTCCCCTGGGTCTCGGTTATGCCAACCTGGGCGCGCTGCTCATGGCTAACGGCTTGCCTTACGATTCGGACGGGGGGCGGGATTTTTCCGCCGCCATTACGGCCCTGATGCATGGCGAGGCGTATCTCCAGTCCTCGCGTATTGCCGCTGAACTCGGCCCCTGCGCCGGATACCCGCTCAATCGCGATCCCTTCCTGAGTGTGATCGAGATGCACCGCCAGGCGCTCTCGAAAATCAACGCTCACAACGTTCCCGGGAACTTGTGGGAGAGCGCCAGAAAAACCTGGGACGATTGCCTGGGGAACGGCATGAAATACGGCTACCGCAACGCCCAAGTAACGGTGCTCGCTCCCACCGGAACCATCGGCTTCATGATGGATTGCGACACTACGGGCGTCGAGCCTGACCTGGCGCTGGTAAAGTTCAAGAAGCTCGTGGGCGGCGGGTTTATCAAGATCGTCAACAACGTGGTTCCCGCCGCCCTCTTGAAACTCGGCTATACTCCCGAGCAGTCCTCCGACATCGTGAGCTACATCGACCAGCACGGCACCATTGAGGGCGCGCCGGGCCTTAAGGCGGAGCATCTGCCGGTCTTCGATTGCTCCCTGAAGCCTGTCAACGGCAGGCGCTCCATCCACTACATGGGGCACGTGCGCATGATGTCGGCAGTGCAGCCATTCCTCTCGGGCGCTATTTCTAAAACAGTTAATATGCCGGAAGAGGCGACCGCGGATGAAATCGCGAATGTTTACACCGAAGGCTGGCGGCTGGGGCTGAAGGCCATCGCCATCTATCGCGACGGCTCCAAGCGCGTGCAACCGCTGAATACGGCGAAAGGGCGGGAGTCAGGAGCGCCAACACCCGGGAGCGCGGCCATCTTGGCCGCTGGCGGGCTGGAAGCCCGCGCTCCCCAGCCCCTGGTCCCCAGCAGGCCTTATCGACGCAAGCTGGCTGACGAGCGCGCCGCCATCACGCACAAGTTCTCCGTGGGCGCGCATGAAGGTTATCTGACCGTGGGCCTTTACGACGATGGGCCGCCGGGCGAGATTTTCATCACCATGGCCAAAGAGGGCTCGACCGTTTCCGGCCTGATGGATTCCTTCGCTACCGCCGTTTCCCTGGCCCTGCAATATGGCGTGCCGCTCAAAGTACTCTGCGACAAGTTCAGCCACATGCGCTTCGAGCCTAGCGGCTGGACCAACAACCCCGAGGTCCGCTACGCCAAGTCCATCATGGATTATATCTTCCGCTGGATGGCTTATAAGTTCCTGCCTAAGGACGCGCAGCCGAGCGAAGATGCAAGTGTTTCTTCTCTGAACGGCTCGGAGGTCGAGAAGGCCGCCGGCCTTGCCTCGCAGTTTACCCAGGCGACGAGCGGCCCAGCCGCTCTCCCTTCGGAGACGATGCAGGCCGGATTGGCGGGCGTCGTCCATAGCGACGATGCGCCCAGCTGCTCCGATTGCGGCGCCATCATGGTCCGCAACGGCGCCTGTTATAAGTGCCTAAATTGCGGCGCCACCAGCGGGTGTTCGTAGGGGGCGAGTCGGCGCGTATCCCCGAAGGGAGTTCATAAAGTAGCCCGGAGGCAACGCGTCTGGAACGTTAGCCTATTGCGGCTTGGCACTGAATGGGTCACACTATGGAAGAGAAAGCGGTGGGAGGTAACCATGGGGCTGGCTAAAGCGAGTAAGTCTCCTGACCTGGACGTCAATGGCGCGCTTAATGCAATCTGTTCGACGGGCCGGGGGCGCTGCTGGCACTGTGACCGCAAGCTGCCTGGTGCGGAGGAAGCCATTGGCGCGGGATGGTTTGTGCAGCGCGTGGACGGCCAGCGCGTGGCCAGCATTATCCTGGTGTGCCCGAAATGCCGGCGCAAGCGCGCCGCGTCCGGTCGAAAACAGTATCTGCGCAATCTCACTCCGACAGTCGGCAATGCCGTCCAATAGTTCTCGCCTTACCTTCTTCTCCACTTCGAAATTTGCTGTGCCGAATGCGCTTTGGAGTGCGGCAGCGCCAGCTATCACCTTTTCGTTTGGATTCCAAGGCGGCAGCTGCCGCAGTCCAAGGCGCTGCGGACGCTTATGGGTCGCACGGAACAAAGCGGGAGGCGATCTGAGCCTTCACCTTCGCGGCAAGAGCGTCGACGTCATCTCGCGTCAGGGTACTCGTGGCGATGGGGGGATGAACGATCATCTCGGTCAAGCCGGACCTGACGTGGTAGGTGTCCGGTTTCAGCGCGGCCCGCGTGCCGTTCAAGGTGATGGGCACAATAGGGACGCCGGATTGAATGGCGAGGTAAAAGCTGCCGGGCCTTAAGGGCAGGAGCTTTCCATCGCGGCTCCGATGCCCTTCGGGAAACAGCAGGACGGAGCTGCCCGCACGGATCTTCTCCGCCGCCGCGTCCAGACTCATCCTCGCGCCTTTGGGGCGTCCTCTGTCAACGGGAATGTGTCCTGAGCGGCTCAAGTGCCAGCCCAGGAAAGGCAGCTTAAACAGCGACCGCTTGGCCACAAAGCGGAACTGGACAGGCAGATTCACGAACAAGATGGGGATGTCCATGGCGCTTTGGTGATTCGCGCAATAAATAGCGGTCTTGAGCCCGGTGAGGTTCTCGAGGCCCTCCGCCCGAGTCCGGATGCCGCTGGTCCTCAAGATCAACCACGACCAGATTCGCGCGAAGGCGTGCTGCCACCGCCCCTGGCTGTCGAAGAGAGAGGAGCAGAGTGAAAGCGTTCCGCAAACTGCGGTGTAGAAGTAAATCAGCAGGTTGGTGAAGAGGAGAGAACGCAGATAGCTGAGGTAGTACGAAACGCCCTGCGCTTTACGGTTCGTGCCTCCCGGGGCGGCTTGAGCAGTTCCCATGTTCGTATCACGCCGGCCGTTCGCCAAGGCGCGGGACGGGCCGGTTCGCGAGCTGTAGTTGACCTTCCACGAGCGCCTTCTTAACGGCCCCTACCAAGTAGAGGGAGCCGATAATGATCACCACATCGTCTTCGGAGCTTGCCTGGCAGGCCTGCTCGACAGCCGCCGCGGGCTCCGGTGCGATGACCAGGCGCTTGGGGCGATACTGCGTGGTCGCCAGTATCTCTTCCGGTGCGGCTGCGCGCGCCAGGTGGGGACGCGTCAGATAGACCTCTTCGGCAAGCGGAAACAGAATCTCACTGATTTCGCCGATTGCCTTGTCGCGCATCGAGGCATAAACAAGCCGCAGGCGCCGCCCCACCAGATCTTCCTGGATAAAATCCGCCAGCACGCGGGCGGCGGCGGGATTGTGCGCCCCATCAAGCAGGACCAGCGGACGTTCTAAGACCCGTTCCAACCGCCCTGGCCACGAAGTGCTTTCGAGGCCTTTGACGATCGCCGTGGGGGTCATTCGGAAACCATCCCGGCCGAGGCGCCACGCCGCCGTTACCGCTGCCACGGCGTTCTTCACCTGGAATCTTCCTAACAATGGACAACTAAGGCCGGAAAAGCTGTCCGCAACCAGAGTAAGATTGAACAGGTAATGCCCTCCGAAGCTTTGTAACCCCGAAAGCCTGCCGAGCGTGTCCGTCTCCAATAATTCCGCGCCCGTTTCCGCGCAGCGTTGACGGATCACGCGAGCGGCGTCTCCCGGTTCGCATCCGCTCACCACGGGCGTCCCGGGCTTGATGACACCCGCTTTCTCGCGCGCGATCTCCGCGAGGGTGGACCCGAGAAACTCCATATGGTCGAGCCCCACGTTGGTGATCACCGCCAGGCGAGGCTGGGCGACGTTTGTGGCGTCCAGGCGGCCTCCCATGCCGACTTCCAAAACCACGAAATTGGCTGCGGCCTGGGCGAAATAATGAAAACCCGTTGCTGTCAGGAATTCGAAGAAGCTCGGCACCTGCGCCAGAGTCTTCTCCTCGAGCAGGCTTTCAACCGCCTGGCGGACATCTGAGAAAGCGCGAGCAAAGTCAGCCTCGCTGATTTCAGCGCCGTCGATCCGCATCCGCTCGTTCACTCTGACCAAATGCGGCGAAGTGTAAAGACCGGTTCGGTAGCCGGCTTGACACAGGATGCTGGCCAGCATAGCCGCGGTGGACCCTTTCCCATTCGTTCCGGCGACTATGGCGGTGGTATATTTCAGGTGGGGATTGCCGAGGCGAGTGAGAACTTTCGTGGTCGTCTCCAGCCCCCATTTCAGGCCATGAACCTCCTGGCCGAGGCTGTCCAGATATTTCAAACACTCGACGTAGTTCATCGACATAGGAGGAGTCAGGAGTCAGAATGAAGTCAAAGGGGTGAAGGCTAAAGCGTAAAGGTTAAAGGGTAAAGTTTAAAGGGTGAAGGCCACGATCACCATTCACTGTTTAGCCTCTATCCTTTAAACCTTACCCTTTAACCTTCGCGACCCATTCTGAATTCTGACTCCTGACTTCTGACTCCTGAATCAGTCCCACGCCCGCAGCAGGCGTGCGGAGCGCGCCAGGAAGCTCTTTAAGTCTTTGCGCGGAACGATAGCGTCCAACATGCCGTGGGCAAGGAGGAACTCCGCGCGCTGGAAGCCCGGGGGCAGCTTCTGCCGGATCGTCTGTTCGATGACCCGTGGGCCCGCGAAACCGATGAGGGCGCCGGGTTCCGCAATGTTCAGGTCGCCCAGCATAGCAAAGCTGGCCGTCACGCCCCCCGTGGTCGGATCCGTCAGCACGGAGATGTAAGGCTTTCGCACTTCATCCATGCGAGCCAGGGCCGCGCTGATCTTTGACATCTGCATCAAGCTGATGGCGCCCTCCATCATTCGCGCGCCGCCCGAACAGGAGACGACCACCAGGGGAAGCTTCTTCTCGATGCAACGGTCGATGGCCCTCGTAAGCTTCTCGCCCACCACCGCACCCATGCTCCCGCCGATGAACTGGAATTCCATGGCGCAGATGATGGCCGGCTTGCCCTCGAGTTGGCCCTCGCCGGTGATAAGCGCATCTTTCAGTCCCGTGTTTCTTTCCGCTTGTTTCAGCCGGTCGCTATAACTCTTGTTGTCCTTGAATTGAAGCGGGTCGGTGCTGGCAAGTCCGGCATCGTGCTCCGTGTAGCGCCCCTCGTCAAAGAGCATCTCAAGGCGGGCACGCGAACCCATTTTGAAATGATGGTTGCATTTGGGGCAGCAGAGCAGGCTGTTCTCCAGGTCCTTCTTCCAGAGTGCCTGCTTGCAGTTGTCACACTTCACCCAGAGCCCTTCCGTCTGGATGCGCTTCTCCTTGGGCGGCTCGATCGGGTGTTTTTCTTTTCGAAACCAAACCATAGGTTTATTGATTCATTGAATCATTGTGTCATTGAGTCATTGAAAAACGATAGAACCCCACCGACTTAGAAATGGCTCAATCACTCAATGGCCCAATAGCTAAATATCAGTACTCGATTCCTTTTTGGGCCGCGATCCCTTTCTGGTACGGATGCTTCACTTCCCGCATCTCAGTGACCAGATCCGCAAGCTCCACGATCGAGGGATGCGCGTTGCGCCCCGTCAGAATAACATGAAGAGCCTCAGGTTTCTTCTTCAATGCCTCCAACACCGCGCTCGGATCCAGCATCTTGTAGCTGATGGCATAATTGATCTCGTCCAGGATCACCAAATCATATTGGCCGCCCTCGATGCTTTGGCGGGAGAATTCCCAAGCCTCTTCCGCCAATCGCAGATCTTCCGGGTGAGGCTTTTCAGCACCCAACTTCACGAAGCCGCGACCCATGGGCAGGATCTTGAATCGGTCCTCTCCCAGCAGGCGGGCGGCCTCGAGCTCCCCGTAGTGCCAGGAGCCCTTGATGAATTGTACCATCAATACCTTCAGCCCCTGCCCTACGCACCGGACCATTGTCCCCAAGGCAGCGGTAGTCTTCCCTTTGCCCGGCCCAGTGTAAACGATGATCAGTCCTTTGCGCGTTTCCGGCAAGCCAACCTCAGAACCACCCCCTTCCCGCTCCTTAACAAGGCGGGGAGTTCCCCTCCTCTTTGAGGAGGGCTTAGGGGCCGTGAACGCCTGCAGTCGTTAGAACCTCAGCCGCGTGACGTCTAGCTAGCGCGGATACGGGTATCCGCGAAGAATAGTGAATCCCCGGTAGATCTGCTCGAGTAAAAGCGAGCGCGCCCAATCGTGCGTCAGGGTCATGCGTGAAAGCGCCAGGAGCACATCGGCTTCCTTCCTGAACGCAGCGGAGAAGCCGTCCGGCCCTCCGACCAGAAAAACCAGTTCTCTCGTTCCTCGCAACGCCTGTTGCCCAAGCCATTCGGCGAATTCCGCCGAAGTCCACTCCCGCCCTCGCTCGTCCAGGAAAACCCTGGTGCTGCCCCGCGTTTTCTCCAGCAGGTTCCGTTCGCCTGGGGAGAGTCCATCCTTACTTCGCCGGGCGGCGTCGCGCGCAGGCGGTATTTCCTCCACAGTCAACCCGGTGAAGTGCTCGATGCGGCTGGCCAGGTCAGACTGGAGAGCTCGCTGGTGCGGATCCTTCGTCTTGCCTTCCCAGACAATGCGAATTCGCATGCAAGTAAAGTCTAAAGGGTAAAGGATAAAGTCTAAAGGGTAAGGGCTAAAGGGTGAGAGACGAAGATCGGGTATTTTCTAGACTTTATCCTTTACCCTTTAGACTTTAACCTTACTCCGGAATCTGCACGCGCGGCGCGTTTCTCCACAAGCGTTCAAGATCGTAAAAGTGCCGAGTGCGCTCGAGAAAGATATGGACGACAAAATTCAAGTAGTCCATAAGGATCCACTCCGCTTGCCAATAACCCTCGACGTGTGCTGGAGCGTACCCTGTCTTTTTGAGCGATTCCGCAATCGCGTCGCATATCGCCTGTGCATGCCGCACAGAAGTGCTGGAGCAAATCAGAAAATAACTGGTGAAAGAGCAGGTCCGCTCCAGGTCCAGGACGCTCAGGTCCAAGGCCTTCCGGTCTTGAGCGGCACGAACCGCGGCCTGCAATTGCGGGGTCATCATTCTGGTTACTTACCGCCACGGCCTCTCGGTACGGGCGCATGGCCTTGGGCCCGCACTTCTGAGGTCAGCCGGTGCGGACCGTAAAGGCCCTCCTTCAGAATGTATTCTTCCACAAGCCGGGGAACAAGGCCAGCAACACTTCGGCCGGAGCCGATGGCCTTTCGTATGGCGTGTGAAGCGACATGCATGTGGACACCCCTGAGGACGTGAAGTGTGCTGTGGCGCAATCGAATGGTATCCAGCCGCCCTGCACCACCCCTCAATCTCCCCCTCACTGAGGAGGGGACTACGGGGTCGTGGGGTCCGTCGCCGGATTGAGCCATCTCCTGCGGCACCACTTTCCGGATCTCATCGGCATCAAAGCCTGGGCGCGAAACGACGATGAAATCAACCAAGTCCAAGAGGCGGCGATATTCCTTCCAATGGGGCAGCTCCAGGAAAGCATCGACGCCGATCAGGAAAAAAAGGCGGTCCTTCTTACGAAGTGAACGGCGCACTTTGCGCACCGTGTCGATCGAGTAAAAGGGTTTGTCTTCCGCGGCCGGGGCTTCCAGCAGGGAGGGAATCAACTGCCGGTCTCCGGCGCAAGCCAGCACCGTCATGCAATAACGATGAGAGAACGGAGTCAAGTGGTCGCCGTGCTTGTGGGGCGGCTTCCCCGTGGGGATCAAGAGAACCTGGTCCAACCTGAACATACGTGCCGCCGCGCGCGCCGCCTGCACGTGTCCGGTATGAATCGGATCGAAGGTTCCGCCGAATAAGGCAATGTTCACGCTTTAAGAACCCCGCTAGAAGATCGGGTGATCGGTAGATCGGGTGATCGGGTGAACAAAGACCATCTGCACACTTTCGTCTCTTGCCCCCTCATCCGGTCGCCCGATCCATGCGCTACCTACGCGGCGATTCGATTCGCCCATCGTTTCGGTGTTCTCCAGGTCACCCGATCACCGGATCACCCGATCCCCTGGGTATCTGCTCCAGCATTGCCCAGGTACGCCGCTTCAATTCCTCCAAGCCTGCCCCGGTAACGCTGGAGATTTCAAGCAGGACCTTGCCTTGGCTGCGGCAAAACTCTCGCAAATCCTTCAGCCGCTCGCCTGGGCCGGCAGCATCAATTCGCGACGCGACCAGCAGCATGGGCTTGCCGGCAACCACCGGGCTGAAGCTCTCCAATTCTTCCATGATCACCCGGTAATCGTCCAGCGGGGCTCGGCCGGACTGCTCGGCAGTGTCAATCATGTGAAGAAGCAACCGGGTTCGCTCCACATGCCTGAGGAACCTCGTGCCCAGCCCGCGACCCAAATGGGCGCCGGCAATCAGGCCGGGAATATCCGCCATGACGAAGGAGTGCTCTTCATCCACAGGCACCACGCCCAGGCACGGCTCCAACGTGGTGAAAGGATAATCGGCAATCCGCGGCCGGGCGGCACTCAGTCTGGATATTAAGGTGGATTTTCCCACGTTAGGAAAGCCCACCAGTCCCACATCGGCGAGAAGCTTGAGTTCGAGCCTTAGCTCTCGCTCCTCGCCCGCTCTGCCAGGTTCTGCCTTGCGCGGCGCTTGATGAATGGACGTGGCAAACTGGGCATTTCCGCGGCCGCCCCGCCCTCCTTTGGCCACCAGAAAACTCTGGCCGGGCGCGTCGAAATCCCACAGCTTTTCCTTGGTGTCGTAGTCGTATACCACCGTGCCCACCGGCAGCATTACTTTGAGGTCCTCGCCGTCCTTACCGTGCCGATTGGAGCCTTCCCCGTGCCTCCCTCGACCCGCGCGAAACAGGCGGTTGTACCGGAACTTCAGCAGCGTGTTCATCTGGTCCGAGCTTTCCAGAGTGACATCGCCACCCTTGCCGCCGTCTCCGCCACTCGGTCCGCCACGCGGAACGAACTTCTCGCGGCGGAAAGCTACACAACCATTTCCGCCTGGGCCGCCGGCAACGTGGATTTTGGCTTCATCAATGAACACGCGAGATGCACCGCCCCTTCATTCCTGTAGCACAGGCACTCTTGCCAGTGCCGCTTGCGCCAGGCACGGGCATGAGTGCCCGTGCCACGCGGTCACGGGAGAGGTGTGCGCGGCCGGCATGGCGAGTAGATGAACCACACGCGCTACCGCCGTCCCAAAGCTGGCTGGCCGTTTTGTGGGGAAATAGACGATCGTCGGTTGCCGCAAGTCCGTTCGAAGCACTGCCGGTCCGCGATCCGCGAAGCCGGCGCCTGCCGACCCTGTCTCTGCGGGCCGGACTACACCTAATTCGTTGAGGGAACCAGAATACTTACAAACCGGCCGGAATGGCCCTTATCTTCAAACCGGACTACGCCTGAGACCTTCGCAAAGAGTGTGTCGTCCTTGCCAATTCCTACGTTCTCCCCGGGCTTTAACGGAGTGCCACGCTGCCGAACGATGATTGACCCGCCGGTTACAAACTGGCCGTCAAAGCGCTTCACGCCCAACCGCTGCGCGTTGGAGTCTCGCCCGTTGCGAGAAGTTCCCTGTCCCTTCTTGTGTGCCATATCGAAATCCTGTTCGTGGGCCACCACCCCTTAGTCCCCTCCTCCACAAGGAGGGGAGTAAGCACCCGCTGATTCCCCTTCTCTTTGAGGAGGGGAGAAAGGGGTGGTGCGATCCCATCAATTCGTTACGATGTCGTTGATCAGTACTTCGCTGAATCCTTGCCGATGCCCTATGGTACGGCGGTATTGTTTCTTCCGTTTGTACTTCAAAACCCGGACCTTGGGCGCACGGGCGCTTCTCAGGATCGTCCCCTTGACTTTCGCGTTCTCAACCAGAGGCGTGCCTACGGTCAAGCTTTCTTTTCGCACTGCAAAGACATGATTGAATTCGATCGTTGATCCTGACTCGCCATCCACCAGTTCGATTCGAATCACGTCGCCGGGCGAAACCTTGTATTGTTTACCACCTGTGCGCAAGATCGCGTACATAAGTCTTCCTCTCGTGGGCTATTGCAAAACCTCAATTATAACGGCCTGTTCACTGATCTGTCAAATTCGTTTGAGCCTCGGTTGTGTCTCAGTTTGAAGTAGCGGCGGCTTCACGCCGCCATTTGGCGAGGTAAACTCGCCGCTACAAATTCGACTGCCGCTCGGGTAGTGGGGTCTTGTGGCCTGATGGAGTTTCTTGCCCGTGGGGTTTTTTTGTTAGAGAGGCGAAGCTAGCGGCGTGTAAAGCCACAGGGAACGGGCTTCCACTTACCGGGTCCGAGCCATTCGGCTTCCCCTTCATCTCGATCCTTGCCGAAAACCACAACACTCCCTGGTTGGATTTGCTGTCCGTTCTCATACGTGATCGTGGTATTGGAAGGGTTGGCGGCGGCAGGCATGGCGTGGCTTAGTGCTTCGCTCGCCTGTGGTTCACGCACAGTGTAAATACGAATGTCTTTTAGATCGCGGGTCTTCCCATACTCGTCCGTGAAGCTTATCTCATAGGTTTTGCTGGAGGAGTCCGCAATCTCCCGAGAAGGTTGGTAGACGTTAACAAACCCTTCGCATGCTATGTATTCAGCACCGTCAGCTTCTATGATCTTCGGAGCCATGCTGACGCTGCTCGGAATGCGGTTACACCCGAACGAGCACGTCATCGAAATAATAGTGAGGATCGCACGGAGGATTCTTCCGCACCAGAGGTTGCGCCCAACGGCATCGTACCCGTCGCACGCTGCTTGAGAAATACCTTCTAGGCCCATACGCGGCGCATCTTACCACCGAATGAAAAGGGATTGAATAGCAAAAGGGGCCGGAGTATAAAAGAGAGGAGACCCGCCTAGCGGAGGTGAAAAGAAATGGGTAATCCGCAAATTAAATTCAGAGGATCACGTACGGTACACGGACCCTCGGGCGGCATCCGAGCTGTGATGCTGTACGAATTTTCGGTTGACGAGAAGAACGTGACGGTCGAGGTTCGCGAGGTAGCGATGCGGACTCGTGACGGACAAATGGAACACGAAGAAATTAAGGCCGCAGCCGAAGCATTTATAGTTTTGCAAGCAGAACGGCAGGGATGGGATGAACTCAGTGATTACTTGGTCTTGAACGAAGGAGGAATGGACGTCGTAGTTAACCGCCTTGGCTGGAACCCAAGATTCGGTGAGAGATCCGAAACGTTCTAAAGAATAACGCTGCCAAATCCGCTTTCGAGACTCGACTTGCCCTCGCGTCTCTCCGTCAGGTCAGGGAGAAAATCCATTCCACTTTTCTATTTGCGGTAACTTTTTGTTCGTTTTTCACTTTTGCCACCCCTCAATCCAAAAGACTCCACTATTGCCGCTCACTTTGGGTGGTTACGTTGTGTGCTATATTCCCACTATCGGGCCGATGGGCTCACAATCACGCTGCAGCGGTCCGAAGATCGGAGGGGGGCATGCTTTTTAAGGGTCAAGTAGCGTTGATTACCGGCGCGTCGAGTGGAATCGGGCGCGCCACCGCGGAAGCCATGGCGAGAGAAGGCGCGCGTGTAGGGGTCAACTATTGCAAGAATCAGGCCGGGGCGGAACAAACTGCGGAAACCATTCGCAAAGCAGGGGGAGAAGCGCTGGTGGTGCACGCCGACGTTACGCGCGCCGCCGAGGTGCTGGCCATGGTCGATGCGGTGCGCAAGGAATGGGGGCAAATCGACATCTTGGTTAACAATGCCGGCGATCTTATAGCCCGCCGTTCGCTCACCGACATGACCGAGGAGTACTGGGACCAGATCATGGCGCTCAACCTGAAGAGCGCCTTCTTGTGCGTCCGGGCCGTGTGGCAGGAGATGGCAGAGCGCAAAACCGGATGCATCATCAACGTTACTTCCATCGCGGGAAGGAACGGCGGAGGGCCCGGCGCGGCGGCCTACGCTGCTGCCAAGGGAGGACTACTGACCTATACCAAGGGCCTGGCAAAAGAGTTGGCGCCGCACGGCATCCGGGTGAACGGCATCGCGCCAGGCATAATTGCCACGCCCTATCACGAGCGATACAGCCCCCCTGAGGTTTTCGAGAGGTTTATCGCGTCCATACCCCTGGGCCGGGCGGGCACTTCGGAAGACGTTGCGGACGTGATCGTGTTTCTCGCTTCACCGGAAGCCCGTTACATGATCGGTGAAACGGTCGAGGTCAACGGCGGGTTGCTGATGGACTGACGAGAGCAGTTCACAGTCGACAGTTGCCAGTAGCGCCGACCTTCAGGTCGGCACTTGCTGGCCTGAAGGCCAGCGCTACGAGTCAAATCTGGACGCTACGCACTCAAGAACCGAGCAAGCTACCTGAGCTTGCGCATCAGGCGGGGCGTCAACCACCACTCCAGCTGCCCCGGGCTCCTGGGCGGAAACTCCTCAAAGCTGATCATGCAGCAGCCGCCCTTCTTGAAGGCCAGACTGATGTGGCTTCCGGCCCCAATTAACCGGGCGGCCAGCTCACTGAGGTCCGGTTCGTGGCCTACCACCAGCACTCTCGTGCGGCCGGGGCGTTTCGCCAGGAACGCGATCACCTCCTCGGGCGACCCGCCGGGCCGCATCGCGTCGCAAACGTCGACGGCTGCACTCGAGGCCAAAGACTCGGCGATGATCCTTGCGGTTTCCACCGCTCTGACCAGCGGGCTGCTCACAACCCAGTCGAGTTCGACGCCCACTCGCTTCAGGCCTTCTGCGATTTCACCCATCTTTTCTTTGCCCTCAGGTAGGAGGGGGCGTCGTGCATCGTCCGCAAAGCCGACGCTGCCTCGCGCCACCGCGAGACCGTGCCGCATGATGTAAAGCTCATACCCTGACTGCGTTTTTCCCTCTGGGGTGTGTGGTGTATTTTTTGGCATATTCGAGCTCCCTCGAAGTGCGGTTCGACGGGCTTCACGCTCGACGCCCGCCGCTGAGAACATAGAAGACTTGCCTGCCCTCCCGGTCTCCCGTCGTGACAAAGTCCACAACTCGGCAGCCGGAATCAAAGGCTTGCTTGAAAATGCGCCGGGTTTCCAGCCGCCATTGCTGTGCCAGCTTCAGCGCGCGAACCCGCATTTCATCGGTATTGGCGGGTATCTCCAGCAGCATCCGGGGCGCAGTAAAGGAAAGGTTGAGCCGGCGATTCACCATGAATCCCTCGTGATCGCGGCGCGTTTCGTTGACTCTTGGAAGGCTGAGGTCGGCCGGGCGCATCGAAGGCGCGCTCAGGCGGCGCACCACATGCGCGCTGCCGATTTGCCATCTCGCCACGAAGCGATCGCTGGGCAAGCCCCTCTCAATCATGCTAGGGAAGCGGCCATAGCAGTCTCGAAGATACTCTTCCACTCGCGCGCCTAGCCGGGCGATGTTCAAAGCGGCGTTGCGGCTTTGCAAAGGGTCATAGGTCCAGCAAATGGACTTGATCCCGTCTTGAAGAGCGAACTCGCGGTGCACGAGCTTCATTTTGTAGCCCAGGCCCTGGTCGCGATGGCGCTGGTCAACGGCCATCATATGCGACCAGTGCACCAACTGCCCGTGATAACGCCCAAGGAAAGCATAAAGGAATCCCAGGAGCTTCCCTTTCGCGAGCGCCCCCAACACCACACCGCCGTACTTCTGCGTGACTTGCAGCACCTCGCTTCCGGCTCCCAGGTTCCCCCACACTTGCATCTGGAGCCGTTCGCACTCCCGGTATTCGTCAAGGCTTCTCAGCCGTCTTATATCGATTTGAGGCACGAACGAGTCGCTATCCGCCGGAATCTCTCAGCCGCTCCCACATTTCGCGGAATAGTTTGATCGAACCGGGAGCGAATCCGGCGTAATGATTATTGAAAAACCCCAGGATGTTTATCCCGCGCTTAAGCAGCGCGCGGATGATGGGAATCCACGTCTCCATCTCGCGGGTTCGATCAATGATGATTTTATCCCAGCTCTGAGTCCTCTCTTCGATTCCCTTTCGGTCACCAAGCCACCTGAGATAGGCAAAATTCGCGGTCACCACATCCTGCCTGGCCACGAGTTGTTCGACAGGCGTCATCCAGGGATGGTCGATGAGCGCCAAAGCGACATTCCTGGCTCGGAGCAGATCGAGAAACCGGTCATTGATCCAGTATTTGTTGCGCAGCTCGACCGCAAAGGCGCGGTCATTGGGAAGTTGCTCCAGAAAATTTGACAGACGCAGCAGAAAATCGTGGGGCTGCGGGAACGCCTGTTTGTTGAAGTAGGGGAACTGAATCAATAGCGGCCCGAGCTTGTCGCCAAGCAGATCCATCGCCTTCAAGAACTCCGAGACCTCGGAGGCGCAATCAACCAGGACCCTTTCATGCGTGATGACCTGGGGAAACTTGGCCGCGACCAGGAAACCGTCAGGCGTGCGCGCCGCCCAATTCCTGACCATCGCGGGGGAAGGGGTTCGATAGAATGTTGAATCCACTTCCACCGTATCGAAATGCTTCGCGTATTCAGAAATGAAGTCAGCCGGAGCAGTTCCGGCGGGATAGAAGACCCCGACCCAATCCTGACTGGACCAGCTCGACGTGCCAAGGCGCAAGTTAGGAATCTGAGGGTAGTCCAAACTACTCTCCGCACATGCCCCGCTCGCGCGCCCCACAGGTGCGGCAGGGACCGTCATCAAAAGAAGCGGCGGAGTGAGAGCCCTTGGCCACGGCAAACACGGAAAGCAGCTTGTCCACTTTCGGGCTTTCACACTTCCGGCAAAGCACGGTGGCCGAAGTGGAACTTACGATCTTTTCAAAACGGGCTCCGCAGTCCTGGCATTTGTACTCGAAGATCGGCATTGAAGTCTCCCCCCCCTTGCACTATATCGAATGGCGGCCGACAATTCAACGGCGGCGCGAGCGCATTTTTCAAGGCTCCAGTCGAGGTCCAAACGAAAATCCCTCTTGACACGACGCCGCTTAATCTCTTAAAGTGTCCCTCGGCCACGTTGATTTTGGGGTTCATTAATCATTAGAGGAGAGGAGCAGCAAATGGCGAAAGTGCTGACGAAATCACAAGTGGTAGCCCACCTGGCAGAAAAGACGGGGATTCAGAAGAAGGAAGCCGCTGCAGTTCTGGAGAACCTGGCTGCGTTGGCAACGAAGGAAGTCAAGGGCGGCGGGCAGTTCGTGGTTCCTGGACTCGGGAAAGCTGTTAAGGCGCACCGTAAAGCTCGTGTGGGTCGCAACCCGCAGACCGGTGAGCCCATCAACATTCCAGCCAAGACGGTTGTCAAGTTTCGCTTGGCCAAGGCATTCAAAGATGCCGTGGTGCCTCCAAAGAAGAAGTAGCGTTCGGCCGCGAGCCGAGATTTCGACTCGCGGCTGCTCGCGCAGGTCGCGTGCTGGCCGAACTCCGCACTCAGCAGTCGGAACAGGGCAGGTGGGGTTTCAAGTCGTTGCGATGAGGACTCACCGGGAGAAGAAGCGTAGTTGTGTGAATTGCTCCCAAGAACCCGGTGGCGGAGAAGCGCAAGGTGGTGTCTGACGCTTGCCAGTTCAGTGGGGAGTGTCCTCGTCTCAACCTGTCGGCTAGACCGCTTTGTTCTCGCCCGTCGATCAACAGCTAACTACGACAGAAGGCTAGCGCCCGTAACGTATAGGGCGCGGCCCTTCTTCCAGAGCCTGCCGGTCCCAGATCAAACCCTCCCGCGAATACTGCGCGATCTCAAAGTCCTGCGTCAGTTCGAGTGCGTCGACGGGACACGCGTCCTCGCATAAACCACAAAACATGCACCGCGACAGGTCGTAGGTGAAAGTGGTCAATCGCTTCTTGCGGTCCTCGGTGCGCGCCCACCCTACTACGATCAGGTTTTCGGGGCACGCAATTGAGCAAAGGTTGCAGGCAATGCAGAGCGTCTCGCCGCTTTCAGGGTGGTTGTTCAGGCGCGGCGCGCCCCGATAGCGTTCCGCAACTATTGGCCTTTCCAACGGATATTGTTCGGTGACGGTCGCGCCCGGACGTTGATAAGAAAAGGTCAACTTCAAACCCTTGATGAGGTCAACCAGGAATATCCGTCGAAACCATTCCCTAACGCTCATTGTTAACACCCTGCCTTTGACTCGCTTCACGCCTTGGAGGTCAGTGCCCCTGTTTTACCGCCCCACATCGCCATGATAGACTGGACAGGGTAATGAGGGAAAGACAAAAGTCGCCCCTCGAAGGCCAGCGAGCCAAAGCCAGGCATCATTAATCAACCATGAAACGCATGTTCTTCATTGTCATTCTCGCGTTAGCCGTTCTATACGCCGGCGATTATCTCTCCCTCCGTTATCAGATCCCGAGGGGCCGCGCGCAATTTGGAGTGGTGATAATCCAGAGCTATTATGCGGTGGGGCTGAAAAGCGGCAAGACCGAGTTCATGTTCCTCGGGCCGAAGAACCAGGCGTGCGTTCACTCCCTGTTTCCCCATTTTGGCGACAGTCCGTGCTGGTACCTCAACCGGAAGAAAGTGCAGCGCATCAATATGTGAGCAGGGGTGGGGACGCCTAGAACAGGGGACCGCGCTACTTCGGCACCATCCCTTGCAACCAGTATGCCTGAGCGAAGGCCAGCACGCTGAGCCCCAGCGGCAGCAGCAGGCTGTGCCAAAACGTGCGGCGTAAGATCTCGCCTTCGTGGCCGATTAATCCCACGGTCGTGACTCCTACGGCAATATTCTGAGGCGATATCATCTTCCCGATGACTCCTCCGGCGGAATTGGTAGCCGCCAAGAGTATCGGGTTTACGCCGATCTGCCGGGCAACCGCAACCTGCAGATTGCCGAAAAGGAGATTGCTGGCCGTGTCGCTTCCGCTCAGGAAACACGCCACCCAGCCGAGATAGCCGCTCACCAGCGGAAAAACCTTGCCCAGCCCAGCCAGGGCCGCACCCAGCGTATAAGCCATTCCAGAGTAGTTGTAGAGATAGGCTAAGGCGACGATCAAACCCACCGTCAACGCCGGCAGTCGAAGCTGCTTGAGTGTCGTGATTCCAGCCCGGAGAACAAGCGCGGGGCGGCTGCGGTACGCCAGGGCCGTTACCAGAGTGGCCGTAAGGGCCGCCGTGCCCGCTGCCAGAGGTTGAAACTGGTAAATCGCCGCGTAGACCTTGTGATATAGCACGATGAACACGGCATTGTGAAGATACGGCACGGGAACGTTTCGTTGAGCGATCTGAAATAGCTTGAAATAGGACCACACGACCATCACACCGGCAAGAATCAGCCAGGGCCCCCAGCCGGCCAAGGCTTTCGCAGCGGTATCATGGGCTGGCGCGGGTGTGCCGGGACGCGGCGAGGGTGATCCCTGTCCCGCTGCCTGCATAGCCTCCGGCGTTTCACGCGCCGGATCAGAACTCTCCTCACCTCGGGGTTTCCAAACGCGCAGGAGCAGCACCATGCAGGCAATGGCGGACAAGGCCGACACAATGCCGGTCGCATAGGGCCCCCAGTAGTTCGAGGACAAAAACTGTGCAAGAGCATAACTGGCGCCGCCAACCAGGGCTGCCGGCCAGGCTCTTCTTAAGCCCTTTCGGCCCCCATACACCCAGACCAGGTAGCCCGGCAAGACGAGGGACAGGAAAGGAAGTTGGCGGCCGAGCATGGCGGAGAGCTTCATCTGGTCGAGGCCCGTCACCGCCGCCAGCGCCACGATGGGTATGCCCAATCCGCCGAAAGCTACAGGTGCGGTATTCGCGATAAGCGACAGGGTCACAGCATCTCGCGCGGCGAACCCAAGGCCCAGCAGTAAGAAGGCAGAGACCGCCACCGGCGCCCCAAAGCCGGAGGTGCCTTCGAGCAGTGTCCCGAAGCAAAAGGCCACCAGGATGGCCTGCACGCACCGATCGCCGGAGGCATGAGTGGCCATCCATCGCCTGAGTTGCTCGAAGCTGCCGGTAGCGATGGAGAGGTTGTAAAGCCATAGCGACGCAAACACAAGCCACAGAATCGGCCACAACGCGTAAAGAAAGCCAAAGGCGATGCTCAGACAGGCCAATCTCCACGGGAAATTCCACACCACCAATGAGAGGACGGCAGCGCTGGCAAGGCCCCAAGCGGCCGAAACCGCACCGCCCTTGCGCAGGCCGCCCATGAGAACCAGGAGGACCACCAGCGGAATCGAGGCCGCGAGCGCGGACAAGGGAAGATGGTGAAGAGGGTCGAGCGGCTGAGTCCAAGGTGGCAAGGAGAATCCTCCGGGAGTCGAAAAGTCGAAAGTCGAGAGTCGAAGAGTTCAGCCTCCCGATTTACTGACCTGTCATCCTGAGCGGAGCGAAGGATCTCTGCAGTGTGCCGCGGGTCTCCGCAGGCAAGCAACTTCTGAGATTCTTCACTGCGCTCAGAATGACACGCACAGGGCTCAGGACGGCGCGTGTCGCGACGCGAGTTTCCCCACCACGAACCAGTACGCCAGGAGGCCGGTGAGGAGAACCAACGCCGCCAGGGCGAAGCCGGGGAGGTACGAGCCCGTCCGGGCAATAAGAAATCCGGTGGCGACCGGGGCAATGACCCCACCCACATTTCCGGCGAAATTCTCAAACCCTGTCCACACCCCGACCTCCTCGGGTGGAGCGCACGATTGCAGGATCGCGAAGAGATTCCCTGTGGCCAGCCCGACCAGCGATCCGCCTGCAATAAAGAGAATCGCAGTATACGCGCTCTCGACGCGCGCGGCAGGTACCAGCAGGAGCCCGGAAGCAAAGGCCACGGTGATGAGCCACTTCCGCGAACGCGTTTCATCCCAGCCCATGACGATCAGGCGGTCTGCCAACCAGCCTCCTATGGGCTCGCTGACGCCCCACACGAAGTAGGGAAGCGCCGCATACAGTCCGGCCTTCAGAATCGTCAAATGCCGCACCGTTACCAGGTAGTCGGGAAGCCAGGTAACCAGCAGGTACCAGTAATAATCAAAACAGAAAAAACCCAGGCAAATGCCAATCAAATCCCGGCTGCGAAGGTGTCTGAGCACTGCCCAGAAGGTTTCAGGCGCTCCGTGCACGCCAGCGCTCGGTCTTCGCTCGGAGAATCGGGCGGGAAAGACAAGCCACCACGGGATCAGCCAAACGAGGGCTGAGAAACCCACGAAGAAGAACATCTTCCTCCAGCCAAGCAGGACAACGAGCCACGCCACCACTGGCGCGCCAAGAAAAAGGCCGGCGCGCGTGCCGCTGTCGAAGATGCCGGACGGGAGCCCGCGCTCCCGGGGCTCAAATAACACGCTGACGATCTTGGTCCCCCCGGGAAGGTAGATCGACTCGCCGATCCCCAGCAGCACACGGAACGCGATCAGCACGCCCAGGCTTCCCGCGAGGCCGGTGAGTCCGCAGGCGAATGACCACAAGGCAAACAGGACGGAGTACATCCAGCGCAGATTGTAGCGATCCACGCACCAGCCGACCGGCACCTGCATCAGGGCATAGGAGAAAAAAAAGGCGGAAAGCAGCAGGCCTTTGCTTGCCGCGGCGAGGTTCAGACTCACGGAGATGAGCGGCAGGGCCACCGAGATGGTGGCACGGTCCAGATAGTTGATGAGCGAGGCGACAAACAGCAGGGCGATGATGCCCCAACGCCGGCGATTCGTGATCGCCGCGAGAACGCCCGCAGGCTCCCCACCAGCAACTATTGGTTTTCGAGTTCCCATGCTGTGCGATTCGGACTCAGCCTGTCACGGAAGGATAGCCCAATTCCCTGAAAAAACCGCGCACCTACTGAGGATTGCAGAACTAAGTGACATCACCCCTCAGCCCCCTTGGCGGAGAGGGTGTCCGTCAGCCGACGGCCAGGTGAGGGGGGGCCGGCCCGATACTATGAAACCCTCAGTCAGCAGCAGGTCCGCGTAATGTGCTCAACTCATGCACCATTTCTACCAACGCCACAACATTTTCGAACGGGGTGTCAGGTAGCAGGCCATGGCCGAGGTTGAAGATATGTCCGGGCCTGCCACCGGCCTGATCCAGAATCCTCTGCACGCGCCCTCGGATATAATCCTGCCCGGCGTATAGTACCACGGGATCGAGGTTGCCCTGCACGCCCACGTCATAACCCACGCGAGCCCAGGCTTGATCGAGCTCAACGTGCGAATCCAAGCCAATGATGTCGCCCCCGGCTTCCCGCATGTCCTCGAGTAGCATGCCCGTGCCGGTGCCAAAATGGATAATCGGCGTGCCGGGAGTAATCGCGTCGATCATCATCCGAGTGTAGGGCAGCGCAAACTCCCGATAGTCGGCGGGCCCCAGGCAGCCGACCCATGTGTCAAAAACCTGGATAGCCTGCACCCCTGCGGCGATCTGGCCGTTAATGTACCGGGCCAAGTTACGCGCGAGGTGCTCCATGAGGGCCCGCCAGGCCTGCGGATCGCAGTACATCAACCCCTTGGTGTGCTGGTAATTCCTCGATCCTCCGCCTTCCACCAGGTAGGAAGCTAACGTGAACGGACAGGCGGCGAATCCGATAAGCGGCAGTTTGGGGTCGAGGTCGGCGCGGGTCTGGCGAATCGCATCATAGAAGTAACTCAGCGACTGCACAGCGTCCACTTCGTTAAGCCGCTCCACGTCTTGAGGCGAGCGCAGGGCGGGCTTGATGCTCGGACCTTCACCCTGGTCGTAAGCGAGGTTGAATCCCAGTGGCTCGACGATCAGCAGCAGGTCGGCGAAAATGATGGCTGCGTCGACACCCAGCCGGCTGGCTGCTGTCACGGTAACCTCGGACACCAGACTCGGGTTCTTGCAGAGGTCCAGGAAAGGCACTTTGGCGCGGAGTTCGCGGTATTCCTTCATGTAGCGGCCCGCCTGGCGCATCAACCAGACCGGGGTTCGATCCACCGGCTCTCTTCGGCACGTTTTCATGAAGAGGGAATTGTCCCACGGAGCCTGGCGCTCGCTACTCCCGAGCCCGGCGTCAGCAGTTACAATCTTTGACGGCTTAGTCGGCATATTCTCAGTTTCTCAGATGCTGACCTGAAGGTCAGCGCTGCGACAGCCTACGGCGCGGCTTCGATCAGGCGATTATAGACTTCGCGCACGCGCTGCCGGGTTGTTTGCAGGGTTAAGTTCAAGGTTTCCGACCCAGAGATCAACCCCCAGCGGCGCGCCAGTTTTTCAACTACCTCGGCGTGCCCCCTGCGCTCCGGCAGTCCCTCGACCGGCTTCCCGGTCACCAACCGAGCGGCGTGATCGACGGAGCGCAGGAAATTCGCCGCCCTTGACAAGACATCTCCATCTTCGAGATTCATGAGTCCAGCCGACCGCAACGCAGCGATCTGCTCCGCCATATTGGCGCCGGGGTGAGTGGCGATGTGTCCTCGCAAACGCAAGAGAGACACGGCGAAGTCGATGTCGTAATAGCCTCCCGGAGCGGTCTTGGTGTTTGTGGGCTGCACAAGCACTTCCTTTTCGAGCCTGCGCCTCATCTGGCGAAGCTCGGCCGCGAGTGCGGGGTGGGCGGCGAACCGCTCGAAGATAGCGCTCACGAGCCGAGAAACGGTCTCTCTCCCGAGTTCCACATCGCCCGCCACGTGACAGGCCTTGAGGTAGGTCAGCCCCTCCCACACCTCGGCGTGCTCATGGATATAGCTGAGCAGTTCCTCTTGAGTCACGACGAGTTCGCCCTCCTGACCGCGAGGTCGAAGGCGCGTATCGACCGCGAAGACCGTTCCTTCACTCGTGTAACTCGAGAGAACGTCGATCATTCTCGCCGCCAGCCGTTTCCAAAAATCCAGCTCGTCTCGTCCAATTCCGGTGCCGGCCACGAAAATCAGGTCGGCATCCGAAGCGAGGTCAAACTCGTTCAGGGCGAGGCGGCCCAGAGCCAGCACTGCAAAGGGGCAGGCGCGGTTTCTGTCTTCCATTTCGTTGGTTTCGAGAGCCGATCCGGCAATCTGCAAGGCGCTGGAAACGCACCGAGCGGCCACGGCAGACCAGCGTTTCAGGACCGGAAGGCTGGATTCGAGAGAAGCCAAATCGGCCGCACCGAGTTCCAAGACTCGATACTGGAAATGCCTGCGAAGCGCCGTCATCTTCTGGCGCATGGCCAGTACGGGTTCCGTAGCCCAATGATGAGGCTCGGAGTCTTCCGATCCGCCGAGTGCGATTTCCATCTGCGCGGTGGAGGCCGGCGATTGCGCGGACTCGAGAACCATCATGTCCTCGGGGTGACGGATCAGCAGTTCGCCGAGGTATTCACTTTCGCTGACCACCTCGAGCGCGCGCCGCAGAAGCTCGGGCTTTTCGCGAACCAAGGCAAACCGCTCCGGTGACTCCAGCAAGGCGGTAAGGAGTCTCGCCGCAACCGCACGCGCCCGGTCGGGGATTTCGGCTTCCTGAATGCAATGCGCTAATTCCGGCGCCTGCGCGCTCAGGAAATTCAGGGTGGAATCGTACGAGGCCTGTCCCTGGTCAGGAGTAAAAGAAGGAAGCGGCTTGAGCATAAACGGCTGATCGCCGGCGGGCGCCGTACGGGGATGGATCACGCGCTGGTAGATTTCGCTCACTTTTTCAAACTCACCTTGCAGTTTCTGCGACAGCGCATTGCCCAGGGTTTCACTGGAAGTGACGCCAAACCCCACGCGGCGGGCAAGCCGATCGAGCGCCCGCGCCGAGGCCGGCAAGCGGTGGGTTTGCTGGCCACGCTCGAGCTGCACGCAGTGCTCCACCTTGCGGAAGAACACGTAAGCGTTCGTCAACTGGGCATAGTCGCGGTCGCTCAGCCAACCTTTGTCATTGAGCTTACGCAATGCGAAGAGCGTGCCGCCGGAGCGCACCCAGGGATCCTGCCGTCCGTAGAGCCGCTGAAGGCACTGCACCGTAAACTCGATGTCGCGGATGCCCCCCGAGTGGTGTTTGACGTCCACGGCCTCGCTGCCACTCTCGCGCATCCTTTTGGAGATCCGCTCGCGCGACCACAGAACGCTTTCGACCGCCTCAAAATCTCCCGGCGAGCCGTAGATCTCCTGCTCGACGCCACGCAGAAAATCGCGGGTCAGCATCGAATTGCCCGCGGAGTGCCGCGCCTTGATCAGCATCTGCAGCTCCCAATCCCGTGCCCGATGCTCGTAATACTCGAGAGACGATTTAAGCGAAATGGCCAGGTCGCCCTGCTCGCCTTCCGGGCGCAGGCGCAAATCGACGCGGAAAACCTCGCCCTGGGGCGTTGGCTGCGTAATGGTGCGGGTGACGGCATTGGCCAAGCGGACAAAGTACTCCTTGTTCGAAACTACCGCCTCGTTCCCGCCGGCGGTTTCGCCGTCGTGGGAGTAGAGAAACAACAGGTCGATGTCGGAGCTGTAATTCAGTTCGTTGCCGCCCAGCTTTCCCAGCGAAATAATGCTGAATCCGCTGCGTGCAATGCGGCCCTGCACGTCAACGTACTGGGGTTGTCCGTAGCGTTTTTCCAGTTCGCCGTCGCAGTAAAGAAAAGCGTTCGTCAAAATCACGTCCGCCAAGGTGGCCAACTCCAGAGTCGTTTCGCCCAGAGTCGACATCCCCAAAACATCCTTCATCGCGATGCGCAAGTAGTTGCGCCGTTTGAAGCGCGCCAACTGGGCCGCCGGCCACGGGTCCGGGTTGGTGGTGGCAAAGCGCGCGTAGTCCTGCATCAAGTCTTCTTTGGATTTCAGCTTAGTGAAGTTGCGGTCGCGAGCAAACTGAATGACAAGGGCCGGCTCCGACAACAGGGTCTCCGCCAGAAACCCGCTGTGGCCGAAGATCGCCACCAGGTAGGACAAGGCCGCCGGATGGCGCGCAATCTCTCCCAACACCTCTGCCGGGGCTTCCCGCGCGTACCGTTCCAGGAGATTAAGCGCCCCGTCGGCATCCGGTGAGTGGGCAAGCAACGACGCCAGGGGCACCATCAGCCTGGGCGCCAGTTGCTGTTCGAGCCGCGCCAGATTCAGACTTGCCTTTTCAGTGTCCTCGAAGGGTATAGCCAGGAACTCGGGACGCATGAAACCGATTATATAACAGCGGTGGTTAGTGGCCCTTCTAAAGGTTAAAGGGTAAAGGCTGAAGATCCACGATCCTTTAGCCTTTACCCTTTAACCTTTCTCACTAGGCACCAGCCGCCAGCCACTCTTATAATATCGACATCCTCTTCCGGGTTCGAGGTCTGAATGTCAACAACACAGCTTCGCGGTTCCGTACTGATCTTGATTCTTTTCGACATTTGCGAGGAGATTCGGCTGGAGGAGTTGCGGCATATTTTGGGCTTGCAGCCGGCGGGGCGTGAGCCCAGTTTCAAACATCCGGCCCCCGAATACGTCCGTTTCGAGAATCCACCCGTCGAGGAGCCGATGGAGAAAGTCCTTCTGGCCACCGGCGAGGAGTTGACGGGGCGTCTGAAGTACTACGACTACGGGGTTCTGAGCGTCGAGTTCAAGCTGGCTTTTGAGGGGAACTGGGAGAAGCTCGTAGCCCTCTCTTCGAGGTACCTTGCGAGCCTCGAAATTGAACGGCAAGCTGCCTTCCTGGCTCGGCAAATGCTTCGCAGAGCCAGCCCGGCGTTGGTCAAGCCCTACGAGCATTGGTTGAATGAAGACTACTACATCTTCCACGTGCAGGAGATTGAGGGACGGCCGACAGCCGCAGAACTCCTCCAGAATTGCAGCGATCAGATCGCACGCGTGGTCCGAGGCGAGGACGCGCAGCTTGCCGAAGGGGAGCGCCGGGAGGCGCTCCAGTCGAGCATGTCCTATTCGCCCACCGACCTTATCGTCGCCGGCTGGAACGCGGCGTTCGTCTACGACACTCCGTCAGGCGCGACGACCACCATTCAGCTCCTCGAATATGCCAACTCCCAACTCCTCGAGTTTCGGCATTACGACGAAATCCTGACCCGCGAACTGAAGGGCGTTTATCAGTCGCTCGAAAAGGGGACTGGATTTTTCGCTCGCTGGCGGCTGGCACGAGCTTCGGCGCGACTCCACACTTTGCTCCTGGACGTCACGGAGCTCACCGAGCGGGCGGACAATGCTATCAAATTCCTGAGCGATATGTTCTCCGCGCGGCTCTACCGCATGGCAGCCGGTAAGGTCGGCGTTGAGGACTACAAGAACCTTGTCAAGCAAAAGCTGGATACGGCGGAGAACCTTTACCGCTTTATGGTCGACCAATTCCACCAAGGCAGGGCGTTTGTCCTCGAACTTCTGGTGGTGATTATTCTGATCATCGAGATTGTCTTTCTGTTTAAAGGGAAGGGGTGAGGCAGGGGCGAGGGCCATGGGTCAGGTTCCGGGCGGCACTCATGCGGCTGTCATCCTGAGCAAAGCGAAGGATCTCTGCAGTTTCATTGGTTCCAACAGAGCATGAGGAACTGCAGAGATCCTTCACTTCGCTCAGCATGACAGACCGCTGCCTCCCGGCACTCGCTAGTGATCCGTGCCGACGAATCCTGCGCACCATCGAACAAAACTGTTGAACAAACTGCATGGGTGGGTATAACTTGAACACGCAATCAACAGCGCGGATCAGGTACAACTTCTTGAGCCGGGATGAAAGGAGACTTCTGATGCGAGCCATGTTATCGATTCTCTTAATTGCGGCAGGCCTTCTGCCGCTTCGAGCGCAGCAAGGGCCGCAACTCGCCGCCACTCCGCCCATGGGCTGGAACAGTTGGGACTCGTACGGCCTGACGATCAATGAAGCAGACTACAAGGCCAACGCCGACTGGATGGCGAAGCACCTGAAGCAGTTCGGCTGGCAATACGCGGTGGTCGACGAAGGCTGGTATTTGCAGAACCCGGAAAGCGGCGGTAAGCCTGCATGGAAGTTTACTTTGGACAGCCAGGGCCGCTTTATCCCGGCGCCAAACCGCTTCCCCTCCACGGCCGACGGCGCAGGCTTCAAACCCGTTGCCGACTACGTGCACTCGCTCGGTCTGAAGTTCGGCATTCACATCATTCGAGGCATTCCGCGCGAAGCTGTGGCTAAGAACCTGCCGATTGCCGGTACGGCATACCATGCGGCCGAGGCTGCGGATAAGTCGGACACCTGCTCGTGGAATCCTGACAATTACGGGGTGAAGTCGAATGCGGCGGGTCAGGCCTTTTACGACTCGCTGGCACGGCTCTATTCGAACTGGGGCCTGGACTTCATCAAAGTGGACTGCATCTCAAGCCGTCCGTACGACGCAGGTGAAATTCACATGATCAGCTCCGCGCTCAAGAAGGCGGGTCGCCCGATCGTGCTGAGCCTATCGCCGGGGCCAACCTCCCTCGGGGTTGCAGATGATGTGCGCCGGTACGCGCAGATGTGGCGTATCTCGGATGACTTCTGGGATTACTGGACGCCCGGGAAGGAGGAGCCATGGGTCCAGACTTTACGTGGGCAGTTCGCGACGGCTGTCGGATGGGCGCCCTACGCTGGACCGGGCCACTGGCCGGATGCCGACATGCTCCCCATCGGATATTTGGGGCCGCTACCGGGGCTGGGTTCAGCACGCCCCACGCGCTTCACTCACGATGAACAGCGTACCCTGCTGGCATTCTGGTCCATTATCCGTTCTCCGCTCATGCTCGGCTGCGACCTGACGCGCAACGACGCGTGGACGACATCACTTCTGACGAATCCGGAGGTGATTGCCGTGGACCAACACTCGATCGCAAACCGGCCTTTGATTACGACCAATGGCGCGGTGATCTGGTCCGCCACGCCCGAGGACGGAAAGGGCCACTACCTGGGCATCTTTAATCGCGGGGAAGCAGCGGATGACATCGCGATGGAATGGAATGAGCTTGGACTGGTGTCGGGGAGGGCCTATAAGTTGCGTGACCTTTGGGAACACAAAGACCTGGGATCCGCGAGTTCGCTCAAGCTGAGATTGCAGCCCCACGCCTGCGTGCTGTACCGCGCCAGCGAATGACGTGGCGCCCTGCCCGGGGATACCGACTGGGGGTTGCGCTTGATAGAAGAGGATGCGGGGGCGGCGACCGTCCGGGATCGTCGCCCGCCGCAAGGCGCCCTTAGAGCTATAGCGTGCTCTCGCTAAATGTCGTAGTAGTAGTAGTAGTAGAGCGCGTACAAAAGCTGGCTACATGGCATCAGCAACTTACTGATTCTTCGTTCCTGTCAAGCCAAACAAATCCCTCAATTGGGCTAGGATGCTTCATTCACCGCCTTCAGTCCTTGCCCCTAGCCTCGCCCGGCGTTAGAACTCCAAAAATGCGTTCGCCCTGGGGCTAACGCTCCAGGTACTCCCTGGCAAGGCTTTAAGCGCAAAGGAAAAAAGGGTCAAGGAGCGAACACTTCCCCGCCACAACGGAACCCGACATCGTTGGGTCTGAGGCTTGGAACGACCCAGTAGCGGACCGAAACACGGACGACCCTGGGAGTGAAGTACCAGGATCCGCCACGCAGGACGCGGAACCGCCCGTTCGCCGGACCTGCGGGGTCCTGAGATGGGCTGTGCCGGTAATAGTCCTGGTTGTACCAGTCATTCACCCATTCCCAAACGTTCCCCAGCGTGTCGTACAACCCGAATCCGTTGGCCCGCTTATGGGCGACTTCGTGCAACTTGTGGCTGCTGTTGAAGGAATACCAGGCAACTTTATCGAGGGGAGCGTATTGCGCCTCGGTGCTCCCCGCGCGAGCCGCGTACTCCCACTCTGCTTCCGTGGGCAGCCGCCCTCTCGCCCACCGGCAGAACGCCGTTGCGTCATCCCAGCTTACACTCACGATGGGCATGTCCTGATTGCCTCCGCCCGAGTTGACGCCCGGTGCAGGCGGCATGTGCACGCCCGTGCTCGCGGCAAACCTTCTGTACGCCGCCACCGTCACTACCGTTTGCCCAATCCAATAACCCCTCGTGATGGTCACCTGGTGGGCGGGGTTCTCATTGGGGTTGCAGTCGCTATCCCCTGGCGAGCAGCCCATTGTGAACGCCCCAGGAGGAATCCAGACATACTTCAACCCGTCTTTCGGGTTCTCTCTCACTGTTTCGGCGGCAGGCGCGGCCCCTGCCTCGGGCGCTCCAAGCCGGTCCTGCGGCCTCCCACTGTGCGGATTGGCCGGCGGCCGAAAATACCAGACCCCGGCAACAATCAGTATCAGCACAGCGGCTGCGACGACGACGAACTTCATCTTGCTTTGCGGCTTTGACGCCGTTTGGAACTGCGGAGGTGTAGCCGCCGCGGCCAGGCCGCTTGCTGCAGGTACGGGCATGCTCCCTTGCGGCGGCGCAGTCGGAGTTTCGACAATTCTTTCCGGCGGGGAAGGCGGCGCGGTTTGAGCGGCAACGCCAGCCTGGGCAGGCGTGGTCGAGGTTCGCGGCACGGACGCATCAAATTCCTGCACGACGGGGGAAACAACGGGCTTTGGTGACGGAAGCGGCTGACTGACCTCCGGCACAGAAGCCGGAAGAACGGCTGCCATGAAGGCGTGCGCGAATTCCAGCGCCGACTGATATCGTTCCTCCCGCTCCTTCTTCAGCGCTTTCATCACCACCGCTTCGACTTGGGGATGAACGTGAAGACCTTGGGCGACTGCATGGAACGGTGGCGGTTCCTCCATCACGTGCTTGCGAACGTAGCCGAGTGGGGTGTCGGCATTGAATGGAGCGCGGCCGGTGAGCATCTCATACACTGCCACGCCCAGCGAGTAGATGTCGGAGCGTGCATCCAGCTCGTCGCTCCTCATGCCGGAAGCCTGCTCAAACGACATATAAGCGGGTGTGCCCATCACCATGCCGGTCTGCGTGTGCATGGCGGACTCGCGCAGCTTGGCAATGCCAAAATCCACCACCTTGACGACTAGCTCGCCTTCGTCGCCCCGCGTCAGGAAGATGTTGTCGGGCTTGAGGTCCCGGTGAATGATGCCCAGCTTATGCGCAGCGTTCAGCCCCCTCGCTGCCTGCTGGAGGATTTCCGCAACTTCCGGCAGGGGAAGCGCCCCCCGCCGGTCGAGGGCCCCGCGCAGGGTCTCGCCATCCAGATATTCCATGGCGATATAGGGTGTTCCGTCATCCGCCTGGTCGGACTCGTAAATGGTGACGATATTCGGGTGATGAATGCGCCCCGTGGAACCCGCCTCATTCTGGAAGCGCAGCAGGAAGTCGGGGTCATCGAGGAGTTTGCGATTCAAAACTTTGAGCGCCACGGGGCGGTTTCCTACCCCAATCTGCTCAGCCAGGAAAACCGTGCCCATGCCCCCCGCGCCCAGGCGGCGGACAATGCGGAAACGTCGCGTCAGTCCGGCCGCAAGCTGCGCCTCGGTTTCTGTGGCCCGGGCGGCAAGGGGAGCGCCGTCGCGGGGACAGAGAGCAAAATCGTCCGGATAACTCCTTTGGCAAGTAGGACAGGTTTTCATGGGCGCCCGTGAAACTCTCCTTGACGGGGATTCTAACAGAAGTTTTGCTGCAAAGGGAATCGGGGCTTGGCCGCCTGCTCACGGACGGCAACGGCGCTGGAAATCTCCGGCCGTTTATCTCCGCAACCCATGGACATCTCATGGTAGCAGAGGGATACTTGTCCGGCCGTCAAGAGGGACTCCTCTGATGGAGGTACTCATAGAGATGCCGCCGCCAACGCCGCTCGATTAGCGCTTCTCCGCCATCGTTGTTCGCCGTCGCATGCGTCCCGGTGCGGCTGCCTCTCCGCGCTCAGGCACGGCCTCGCCCGACGAATATTGGGATGACCGCAAACGCCCCGAGCGTCATAAAGTAGACGGTTCCAGAAACGGGGTCACGGGTTTCAAAATACCCGCGAATCGTCAGCCCTTCTAATCTGAGCCTCTACGAGGCGAGCCTTGGTTGGGGTGAGCCAGAAAGATTGCACAAACGATGAAGTTGTCGGAAAACCCCCAAGACTTCGTGCGGGGGGACAACTGTTACGCGACAATGCCGACGCCGTTATAGATGCCTTATCGTGGTGTCACTCACGCCGGACCGCGACCATCGGGTCGATGCGCGAGGCTCGGTAGGCGGGGAGATAACCTGCCACCAACGCGGCGCCGAGAATAATCCCCACGGCTGCCGCCAGCGCGCCCGAGTCATCGGGTTTCACCTGGTACAGAAGCGAAGCAACAAACCTTGTTGTGCCGAGGGCGATGGAAATACCAAAGGCGAGTCCTCCGCCGGCGAGCACTAACACCTCACGGAGCACCATCCACACAACCGTACGCCGCTGTGCCCCCAGCGCCATGCGAATGCCCACCTCGCCCGTGCGACGCGCAATGTTGTACGACATCGTCCCGTAGAGTCCCACGCACGCGATCAGGAGAGCGAGAACCGCGAAACCCGTGCATAGTTTCGCGAACGTGACTTCCTGCCTCATCGTCCGATCGATTTCCGCAGCCTGTGTGACCACGTTGGTGACGGGTATGCGTGAATCTGCCTGCCGCACGATCTCATGCACACTTTTGACATACCTCAGCGGATCACCCGCAGTGCGCAGCGCGTAGGTCACTCGGTCCGGAGAAAACTGGCTCGCCGCTGCGAACACGGTCATCGGACTCTCCTGTTTCAGAGCACCGTACCGCAGGTTAGCCGACACGCCGACGATTTCGAGATCGCGCTTCTCGTCCAGGAACGTGATGCGCCGGCCCACCGGATTCTCGTTCCCGAAGTAAGTCCGCGCCAGCCGTTCGCTGATCACTGCAACCGGCGTGGAGCCCGCTTGGTCGCGGTCGTCAATCTCACGCCCGGTCAGGATCGGAATCTGCATCGTCGTGAGGAAACGCGGTCCGGCGACCATGACGCTTGCGCCTAGGATGGTAACAGCGCCGATCTTGATTGTCCCCCTGTATGTTCCCCCGGCACGGTCGGCCCTGATGATCGAGGATTGCGAAAGCGTCGCGCTGCTCACTCCGGGGATCGATTCGAAGCGCTTGCGCAGGTCCGTGTAAAAAGTGGTGATTTCCGGGTCGCGATGCCCGGCCTGGCGCGCATTCAACGAGAACAGAAGGATGTTCTCGCGGGCATATCCCAGTTGGACGGAGTGCAGCTTGTTGAGTGTCCGGACAAACAGACCCGCGGCGACCAGGATGAGAAAAGAAATCGCGATTTGGGCGACCACCAGAACGTGCTGCTCGCGGCGGCGCGGTCCGCCCTCGCGGCCATTCTTTAGCGCGGGAATGACGTCCGGACGCGTCGACTGAATCGCTGGAGCGAGGCCAAATAACAGGCCGCAAACCACTGAAAGCGCCGCCGTCACGCCCAGCACGTTCCAGTTCAATTCCGCGTGCAGCGTAAAGTTCTCCTGCCCGTTGGAGAGCAGAAGCGTCAGCGATCGCACGCCCCAGATCGCAAACAAGACCCCTAATGCTCCGCCGAGCGACGCCAGCATCACACTCTCGGTAAGCAACTGCCGCACGACGCGGAACCGTCCCGCTCCCAGGCTCAGCCGGACGGCCATTTCGCGGCGTCGCGCGGCGGCCCTTGCCAGCAGCAGATTGGCGATGTTCGCGCACGCGATCGCCAGGATCAATCCCACCATCATCAGGAGCACGTACAGAGGCTTCGAATACTGGCGGCGCAAGCTACCCAGACCGGCGGCGCCGGGATTCAGAATCAGCGCGGGCAGTTTGGCGCGCTCACCGGCGGTCTTCGCGGTGGTGGCAACCCATTGATGGAAACGAGGAGCCAGCACTGCCTGCGCCTGGGCCATGCTTACGCCGGGACGCAGGCGGCCCATCATTTCGATCCAGTAGAAGTTTCCGTCGTCATACATACGAGCCGCTCCGGCGCCGTCTACGAGCAGATTCGTGTGCAACGGAAGGTAGATCCGGCGCCACCGCAGGGTCCACTCCGAAGAATTCCGGCGGCGCGACGCCGATCACCGTGAAGGGAATGTTATCGACGAGAATCGACTGTCCAATCGCATTCGGCGGTCCTCCAAAGAGATTTTGGCTTGTAGCGAAACTGATTACGGCGACCGGCGCTGCGCCTGGACGGTCGTCTTCGGAGTCGATCAGACGTCCCGCGGCCGGCGACACTGCCAGGCCGCGGAAATACCCGCCGGTGACATACTCCGCGCTGGCGCTCGCGGCCTGCCCGCGGACGGCCAGGTTACGGTTTCGTCCGTTGAAGTATCCGAAGAGCGTAGAAAAGACGGGATTCTCCTCGCGAAGCGTCTCGAACGCGCCGTACGGGAACATCCCGCTGACCATGGCGCCTTTGTCGCCCGGCCAGAGAATGCCTTGTACCCCGTGAATGACGTGGACCCATTCCTTGCTGCCCTCCTGGGGCGGCCGGCTATGCCAATTCAGGACCACCAGCGACTCGGGATCGGCCACCGGCAGCGAACGCATGAGGAGCGCGTCCAGAAAGCTGAAAATCGCCGTATTCGCCCCGATGCCCAGCGCCAGCGTGAGGGTTGCCACCAGCGTGAACCCGGGACTGCGCAAAATCTTCCGCGCGGCGTAGCGAAGGTCTTGAAGAAATTGTTCTGCGAGCGGCCAGCCCCACGCGGCACGCGTATCGTCCTGAATGAGGCCGACATTTCCCAACTCCTGCCGCGCCGCCCGCCGCGCTTCGTCTTGGGCGAGGCCAGCGGTCTGAAGCTCCTCTGCTTCTTCCTCGAGATGGAACTGCAATTCCGCGGCGAGCTGCTGCTCCTTGCGGCGACGTTGCGCGAGCCAGGACAACTTTCGGAAGATGCTGTTCATTTTGCCTCCTGCTCCGCCGGATTCAAGACCAGTCCCATGGCGCGAGAGAACGCCTCCCACTGCGATTGCTGCGTGGCAAGCTGCTGGCGGCCGCGCGGCGTAAGGCGATAGAACCGGGCGCGTTTGCCCTTGTCCGAAAGTTCCCAGGAAGCTGCCACCCAGCCCCTGGCCTCCAGACGATGCAGCGCCGGGTAGAGCGAGCCGGTCTCAACCTGCAGAAGGTCCTCCGAGGTGCGCTGAATGTGCTTGGCAATGGCGTGTCCATGCTGCGGCCCGGGCCGAAGCGTGCGGAGGATCAAGACGTCGAGCGTCCCTTGCAGGAATTCGATGCGTGGCGGCGTTCGGTTGCTCATAGTGTAGACATTCTACTCTTTATTGTGTAGGACATCTACGATTGTTTAGTTTTCTTGCGTGTCAGTGGGTAACCGCCGTCCCCACCTTATGGATAACCCCTTGGCTATCGGTCCTGGAGGTCGATTGCAACCGGCTCCCTGCTCAGGCTGCCGTCATCAGGCTGCCCCTCCGTTGGCACTCTTAATCCCCCGTAATCGATCGGCCCGCACCGCGCAGGCCAGGGTCGGCAGGGCGGGATGACCTGGGGAACTCCGTGATAGCTCGTTCTCTCTGAAATTGAGGCCGTTTTTTCAGGCGAGTTGGCCCTTGATCCCAAATCGACTTATGGAACTGAGCACCTGGCGAAGGCCAGCCTGGTGATGATAGCGAAGAAATGAATGGTCCGAATCGCTTGAACAATGCACCGCACCTGACGATTGCCCTGAAAGTGCGAGGGAAGGCAAGGCAAGTGTCGTCAGAATGCTTCACTATAGTAGCTTGGCAGCTCAACTCAGCAAGAATTGCGAGCTTTCGTGCGAGTTTTCAGAGCGGGCACCTAATGGTTACCCTTCACTCGAGAATAGGTGATGATCGCCGCGCCTTTACGATTGGGCAGATCATTTCTAGGTTTGCCGCTGAAGCTTACTTTCAAAGATCTTGATCATTATATCCGGGGTTGCCTTTCTCACCTCAACTTCCAGAAGATGTTCCGCCACTCCACCGTGCAACGCCGGCCTGCTCCTTCCATCGTTGAGCGTTCACGCCCATCACGAGGAGCCATAGCATCAGCGATGCTTCCGCGAGGAAGCCGAGGACCTTAAGGTAGGTGGAGAGATGGCTTGCGAGCGGCGACAGAAAGATCAGCCAACCCAAACCGGCAGACGCCATCAGGACGCCCAGGATTCGAGGCAAGAAGATCGACCTGAAAATGAGGTAGCCGATCAAGAGGCAATAGGGCCCGAAGAATACCAGGCTGCTGATTTTGTAGGGAGCGAAATTGAAGAGGCCAAGAACGTCATTGGCGCATCCCGCGAGGCCGAAGACCGCCGCGAGCAAAGAGAGGCTCCTGTTCACCGGCTTAAACATGTAATAGAAGAGCAGCGTCACAGCGATGTAGAACACGTGCGCGATGAGGTTGACGGCGTCATAGACAACAAGCCGGCCTCGGCCAACGAAGACCTCGCCGAATATTGCCGTCAGAAAGTAAAGCAAATAAACAGCACCGGTAATTCTGGCCCTGGGATGCGGCGACGATTCTGCAATCTGCTCCATCATTTCACAGCCTCCAGAAGGGGCCGCCACATGAAGGTGGCGCCCCCGAAGAGTCCGCTTCCGTTTCGCCAGGCAAGATGATCCTGGCACCACCCCGTCCATCGGTCTCAACTTCCGGATGCCACGTCACAGGACCGCGCGGCGCCGGCCTGCTCCTTCCATCGTTGAACGTTCACGCCCATCACGATGAGCCATAGCTCCAGCGGGATTTCCCCGAGGGCGGAGGCGGCAACGATGAAGGGGTGCACACGGTGTGCGAGCGGCGGCGACAGATAGGTCGCCCAACCCAAACCACTGACCGCGAACAGCACTCCCAGAACTCGAGGCAGGAAGGTCGACCTGAAAATGAGGTAGCCGATCAGGACGCACCAGAATCCGAAGAACACCAGATAGACTTGGAACGCGTAAGCATTCAATTTGAGAAACATGAGCGCCAGCGCCTGCAACTGCTCCGGCGTAAAGGCGCTCAAGGAGCTACCGCCTTGCAGGATGGGCAAAGGAGCGAGGTACAACAGGCAGGTAAGAGCCTGAATGGCACAACCCACGAGAATGACGAACGCTGCGAGTAAAGAGACGCTCCTGTTCACAGGCTTAAGCAACTCGTAGATGAGAAGCGCCCAAGCGATATGGAACCCAACCCCGATGAGCGA
>JBEKLY010000045.1:0-35235 GCA_050010015.1 Terriglobia bacterium
CTGAGAAATTACAGCGGATTATTGAAGCAACCAAACAACACCAAGCAGAACATCCGCCGAAGCGCAAGCGGCGCCGACAGCGCCACAATACTACAAAGAACTAATCGAACGATGTACTAGTCACAAGGAGGCAAGCATGAAACGGCTGATCAGCACACTGTTCGTTTTGGCGCTCACGCCCGCGCTGGGGTTTGCACAGGCCAGTGAATACTCCAAAGGCCACGGGTATGCCTACTTCGCGCCGGGCGCCAGCAGTCCCAGTAGCGAGGCCTATGCGCACCTCGGCGCGGGTGGGGAGGGGTTCTTCACCCGGAACCTCGGGGCGGGAGCCGAACTGGGCTACCTCACTCCTATGCGAAGCTGGAGCGACGGGGTCGCAACGCTTTCTCCCAACTTCGTCGTACGGTTTCGCGCCAAGGACAAAAACCACAAGCTCGAACCCTTCGTGACCGGAGGCTACACCCTCTTCTTCCGTTGCGGCACGGCCAGTGGCGTCAATTTCGGCGGCGGAGTCAACTACTGGTTCAACAACAACGTCGGGCTGCGGCTTGAGGTTCGGGACAATGTCCGGACCCAATACGCGACCATTCATTTCGTAGATTTTCGGGTCGGAGTGACGTTCCGGTGAGCACGCGGAACGAATTGTGTTGAGCCGTGATCTCCGAGGTGTACAAGCCGCGCAGGGAACGGCCGATCGGGAACGGCGGCCTCGGTGCTTTGTTGCTTGTTATGACATTCGGAGTGGATCGACGAGTTGGGAAGAGGGCAACCGTTGGAGAAGGAGGAGCACATGGCTAACTGGAAAAAGTCCACGGTTATCGGGTTAGTTGTTTGCCTTCTGCACTTATGCCTGGCCGATGCGGGTTTGGCGATGAATCAAGCCAAGTCAGTTAGTCCGGACCTAACAAAGCAGCAGGTGAGCGAGGGTAAAGAACAATCTGATGCGGCGAAGATGAAACGAGTGGCAGAACGTCTTGGCGTCGGCCACCACGTAATGGTGAAGACCGCAGGGGCAAAAGAGTATCACGGCAATATCGTGGCTCTCGGTGCTGAGAGCTTTGCCATTCTGCCCGACCGTACAAGTCAGCCGGTCCAGATCGCTTACCACGACGTGCAGGAGATGGGGTCGAGCATGACTAGAAGGAAGGGAATCATCATCGCCGCCGTGGTGCTCGGCGGCGTGCTGGTATTAGCGCTCACCTTGGGGCACCTTGGACGTGAAGATTAAGCAGACCGGTTAAAGGAGGGTGTCATGAAGAGAGTGATTGAAGCGATAGGGCTCCTGATTCTGGTTGCGGGATTCGGCTTGGCCAAATCCTCACAGGATCAATGGGACAACCTGAAAGAACTGCGCCCGGGACAGAAGATAGAAGTGGTGGACTCGAACATGAAAACGTTCAACGGAACCTTCGTGTCTGTGTCTGACCAGGCCATTTCGCTTCGCACCGGTAAGGGTGAAGAATCCGTCTTGCACTCCAACGTGGTGCGCGTCAGCGTTCGCGATAATTCACACCGGGCGCGCAACATGCTGTTGGCATCCGGCGTAGTCGGCGGCATCGCCCTGATTCCGTCCGCTATTCTCCTCGCGCAGCAGAGCAACGAGGGCAATAGCTGCGGCGGGTGCGCGGCTGCAATTGCGGCGGGATTTGGTGGGGGAGCCGCCTTGGGAGCAATCCCGCGTAACCGCACGATTTACCGAATCAACACGAAGTGAATTGGAAGGCCGGACAACTTGCTCGGGTTTCTCGCCACGCTTGGGCATGAGCGGAAGGACGGGGCTTCAGAGTCTCTGTGAACACCTCCTCTGGACTGTCATTCCGAGCGAAGCGAGGAATCTCGAAGCGCCTTTGTTTTCAGGGCAAGATTCCTCGCTTCGCTCGGAATGACAGCGCCGAGAGAGGCTTTCCCGCAACCTGTGAAGCCCCGCCGTTTCGGTCAACTCCTACCGTGGTAAGAGAAGCCGCCTCTCATTTCATCCCCTCCAGGATCGACCCCACAATGCCGCCGACGACGCCGCCCTCGACTGATTCCTTGTGCTGCCGCGGCATGTACTCCATGAGCTTGTGCGCCAATCTGGAGATGGGCAGAGTTTGCAGCCAAATCCTTCCCGGCCCGGTGAGAGACGCGAGGAAGATACCGTCGCCGCCGAAAATCATGTTCTTGATTCCCGGCACGGTGGTGATCTCAAAGGAAACTGAAGCCTGGAACGCGCCCACGTGGCCGGGATGCACGCGCAGGTTTTCGCCCGGAGCGAGGTCTTTGGTGATCAACTCGCCGGAAAGCTCGATCCAAGCATGGCCCACCCCGCTGACGCGCTGCAGCAGGAATCCGTCGCCGCCGAAAATTCCCGCTCCCAGTGACTGCTGGAAGCCGACGCTGAGCTGGATTTGCGGCGTCGCGCACAAAAACCCATGCCGGTGAATCATGTATTCCTGCCCCCCGCCGACTTCGATGGGCACAATGTGCCCCGGCAGCTTGGTGGCGAACGAAATCCCGCCCGGAGCGCCAATGGCGCGGTACTCTGTCATGAACAGCGATCCCCCGCCCGCTACACGCCTCAGCACACCGAAGATGCCTCCGCCCCCTGCGAACTGAGTGTGTGTCATCATCTGAATGGAACTGGTCATCCAGGAAAGTTCTCCGGCCTCAGAGATGACAGACTCGTTGGGTTCAAGCACAATTTCAAGCACCGGCATGGTGGTGCCGAGGATGCGGGTTTGCATGGCAGTCTCCTTGATTGAATTGCGCGCCCCCCGACGGGCTTGGGGCACGCGCTGGTCGCTCGACTGAACTTATACCATGAAATCGCTCGTTGACAAGTGACGTGCGCATGATTATAAGTCGCACCAGCCCCGGTAGGGGCGAAAGATAGTAGCCCAGGGCGCAAGAAGGTGTGAAGAAATTCGGAAAGTGTCATCCAGAGCGTAGCGAAGGATCTCTGCAGTTGTTCGTAAATCGCTGGACCACAAGAAACTGCCGGGATCCTTCGCTTCGCAGTTTCCTAACACTAGCGTTGGGCTTGCACTAATGGTATATAGGATGTAACAGGAGGCTGCCATGCGTGCTGATGGTGCGGAAGTCTCATGGGATGCTGCCAAGTCGAAGTGGTTGGTGCGGATTAAGTCCGGCGAAGAGGTGATCCGGCGGCACTGCGACGCGCCGAAGGATGCCGACGAAAACAGCCTTCGCGCGGCTGTCCAGAAAACCCTGGCCGATGAGGGCTACGAGGCAGACCCGGCTCGAATTCTGATCAATGAAAAATAGCTCCTCGATTCGAGGAGTCTCAAAGGCGCACGTAGTTCCGCGTACCGAGCTCCTACTGTCTTCAAGTGTCCGCAACCCGCGCTCCGGCTCTCGAAACGCCGGCCGCAGGGCTGCTGAGGCGCGGCGGGACAACCATCGGTTTTCAACTCTCAGCGTCTATGCAGTTTTAGAGACAGTGGCGGTAGGCGCTAGCTGCCGCAGAATCGTGGCATGGTCGAAATAAACTTTCTCGCACACCAGATTCTCGCCCTCAAAGACAAAGATGCAGGCGCTTTGCACCTCCATCTGATTTCCCGTGGGAGCGATCCCGGCCCACGTGCCGCGGTGGGTGCCGCCGAACTTGCATTCGACAATCACTGCATCGTCGGCGTGATAGGTAGCCAGCCTGTTAAGCCAGAAATCCGGAAACGCGCCAAGCAGTAGAGTAAGCAGGCCCTCCACCGCTTCGCCCCCGTCCGCAATAGCGCCCACGGCCGGAACTTCGTATCGCGGATGGTGAAAGGTGGCTAGCGCGGCGGCGACGTCATGCGTCACTGTCTCCGCCTCGATATGGGCATTCACCACCGCTTCTCGCCGTGTGCGCAGATCAGATGTGTCGGTATTCGTCATTGTTCCCTCAGCTCTGAAAATAACCCCTCACCCCAACTCCCCTCCCCCTCTTCCCTCACTCCAAGGGAGAGGGAAGAGGGGAGTTCAGTTCAGGCGTTTTCATGGTTTCTGGGTGCCCGTCAGCAGACGGGTGTGAGTGGCAGATTTGAAAACCGTAGCGCGGGAGAGACGCCCGCGATACATCGGTGTGCCGCTCCGAGCTTGAACGACTCCGTTGAAGCCCGGCGTCATTTCTTCGGCGCCGGGGGAGGCATTGGCGGTGTCGAGGACGAAGCAATGTCTGAGACTGCTTTCCAGGAACCATCCGCCTGCTTCTTGTACACAGTGACATAGCTGCCTTTGTCGTTGACCGGTTTCTTCGTAGCTGAATCCGTCACAGTCAGCGTGTACGAACCCTGAGTGTAAGCCGAGTCCCCGGCACTGGCGACTTCAACGCGCGTCGCTTCGAACTTAAGGGAGAGAGCGGGATCGGCCGCCATCTGCTTTAGTGCGGAGCGAATGGCTTCCTTCCCGGCTAAAGGGGCCATGCCCGGAACCATCAACACCGCATCGTCGGTGTAGTGCCCGGCGAGCTTGTCGGCGTCTTTGGATTCATAGTCCTTGTTCCACTGAGCTTCGGTGTCCTTGAGCGCCTGAACATCGGCGTCGTGAGTCTCAGCAGGCTTGGGCGCCTGCGCACAGCTCATGGTTAGCGCGACCACGGCTATGCTGAGAAACGTGATGAGTTTTCGTGTCATTTGTGTCCTCGAATGGGATTTGACGATCGTAATACAGGCCAACTGGCGCTGACACCCCAAAGCATCTCCCCAGCGCCTCTGCACCTCTGCGGTGCGGTCAGCCTTCCGCCGAGGTGGGATCGATCACCAGTTTGACCTCGGAAATGCGGTTCGCCGGAAACCCTCCCTGTTTCGCGTGTTCCCGAACCATCTCTTCATTGGGAGCGATGTAGACGCAGTAGATCTTGTCGGCAGTAACATAGCTGTGCAGCCACTGGATCTGCGGCCCGAGGTTATTGAGCACGCTGCAGGACTTCTGCGAAAGCGCCTGCACCTGGCCCGGGGTCAGACTTCCCACCCCTGGAACTTCACGTTCGATAACGTACTTTGGCATTTTTCCCCCCTGAAGCGACCTGCGGATTAATCCCTCCCAAAGGTATCGCGTCGGTTGCGCGGACCCGCTTTTCAAGGTCCGCGGGCTGTCTCTCGTCCGCACGAACCGCAGACCCAAAACGCAGGTCCGCGCTACCCCGCTACTTCCACTCCCACATCTGCGCCTTCGTGTTCCCCTGCGCATCGACGTCGTATTCGAACATGGCCGCGACGCTATTCAGCCTCGCCCATTTGGGAAACGCGGTCTGGTAAAAGATGGCTCCGCGATAACGGACCGATCCATCTTTCCCGATCAAGCCCACGCCTTGACCCACCCAGCTTGCGGCGCCGCCCTCCACGTTCACGACCGCGCCCTGCCCGCTGCCAATCAGGCTGCCGTCCGGTCGCATCGTCGAAGTATACGTGCCCATAGTCCGATGACCTACTCCCAGAATCGAGCCTTCCGCCTGAAACGAAGTTTCCACCGTCGGACCTGCGCCCTGGCACGGAAGTACTCGCCCCACCGTCACCTTCCCGGTCTCTTCGCCGAGCTTATCTCCAAGCATTGTCTCCTCCTGTTAGTGGGCAGTATCTCAGTTTGAATGCGTAGCGGCGAGTTTACCTCGCCAACTGGCGGCGTAAAGCCGCCGCTACCTTTTCGTTAAGGTCGCGCTTCGAACACCAGATTGAAGGGGGTCTCGGCGGCGCGGCGGAAGTGCGTGAAACCAGCATCCGAGGTCACCTTGTGGATTTGCTTTTCGCCCGCCTGCGCGCCCAGCGCCGCGCCCACCTCCTGCGCCAGCGACGCGGGCGTACAGATCATGGTCGAAGCCGAGTAATAGATCCGTCCAACCGGGTTGTGATTCAGCTGCGCCAGGTCATTGGCGAACGGCTCGACGATCATCCAGCTTCCATCCGGCTTGAGAGTGCTCAGAACGTGCCGGGCAGCGCCCACCGGATCGCCCATATCGTGCAGGCAATCGAAGAAAGTCACCAGATCGTAGCCGCCGTTCGCCGGGTAGCTTTTCGAACTGGCGACCTCGAACGTGATCTGGTCAAGCAAGCCATCGCGTCCGGCAACATGGCGGGCGTACTCAATCGATCCGCTGTGATAGTCAAATCCGTAGAAACGCGATTTAGGAAACGCCTTCGCCATCAGTATCGTCGAGGCGCCGTGCCCGCAGCCCACGTCGGCCACAGTCGCGCCACGCTTCAAGCGCTCTTCCATCCCCTCGAGTGCCGGGATCCAGTTAGGCATGAGGTTGGCGGCGTAATTCGGCCGGAAGAAACGCTCCGTTCCAAAGAAGAGGTTTGCGTCGTGCTCGTGCCAGCCGACGCCCTCGCCGGTTCGAAATGCCTGCGTGATTTTCGGCTCGTCTTTGAAACATGCCGAAATGATGTGAAAAGCTCCCGGTATGTCCATCGTGGTGAGAGCGAACGCCTGCTCCGCAGGCAGCGTGTACTGGTTCGTCGCGGAGTCGAAAGTGACAAACCCGCTGGCCGCGTTCGCGTTCAACCATTCGCGTACGTACCGCTCGGACGTCTGTGTTTTGGCAGCCAATTCCGTCGGGGTCATGGGCCCCGCGCCGGCCATGGACCGGAAAAGGCCCAGTTTATCTCCAATCACAATCAGGGCGGCGTGCATTGCCGCGCCCATGTCGCCCACGACCTTTTCCATAAAAGAACTAAGCTTCGCCTCATCAAACCCTGGGGTCATCGCCGGCGTAGCCATGGAAACACCTCCTGAAATTTAAGTGGCGAGAGTGAGGGGGCACAGATCGAAGCATTGTGCCCGACTCTATGTCCGCACCTGGGGTCCAAGTTCAAATTTGACGCGAAAAGGAGATTCAACTCTAACGATTGTCGGACTCTAAGCCCGATTCTTAATCTACCTGCACCCCTCCGCCGCTGTCAAGCGCATTTTGGTAGTGTCCTAATTTGGCCCGTAGCGCCGGCTTCCAGCCGGCAATGGAGCCGCCAAGATGGCGGCGCTACGACCAAATTAGGACAGCACCCGCATTTTCGGTGGTTTCTCAGTTTGACTTCATAGCGGCGAGTATCTGGATGGAGAAATGGCGCCAGACGGTTTCTCGCGCCGTCTCTCGCGGGCTTCGGCGCAAGTTTCTTCAGTTGTCTGCCGATAGGAAAGTAGTGTTTCTTAAAGGAGAAAGAGAAATGCAGGTGACACCCGAAGAAGCGATTAAGTCGCTGGCCTCTTTTGCCTCGAAGCCCATCGAGGAACTGAAGGATAAGATCTGTGCCTTGTGCTGCCAGGTCACAGACTCAACCCTGTCCTATTTCGCCACTATGGATGCTACAGAGAAGGTCCTGACTATGGTGGGCTGGTCGAAGCCCGCCATGATCCACTGCTCCATGATCGACAAGCCCATCATCTATAAGATCGAGAATACGGGCCTCTGGGGGGACGCAGTGCGCGAGCGCAAGCCCGTGATTACCAACGACTACGCGAGCCTGGTGAAGCCGACCAAGAAGGGGTATCCAGACGGCCACGTGCGCTTGCGCCGCCACATGAATCTGCCCATTCTCGAGGGACAGCACATCGCGATGGTGGTGGGCGTGGGAAACAAGGGGAACGAATACACCCTCGACGACGCCAAGGCCTTAAAGACATTCATGGACGCGGCATGGAAGACACTGAAGGCGAGGCTTTGATCGATCGGGGCCGGGCCGCAGTGGCAGAGGAAGGCATCACAGGCTCCGGGCGCGGCTTTCTCCAGAAGCGAAGCTGCGACTAGTGCCCGCATCGAATGGCCTGCCCCGCAATGCGCGGCGAGAGCTGTCGAAATCCGGTTCGCACCTGGGTGGAACTGCCCGTAGAGGCAGCCTGAGGCAAACCGCCGGTCTGCGCGAGCCGACCCCTCCTTACTTTTCACACTCCGCCACCCTTCAGCACGCCGCTTCCACCCGCTTTCCAACCACCAATCCGCCCGCGTGGGTACACGCTGCCTTGCGCGATCTCTTCGAATATGTCCCTCGGCTCCATTCAATGCGCACAGGCCCGCGTAGCGTCGACCCGGCAAGGTTGTGGTAAGCTTGAGGATGTCGCATGCTCAACTAGACAGAGGACCGCGGTGATAGCTGCTCGTGGGGGGCAGCGAGGGCGCGAGCGCATTTCAACTAAGTCAGGGCCTGTTTCGAATGCCCACAGAGGAGGAAACCTTGTGCCTGCGCTATTCTTGAGAACGCTTCCACGATGTGCTCGACGCGTCGTTTCAGCGACCTTGATAATCGCGGCTGCAACGGCTCTCGGAGCAGCGCCTGGCCGCACCGGGACTCCGGCGGCTGAAAAGGCCAACCAGCCGCAGAACAGCCAAGATGCGATCACCGACATTAAGGAACTCATCGCAGAATACGCCGCCGCGGTGAACGCCGAACCGCTCAATATCGAGCTTGCCTCACGTTTGTGGGAAAACTCCCCGGAAGTTTCGCTCGTTTTTCCTCTTGGCCGGGAGGACGGCTGGGAGCAGGTGAAGAAGAACTTCTACGAAGGCACGATGGAAGCTTTTTTCTCAGAACGCAAACTGGTCCCCCGCGATATCCGAATCCACGCCTACGGCGACGCGGCCTGGGCCGAATTCTCCTGGCATTTCACTGCCAAGTTAAGGAAGGACGGGTCCACGATCGAATCGGACGGGCGGGAGACGCAGATTTACCGCAAAGTCGGCCTGCATCACTGGGTCCTGGTCCACGTGCATTATTCCGGTCTCGGCCCGGGCGAGCGCCCCAACCCACCAAGCCGGCCTTAACCTGGGCAGAAAGCTTCAGATTCGCGGGTGGCGCATACGTGCCGACGTTTGTTGTCGGCATGTATGCGCCTTCTCGACAACGGGCGCATACATCGCGACAAAGGGCGTCGCGACGTATGCGCCACCCGGCGGTTTATTGTTCTTCGCGTCAAAGGAGAGATTTCGATGGCGAGTCTCAAGTCCGTCATGACGGAACTCGGCAGCAAGGGCAGTGAGAAGACGCGCAGCATTTATGCGCGTCACGGCAATCACGCCAAGCAGATGTTCGGGGTGAGCGTGGCAAATCTCAAGCAGGTCGCGAAAACCATCAAGGGGCAACAGGCTCTGGCCTGCGAGCTTTACGCGACAGGAAACTTCGATGCCATGTATCTCGCCGGCATGGTAGCCGACGGCTCGCAGATGGACAAGCGACAGTTGCAGGCCTGGGCGGAAGGCGCGTCGGGTATGCCTATGATTTCCGAGTATACCGTGCCGTGGGTGACAACTGAAAACCCGGAAGGCCGCGCGCTGGCGCTCGAGTGGATGAAGTCAAAGAACGAGTCGGTCGCTGCCTCAGGTTGGTGCACTTACTCCGGACTCGCCTCGACCAAAGCCGACGCGCTTCTGGATCTCGCGGAAATCGAGAGATTGCTCGCGACCGTCGTCAAGGAAATTCATGCGGCGCCGAACCGGGTGCGGAATGTGATGAATGGATTCGTCATTGCGGTGGGGACTTACGTGAAACCGTTGCTGAAACAAGCAAAGGCGGCCGCTCAGAAGATCGGCACAGTTTCCGTGGACGTGGGCGACACCGCGTGCAAAGTACCGCTGGCGAGTGCGACCATCGCAAAGAACGAGGCCGCCGGCCGCGTAGGGAAGAAGCGCAAAACCATTCGGTGCTAGTGTCGTGCCCCGCATTAGTCTTGACGATCCTGGTGTGTCTTCCGACCCCCTCACCCGGCTCGCGGTGCTCGCCACCCTCTCCCCCAAGGGGGCGAGGGGACTCTCAAGAATTATCCGGGACAGAACACCAAGGGCCGATTGCCGCTCAGACGCAACCAGTTGACCTTGTAGGTTTGCCGGCACGCAGAACGAAACAGGATTTCGGATTCGGGATTGGGAATTTGAGAGGCTTTGGGTCTTGGGTCTTGACCCCCGACTCTTGACCTTCGACTCTTGACTTTCGACTGCCGTTAAGATCGCCGGTAAGGGCCGCCCAGTACCTCCCGCACCTTGCGAGCCAGCGCCTCTGGGGTAAAGGGCTTTTGCAGGAATGCGCCGCCGGCATCGAGGCCCCCAGGGTAGAAAACGGCATTGTCCGCGTAGCCGGAGATGTACAGCACCTTGAGTTGGGGGCGCTGGTTGAGCAACTGGCGGGCCAACTCGCGTCCATTCATCTGCGGCATTACCACATCAGTGACCAGCAAATCGATCTTGCCCGCAAACAGTTCAGAGAGCTCAAGCGCCTCTTCCCCGCGGCCGGCTTCGAGCACCTTATAGCCGCTTTCTCGCAATACGTTCCGAACCAACTCGCGTACCGAGTCGTCATCCTCGGCCAGCAGCAGCGTCTCGGTGCCGCGCAGGGCCTCGGGTCGTCCAAAGCCGGAGCTCGGATCATCAACCTCAATCTCGGTGCGGGGCAAGTAAATCTTGAAGGTCGCCCCCTTCCCTACATCGCTCGAAACCCAGATGTATCCCCCGCTCTGCTTGACAATGCCGTAAACCATGGCCAGCCCGAGGCCCGTGCCTTTTCCGATCTCCTTGGTGGTAAAGAATGGCTCGAAGATGCGGGCTTGCGTATCGGCGTCCATCCCGATGCCGGTATCGCTGAAGGTGAGCAGAACGTAGGGTCCAGGCTTGAGGGGAAAGTGGGCCTGCGCAGAAGCGGCATCCATTCTCACATTGGAGGTCTCGATGGTCACCACACCGCCCTCCGGCATGGCATCGCGAGCGTTGACCGCCAGGTTCAACAGCACCTGCTCGAGTTGGCCGGGGTCAGCCATGATCGGCCACAAGCTCTCGCCCAGGGCCGTGACCAGGTCGATATCTTCACCGATCAGCCGCTTCAACATCTTCTGGATGCTGGAGACCACGGAATTCAGATCGAGCACCCTGGGCGCCAGCACTTGCTGCCGGCTGAAGGCGAGAAGTTGGCGCGTCAGCGCTGCCGCCCGGCCCGAGGCGTTCCTGATTTCGTCGACGTACCCGCGCAGGGGTTCGGCCATGCCAGGGTAGTCAAACAAGAGGCCGCTGTAACCGCTGATAATGGTCAGCATATTGTTGAAGTCGTGCGCCACGCCGCCCGCCAGCCTGCCCACCGCCTCCATTTTCTGCGCTTGGCGAAGCTGCTGCTCGAGGCGCTTTCGCTCTGTCACCTCAGCCTTGATGGCAATGAAATGCGTGATCTCGCCGCGCTGGTCCCGTACCGGCGTGATGGTCATGTGGTCGTTGTAAAAACTCCCATCCCGGCGGCGATTGGTGATTTCTTCCTGCCAGATTTCGCCGCCCAGGATGGTAGACCAGAGCTTCTTATAGAAAGCCTCGTTTTGCTTACCGGATTTGAGGATACGCGGGTTCTTCCCCAAGGCTTCCGCGCGCGAGTATCCCGAAACCCGGCAGAACGCGGGGTTGACGTACTCGATGGTGCCCTTGGCGTCGGTAATGAAGATCCCCTCTGCCGATTGTTCGATGGCGGTGATCAACAGGGTTCTTTCCGCCTCCGCCGATTTTTCCTTGGTGGAATCGATCGCCACACCGCGAAGATGGATGGGGCGCCGCTCAGAGTCCAAGACCACATGCGTAGTGTCGTGGAGCCAAACCAGGCGCCGGTCCGCCGCGACCATCCCGTACTCGAGACTGTGATCGCGGCCCTCCGCCATCGCCTGGCGGCGCGCCGCCACAACCTGTTCGCGATCGAGCGGATGAAGATGCCCTTCCCAGAAACCAGCTTCATTAAGCCATTGCTCGACGGGGTAGCCAAGGATTTGTTCAGCTCGCTGGCTCACGAACGTAAATTGATGAGTCTGCGCGTCGGCCTCCCACACAATCGCATCGATGCTTTGCACCAGTTCCCGCAGGCGGCGCTCCGACGCTTCGGCGGCCGTCCGCAGGCGCTCGCTTTCCGTCTGATCCTCGACAGTCAGCAGAAGGCGGCCCTTGCCTTGCCCATTGGAGATCTGGGTCAGGCCGAGCCGCGCGGGCCGAGTCCCCGTTCCGCCTAACGCGGCGAGGTTCAACAGCACATCGTGCGGACCGTTGCCAACCTCTGTATCCCCGATCAGACGGCGGGGCGGCCCTTCTGCCTGGATGACCTCCGGCAATGGGCGTCCAATCACTTTCTCGGGACGGACGTGAAATCCCTCCAGAAAAGTCCGGTTGGCGGAAAGCACGTTCAGATCAGGGGAGAGCATCAACAGGCCCACCGGAACGTTGTCCACCATCTCCTGCGCAAATGCCTGGAGAGCCAGGATGGCCTGCTGGTGCGCCACCCGCTCTTCCAAAGCGCGACCCAGCGCCGTGCGGCGGTATCCGACCAGGAGGTAAGCGTAAACAAGAATAATCAGCAACCCCAGCATCGCTTCCAGGCGAGCGCGAGTGGAAAAATCCTCCAGCGCCTCTTGCCGATCGATCTTTCGCACCAGTATCCAATCGGTTAGGGGGATGGGCAGCACGGCGCTCAGCACGCGAACGCCGCGGTAGTCCACCCGTTCGCCGCTCAACGATTTTCCCACTCGCCCGGCTTCGGCCGCGGGCACCGCCTGGGGACCGTGCGGAGAACTCTGCGGGAAAGGCGCGCTGCGCAACGGCGAGAGATAAACCAACTCGTTCCCCTGGCGCTCGAGCAATAGCGTTTCGCCGCTCTCGGTGGGAACGCTCTCCACCTTCAGGAGTGGAAACAGCCCCTTCCTGGGGTCAATTTGCAAGACCAGCAAGCCGAGGGAAGATGACGGAGGTTGGACTTCCGCCCTCGAGCGAGCCCCGGCAAGGACCGGCGAAAGGAAATAGACGTAGCTACTTGCCTGCGTTTGGCCCAATGCGCCAACCCAAAATGCGCGGCCCTGCGACACCTGCCGCGCCCGTTCGATCACTGCGGGCGCCATGCTCTCCGAGGTCGCAGACCGCGCCACGACCTGTCCGTCGGAACTGACCAGGGAAATAGCCGCATAACTATGCGTGAAAGCGACCTGGTCCATGAATGCGGAAAGGTGACCGACTTCCTCCACGCGAAGGGCGCCGGTCAATCCGGACTCCTCAACGGGCCAGAGCAAGCGTTGAACGGAGGGGTACAATGTAAGCAGTTCGGCGTCAGCGCGCCGTTCGGCCAGCCAGTTTGATATCAGACGCGCGCGGTCTCCGGCGATGGTCGATTGCTGATCCTGCCAATAGGCAATGGTCGCCTTCCGCTTCTCCAGAATGTGAAATCCTGTCAGGGCCGAGATGAGCACGGCCCCCGCCAAGAAGGCCAGGAGGTAGTGCCAGAGGTAGCCGCGCGATTCCTCGGAAGGTTCGATGAGGTGTGGTGAAAACTCTCCAGTGGTGCTGCTGGCTGCGTCGGTTTCCGGACTAAAAGCACCCATATACAATCTCGTCAACCCCTCGAATGATATCACCTTGCAATTGAATTGCCAGTCAAAAGCAGGAATCAGGATTCAGGAGTCAGAATCCAGGACATTAGGTCCATGCGACGCGAAGGCGTGAAGGAATTCGGACTGTGTCATCCTGAGCGAAGCGAAGGATCCCTGCAGTTGTTCGTAAATCACCGAACAATAAGAAACTGCCGGGATCCTTCGCTGCCATGAACACAGCGAACCCGGACCCCCTCACCCGACCCGCGCCGGCTGATGAAAGCGCCGTCGCGGGCCACCCTCTCCCCCCAGGGGGAGAGGGTATTTTCATGATCAGAGGTGAGCCGAAGGATCATGAAGTCTTCGCTCAGGATGACAGGCGTCAATTCTCCCACAGGTTCAGCCGCTATGCGCCGCGCACCAAGCATCGAGGTGCGGCGCCGGAGTGCGCGATCGAGACGCAGGGTTGGAGTTGACGGAAAGAGGATGCCCGGAGTATCTTGCTCGCTGCATTAATGAAAAGCGGAGAATCATGTTGGCAGGTCATTTTGCCAGAAGCGACCGCAGTGTGAGCCTTCTGACTCCTGACTTCTGACTCCTGACTTCTTCTCGATGCGGAGGCCCTTCCCATGGATTTGCACCACGTCATTGAAGCCCAGCAATTCGATCTGCCTACTATTTCGCGCCTCATTGAAACTACTCGGGAAATGGAGAAGGCTGTGGCGGGCGGTGGGACTTCACAATTCCGCGGACGGATCATGGCCACCCTTTTCTACGAGCCGTCAACGCGCACCCGCTTCTCCTTTGAAGCGGCCATGCACCGCCTCGGCGGGAGCGTAGTTTCGACGGAGAACGCCGCCGAGTTCTCCTCGGTGGCCAAGGGCGAAACACTCGAGGATACGGTTCGCATCCTGAACGGCTACGCCGATGTGCTGGTGATTCGTCACTACGAAGTCGGATCGGCCAGACGCGCGGCGTCCGTATCGCGCATCCCGGTCATCAATGCCGGGGACGGCGCCGGCCAGCACCCCACCCAGGCTCTGCTTGATCTCTACACCATTCACAAGGAGATCGGCTCCATCGACGGCTTGCGCATCGCCATGGTGGGCGATCTGGCGCAGGGCCGCACGGTTCGCTCACTAGCCTACTTGCTGAGCAAGTACCAGGGCATCCGCATTTTTTTCGTGGCTCCTCCTCTCTTGAAAATGAAAGAAGACATCCTCGATCATCTGCGCGAAAAAGGCGTCTGGTACACGGAAGAAACCGACCTCGACAAAGTGCTTCCGGAGGTGAACGTCGTCTACCAGACGCGGATTCAAAAGGAGCGCTTCGGCGACCGCATTGCCGACTACGAACAATGCCGGGGCGTATATTTGATCACTCCCGGATCCCTGCGGATCATGAAGGCCGACGCCATCGTCATGCATCCGCTGCCCCGCCTCGACGAGATCTCGAAGGAAGTCGACAGCGACCCGCGGGCTGCCTACTTCCGGCAGGCGCAAAACGGCGTGTGCGTCAGGATGGCCCTGCTGACCATGGTATTAGGCTAGGGTGACAATCCGGCACACTCGGTGGCGAAGACGTTTCATTCGACCTTTTCAGGGTCAGATGACCGGCGGCCTGCCCGATAGGTCTGTGCATCAGCAAAAACCAGTCTAATAAACTCAGGTTTCCGGCGCGGACTGCCGATTTAAGCTGGTGCGCAGAATTGTCTTCCGAGGAGATCAAAAATGTCCACTTCGAGTATTTCCAGTAGCATGTTTGGTAATTTGCAGCAATTCCAGCAACTCGGCACGGATTTGAGCTCAGGGAATCTGACTGCGGCGCAGTCCGATTTTGCGGCCCTGCTGAAAGAGATGCCACAGTCCAGTGCTTCCACGGCGACTTCGCAAAGCAGCAGCCCGCTTTCGCAGGCGATCAGTCAGCTTTCGCGGGACCTGAAGTCCGGAAACCTCAAAGCCGCCCAGCAGGACTACGCGAGCCTTCGACAAGACTTCCAAAGCCACACTGCACAGGGTCACCATCGCCTGCATGGGTCCGGCGGAGGGGGACAGAGTCAGTTTTCCCAACTGTTCAATCAATTAGGTCAAGACTTGCAATACGGAGATCTGTCCAGTGCGCAGTCAAGCTGGAGTTCGATGCAGCAGCTTTTGCAGAGTAATTCAACCTCCCGCGGGTCATCGGGGACCACCCATACCCCCATCTCGGTCACGGCTTGACCGCCAGAACGGTGATTATTCGGAGCTCTTGAGATCGAGGCCGGCCGGAGCGCCGGACCCAGCAGCAATAAACTCGGGTCTGCCACTAGTGTCGCCCCTCAACGACCTGTGGGTTCAATTCGCACGCGTCTGGTCCAATCAGTGGCGAAAAGAGTACGGTGATAGTCCGGCCAGGCGGGTGGCGCAAACGCGACGTGTCTTGGCATGTCTGCCCTGCCGATCCCGACCGGCGCATACATGCCGGCGGAACTGGAGAACTCGTACGCGCTTATAACAGGCCGAAGCGGAGGAGCAGGAGCCCCAGGCAAAAGACCGCCACGGTGGCGCCTCCGTAAACAAAAAGCATGGATCCCCGCTGCACTAAGGTGTTGACCTGTGTCCCGGGCAGGCAGGAAATGAGGAAGGTGGGTTCGTTTTTCCCCTTGCGAATCAGATTGCGATCATTCACATCCTTGGCGAAGCGATTTTCCTCGCAGGTGCCGATGATGTCGTATTCATGGTCAGGCAGGATACATTGCTCGATGAGACGATACCTTCCCGACGCGATTGGACTGTTGAAGGAAAACGGCGGGTCGGCAGCGAGCGGAGGATTGGCGGCCGGCGAAGTGGCAACCGGAGCTGCCGCATCGGTACTCGGCGGGCTTGGCTGCGGCCGTCCAAGGGGTGCGTATAGGCCCAGCCTTCTGTTCCGTTCCAGCATTTTGTTGATGTAAACACTCATTGGTCCATATTTGGAATCCCAGATGGGAATTTTAGCGAGCTCAATCTGGGCGAGCCGGACCTCCTCGATGCGGGGATCGGATTGTGGCCCTTCGGCCTGCAGCATATGGCCCTTCTGCGTCTGCTGCTCCTGCATGGAATCGACCATGTTCTGTAGGGCTCCCGCGATGCTGACCCCCGGTATCATGGGGGTCCGACCCACATGGGCCACATAGGCGAGCAACTCCCGCTCGGAAACGCCGCCGCTGGTGGCTAAGCTGGACACCGCCAGGCTATCAACCTCGCGGGTCCCTGTCATGTCCAGATCGAACTTTGCCCCTTCGGGTTTCACTAACACGTGTCCCGTGGCGTCTTCAAGATAGAACCAGACGCCGTCCGCCTCCGCCCCATGAGGCATCCAGCCAACCCTCGGACCCCTCTCCGCATCCGAAGAATAAGCTCCGCCATACTTAAATTCCTCCCATTTATGGATCTGCACGATGTAGTAACAGCAGGGCGTGTGCGTGACGGGGCTCTTGACAAGCTGGTCGCTCTTGGCCTTCCCGTGAACACGGACGAAGCCCATGGGGATGCTGCGGATGGGCGTGCTGGGCGTGTCCTGAAGGAGGCGAGACTTGCTGTAGACGCGGAAGCCTTGGAAAAACGCTACGATCCCGCCGATAAAGCCCAACGCCAACCCGAGATCCAGATTAATGATCAGTGCCGCCATGGTATTTTCCTTTTATGGTATTTTCCTTTTAGGGATAAGCCCGGGATTGGGTCAAAGGCAAAATCATATTATGGATATTTCGCGGCGCATAGACAAGGGTTCACTGTTTCTCCGCACGATCACAAGTTGCAGTCCAGTTTTGATCCGCGTGCGGCGTTCGTCCCGAACAGTCGCCATCACGCAAGTATTATCCTGGCGCTGACAAACAGCCGCAGAGGGTAGCGCACAGGTACGCGTTTTTTGCGTTTCCGAGCGGCTTTTCGCGAATTTAGAAGGAACCGCGGAGCGATGCTGCGCGTGCCACCGCGCTACCGCCTACATTCGCGGCAAAGACGAACTTGACGTTCTGATTACTATTATCGTTATGGTTAATATCTTAGTTACAGAGCCCGCGCAGGCGGGTGTCGGCCGCTCAGGCACGGGGCCGGGTCTTCGCCCGGAAGCCGCGAGCTCATCGAAATCCGCAGATCGAAGGCAACCCAGGACGACAGTACTCCCGCAACTAACCTCCGTACCGGTACCTCGGTGCCGTTGTCGAAACGGGGCAACGCTGAGAACATTACCATCATGGTTATTGGCTGTGAACGGCAATTGCAGAATACACATTAGAAGAGGGTGAACTTATGTTGATCGGTACGCGCTTGCGCCAACTTCGTGAGCAAAAGCAATTATCGCAAGGGGATATCGAAGAACGCACGGGGTTGCTGCGTTGCTATGTATCCCGGGTAGAGAACGGTCACACTGTTCCTTCGCTCGAGACCCTGGAGCGCTTTGCCGGGGTTCTTGATGTTCCGTTGTACCAGCTCTTCTTCACCGGAGACGAGGCTCCGCCAACTCCGAATCTCACGCCGAGGAAGACCTTGGAAGAATTAAGCGGGGGAAACGGGGACAAGGGGATAGATGCTCAGTTCCTATTGAAGCTCAGGAGCATCTTGGGCCGGCTGACCGAGCCCGATCGAGACGTCATCCTGAGTCTGGCCAAGAGATTGGCCACTCGTTGAGGGAGCCCGTCGGACAACCCAGGACTCCCCGGCGACAAGGTAGGTAATTCCGCCCGGATAGAACGTCTCGCGATCACTTCCGCTCCGACCCGAGGCGTTACTGCGGAATCAAGACGACGTTCTCGTCAGCGGCTTCTTTTGCCGTCGCTTTGGCAGGAACCTTTCCACCGAGAGCCCGAAGGTAGTTGACCACATTCCAAATTTGCGGCGTGGGCATTCGGCCTTTCTGGCTTGGCATAGGTTCCTTCCCGGTGCCGACAATGGCAAAAAGCTCGCCATCAGTGCGCTTGGACAAAGAGTCAGCTTGTGTGAAGTCGGGCAATGTCAGTGACATTTCTTTGGCTAAGTCACCTTTCCCGTCTCCCTTGTCTCCGTGGCACAACGCGCACTGGGTCTTAAATACCTTCTTGCCGCGATCCACCGAGGCATCGGTAAACCTGATCGGGTTCTTCTTGGCTGCGTCTTCTGGCGATATTTCGTAGTTGTGCGGTGAGGACGCAGGGGCTGCTTGTGAACTCGAGTCGGCGGGACTCTGTGATTCTTCTTTCTTCTCCTGCGCCAAGTAGCTTCCCGCCACCAATAGAATCACTGCTGCTGCTAATAACATCTTTAGTTTCATACGCATCGCGCACTCCGCAAGGGTTCAAGTCGATTACGTCCTGCGACAAGGCAAACTCAGCCTTGCCGGTTCATTTGAGCCACCACGTTTGACACAGAGCAATTTCCGTGCCCAAAGGCGTGTGAAAAAATCGACCTCTGTCATCCTGAGCGAAGCGAAGGATCCCGGCAGTTTCTTATGTTTCAGCGAATTACGAACAACTGCAGAGATCCTTCGCTGCGCTCAGGATGACACGTTCCGAATTTCTTCACACTTTCCAAGAGCTTGGGTTAGGCACAAAGAAAATGCGGGAGGGGCATTTCGAATTCTGGCGAAATGCCCCTGGCATGGCAGGTACGAGCAGTTGGCCTTGCGGAAAATAGTACGACGTGCAAAATGGTCATCGGCTCTTGCATTAAACAGAGTTGGCGAGCCTCCAGCTAAACTGAAAGGCTCTTGAGTGAGTGTGGCAAGAATGATGCCAATCTCTACCTTCGAATACCGTTATCATTCAATGAGTTACAGGCTTATCCCGAGCATGGCGCGGCGAGCGCTATGGCAGACTTGCTTCCCGAATGTAGAAATTTCCCTAACCTGGCAGGTCAACTTAAAGGCCAGCAGAGTACCGTGAACGCCCAGAGCATTGGGCTACTCATGGGTGGCGATCACAAGCGGAACAGGAGTGGAAGAGAGAACAGTTGGTGAATCGTCCCTTTCGACGCGATTGCGGCCTTTTTCCTTGGCGCGATAAAGGGCCTTATCAGCCGCAGAGAGGAGGGCCTCCATATTCTGGGCGTTGAGTTCGTGCGAGGTCGCTACTCCCACGCTCACGGTGACGTTGATGGAGATGTCTTTGACTGTTATAGGCTGCGAACTGACCACTTCACGAAGCCGCTCCGCTTGGGTCAGGCCGGACGCTACATTGCAACCGGGGGCCACGACCAGAAACTCCTCTCCTCCAAAACGGCCGACATTGTCATAGCCTCGAATGGACGCCTTCAGCCGCCTGGACACTTCCGAGAGGACCCCGTCGCCAGCCGGATGCCCAAAACTGTCGTTGACGGACTTAAAGTGATCGATGTCCACCATCATCAGGGTTAGGGGTTTTTGTTCGCGCGCGGCGCGGCTCAATTCCGCCGCCAGGATCTCCATGATGGCGCGACGGTTCAAGAGATGAGTGAGGGCATCGTGCATTGCCTGATCGCGAAGCTCTTCTCGCGCCTGAATCAGGCTATCCTGCAACTCCACAATCCGGGCTCCGGAGCGCAGGCGCGCCCTGAGCTCATAAGGGTCGAAAGGTTTCGTCAAATACTCATCCGCACCGGCCTCGAGTCCCGCCACCACGTCTTCCTGGTATCGCCTGGCAGTCAGAAGAATCAAGTAAATGTAAGGCTGCACGTTAAGCCGCCGCACTTCGCGGCAAATCGACATGCCATCCATTTCCGGCATCATCCAGTCCAGCAGGGCAAGACGAGGGGCATTTTCCTGTTGAAGGATTCGCCATGCCTGCAGGCCATCGGTCACAATTTGGACCTCATAACCCCACTTCACCAGATAGGTCTGTAACATCCGGCCTGTCACAAGATCGTCTTCGGCCACCAGGATTTTCATGCTTTTATGCCGCCACTTATATTAATCAAGACGGGCCTCAGTTCCTCGATGGCCGTGTCGAGCGTGGCCAGAGCTTCGCGGGCCTTCTCGAGATGACCCTCGCGACCCATCACTTCCAAACGCAGCGCCGCGTCATAAGAAGCTCGAGCCGAGAAATTCGCCACTGTCCCCTTCAATTTGTGCGCAGCCCGCTCGAGCCCGTGGGCATCGCTTCGTTCCACTGCCCCTCGAATTCCGTCCATTAATCTCGGACAGTCGTCCGTAAAGAGATTGACCACATCGCGAAGCAAGTCAACCTCCCCTTCAAATCGCGTCAGGAGCGCCGGCTCATCGAGGATCTCTTTATTCACCCCTGGCTTCGTTGCGAGCGACGACTTGAGCTCGACGCTTCGCAGGCCGGCGATCAAATCAAAAAGCTGCTTGGAATTGATCGGCTTGGCAACATAATCGTCCATGCCCGATTCCAGGCAACGCTCTCGATCGCCCTTCATCGCGTAAGCGGTCATAGCGATAATCGGCAAATGCTCCCCTGTCGCCTTCTCTTTTTCCCGAATTGCAGCCGTCAGTTGGAGTCCGTCCATTTCGGGCATCTGCACATCCACCAAGGCCAGGTCGAAACGCTGTCGCTCAAGAACCTCGCACGCCTCCCGTCCGTTGTTAGCAATGGTTACAATGTGGCCTTTATTCCGCAGGAGGTGCTCAGCCAGGCGCTGGTTTACGATGTTGTCTTCAACCACCAGGATTTCCAGGCCCATGCGATTCTCGCGCAAGGAATGGCGCGTCACCAACGGAGTCGTTGCCTCGGTGCGTAGGTTGCAGCTCAGAACTCTGACAATCGCTTCCAGCAGGTCCGCCTGCCGGACCGGCTTGGTAAGGTAGGCAGCTATTCCCAGTTCGCGGCAGCGCGCCGCGTCTCCGACCTGTCCGCCCGAGGTCACCATGGTAACCTGCGTGCCGGCCAATTTTGCATCGCGCTTGATTTCCTCCGCCAACCGGAAGCCGTCCATCATCGGCATGTGAGCGTCGGTCAGCACGAGAGGAATGGGATTTCCACTCTCCTGGGCGTTTTTCAGTGTCATCATGGCTTGAAAACCGTCCGCCGCCACACAGGTCTTCATGCCCCAGAAAGAAAGCGTCTCATCCATCACACGCCGATTCGTCGCATTGTCGTCTACAATCAGAACCAGCACGCCGTGCAGACTTACAGGCGAGGTCTTTTTCGGCGTCACGCCTGCCTTGGCCCGCCCGAAGCGAGCGGTGAAGTGGAAGGTGCTCCCCTTCCCCAGTTCGCTCTCCACCCAGACCCGGCCGCGCATCATCGCCACCAGCCGCGCCGAAATCGTCAATCCCAGCCCCGTCCCACCGAAGCGACGAGTGGTGGAACTATCGACTTGCGCAAAGGCCTCGAAGATGTATTGCTGTTTGTCCCAGGGGATGCCAATTCCCGTATCGCGGACCGAGAAGTGGAGCATGAAATCATCCTGGCTTGAAGAGTCCTTTTCAACCCGCAGCAGGATTTCGCCGTGCTCCGTGAATTTCAGCGCGTTGGAGAGAAGGTTGACGATGATTTGGCGCAGACGGGTAGGATCCCCCACCACCACGTCCGGGACCTCAGGAGCTACGTCACAAATCAGTTCGATACTCTTCCGATCCGCGGGGTATACGAACATTCGAACGTCTTCCTCAAGACTGTCCCGCAGATTGAATTCAATCGAATCAAAGTCCAGTCTCCCGGCTTCGATTTTGGAGAAATCCAGCACCTCATTGATCACCGTCAGCAGGGAGTCCGCCGAAGCCTTGACCATGGTGAGAAATTCCCGCTGCTCGCCGGTCAAGTCAGTGCTCAACGCGAGTTCGGTCATGCCCAGAATGCCGTTCATGGGCGTGCGGATTTCATGGCTCATGTTGGCCAGGAACTCGCTCTTGGCGCGGCTCGCAGTTTCAGCCGCCTCTTTCGCTTTTTGCAGCTCTGCTTCGCCTTGCTTGCGCGCCGTAATGTCGATCATGGTGCCTTCGATCAGCTCTTCCGCGTCTCTAATCAATGTAGCGCTTTCCAGCACCCAAACCGGAGTGCCGTCCTTTCTTAGCAGGCAGTGCTCAAAATCGCTCACAGCGCCTTGCGCCTTGAGACTGGAAGTAAACCCCTCACGCGCCGCGGGGCTGGAATAAAGGTCCGAGGCGTTCCGCCCCACCAATTCCTGCGGAGTGGAGTAGCCGAAAATGCGCGCGCAGGCTTCGTTGCAATCCAGCATTCGTCCCGCAAGACTGACGCGGTAGACGCCGGCGAGATTGCGTTGGAACAATTTGCGATAGCGCTTCTCGCTTTCCTCCAAGGCCTCCTCCGCGCGCCTCCTTGCGGTGATGTCGCGAAATCCCCAGACCCGCCCGATGTTCCTGCCCCAAGCCCGCTGAGGTTCGGAATGGCGTTCGAAAACCCGCCCGTCCTTAAACTCCACCAAATCGTCACAGAAAGACTCCGAATCCTCGTACAAACTGCGCATTTTCCCGACGAAAACGTCCCGATCTTTCAACTGGGGGAGAACGTAATCCATCCATTTGCGGTCATTCCCCGAGGCAAGGACCACCTCGGGGATGTTCCAGAGTTCGGCAAACTTCGTGTTGTGAGCAACGATGTTTCCTGTAGCGTCGAGCACCAGGATTCCGTCCGCGGTGGACTCGAGGGTAGCCCGGATGGTCTCCGTCTGATGCCCGACTCGCCGCCTTAACATGCCCACCCAAACGAGCACGACGACGACTGCCAAGGCTGTAATGCCAAGCAGGATAAGAGTACGCTGAAGGTTCCACCAAGGCGCCTGTTGCAGCACCACAATGTCATTCGGCGCGCGCAGGAGCATCGCGAACGCCGCGGGGTTCCGGTTTTCATCAACCCTGACATCGCAGATTCCCGTCACTTGCACGAGGCTGCCGGATCGGGCCTGCGCTACCGCCGCCTGTGCCTCCGCTCCCTCGATCTCGGCCTCGACCATGACCCCGTCTGAATTGAGAGTGAGTGATCTTTGGTTGCCGCGCAGAGAGACGCCCAGCACGCGTCCTCGAATCTGGATGAGTTCACAATCATAGATTCCCGTCAATGCCTGGGCAGCAGTCGCTGCCAGAGGAGGAGGGTCGGAGCCGGACCCGATCTTGCGGTAGACCGCGTCCTGGAGCATGGGGCTGAAGTCGCCCACAGCAGGATATCCGACAACGTCAACCCGGTCGCCGAAGCTCAAGGGAGTTGCTTGACGGGTTTCGACTTCCAAGCCCTCTTGCGCGTCTCGTATGAAGATCCGCTGGCCGAGGCGCTGCAAGGTGACAATCCCTTGAACGTGCACGAGTTGGTTGAAAGCCCCCACCGGAGCCAGTCTCTGCACCAGGTGGATGGGACGCAAGGGTATGGAAAAGGGGTCCGCAGAAGCCGGCTCTTCGATGGTAAGATTCTTCAGCCCCGGCGCGAGGAGTGTGGCGCCAAGAAACTGCATGCGCGGATTGTACGTCCCTCCGGAGACGCCCTGCACAATAACCTTGGCCCCTACAAGATTTCCCGGGATGGGTTTGTAGTCCAACACATAGACGGGAATGATTGCAGTTCCCGAGGCCACGTGGAGCAGCAAGCGGTTTTGGCTTTCTGCGGCCGATCTCACTACGCCTTCGATTTCCACAAACTGGCTGTCCTCGAAACCGGTGACAAAGTCTTCCCCCGCGACTCGCTTGGGAACCGGCAAGGGACCTTGACCGAGCACCTGAATCCGCGGATTCTCAATCTGGGAAGCAAAGTCCCCCGGCCCGCTGATGCCGGTGACCTCCACGGTTTGGCCGGAATGAAGGTCAACGGTCGTCGCATCCGGGGTCACGTAGATACCGGCCGTGGAATCTTGAACGAAGAGATCACCTTGCACTTGATCGGCATATGTCACGACGCCGCGCACATGAATCGGATAGCCAAACCGCGCGTTCTCGGAAGGCAGTTCCCTGACTTGCCGAATCGTCTCCAATACGGTGCCGCGCTGCGGGCGCTTGTCCTTCGCCTCCTGGGCAGGAGAAACACCGGCGAAGAGAGCAAAGGTCGTCAGCAGCAGAACGGCATAAAGGGGCAAGCGCTGCCCTTTGTCATTGGGGGTATCTTCGGTTGGAAGTGCCATGGTCTCCTAGGCCACCAACGATCGTCCGGGGTGGAGGAGGGAAAGGATATACCAACCCTCCCGCTTTCCGAGTGGGGATACTAACAGAGCGGTCATGCCAAGGCAATGCAACAAAAGTACTATACTCTCAGCTTTGTGGAACTTTACGGAGCTACAGAGAGAATACCAAGCGGTGGGAGCGGGCGGCACGAACAGTCGCGCGAGGTTCGAGCACAACTCAGTGGCAGGAATTTGTCGGTCCACCTAAAATAGGTTTCTTGAGGTGGTCACGGCAAGCAGCAAAGACGCAGTAGTCGCTGATTCCTTGAAAGTCCCAAGAAGCGACAACAGGTTAGTGACCCGGGAATGTCTATTCGATCTAAGAGCACTGCACTCATTTCCTGTGCCCTTTGGGCGTTAGCCTGTATGCTGCCCTTGCCGCTTTCCGGCCAAGCCCCGGCAACCGGATCGATCACTGGCCACGTGCGTGGTCCTGGCGGAGTTTCCGTGCCTGCCGCCACGGTCCAATTGATCAACCCGCAAACCGGCGAGCGCAAAGAAACACTTTCGGACGAAGACGGGAATTTTACTTTTGCCGCGATTCCGCCTGGCAATTACCGTATAACACTGTCGCTCGTGGGGTTCAGGCCTGACGTCCGGGAGCCGATCCCCGTGACCGCAGATAAGCCGCTCAAGATCAATTTGGCGATGGTTCTTGCCATGCCCGAAGGCGCAGCGGTAGCCCAGGGAAATGGCGGGGGAAGTTCGCCGCCCAGACGCGGCAACGTCGGCCTGGCAACGCTCCCGGCGAGAACCCGGAATCGCGGCCAATTCCCTGCTGCTTCAGAGAATTCCTTTGGCGACGGCGGCGGAGGCGAGGAAGGAGTGCTCCGCATTGCGGAAAATGGCGCTGCGGAGAGCCCCGGCGCAGAGAACGCCGCTGCCGGCGAGGCCATGCCGGAGAATCCCGAGGCCTCCACGAGCGCGGCCAACTCTTTCCTGCTGGGCGGCGGGGTGGGGGATGTCGCAACCCCCGGGGAAGGCCGTGGCGGACGCAGGGGAATGCGCGGTGGAGGCATGGGTTTCGGTGGAGGCCCCGGCGGCATGGGAGGAAACGCCGGCAGCCCCTTCGGCGGCGGCGGAGGCCCTGGCGGAGGCGGACCCGGTGGAGGCGGAGCCGGCGGCGGGTTTGCTGGAGGTGGCGGCAGTTTCGGCGGAGGGGGAGGCGGAGGAGCGCGGGGTTGGGGCCGCAGTCGCGCCCAGGTGAACCGGGTGCGGGGCAACTTTACTGAGCAATACACGAATTCGGGCTTCGACGCTCACCCCTACCCGCTGAATGTGCTTGAGTCGCCTCGCATCCCTTCCTACCAGGAAACCTTTGGGTTCTCTCTGGGCGGGCCGCTCGTGATTCCCAGGGTTTACAACGGCGGCAACAAAACGAGCTGGTTCGCAAGCTACAACCTGCAGCGCGGCAGGACCGGCTTCGACAGCTTCTCGACAGTCCCCACACCAGCGGAGCGCACTGGGAATTTCTCGGGCGCCGTCATTGCCTCGGGACAATACGCGGGGACGGTTCCGACGATCTATGACCCCTTATCGAGTGCTACCGGCGCGCGCACGCCTTTTCCGGAAAACACGATCCCTGCACAGCGAATCTCTGCCCAGGCGCAGGGTCTGCTGGCCTACATTCCTTTGCCTAACCTGCCCGGGCAGGTGCAGAACTTTCATTTGCAGGTTCCCTTGCCCACGGCGAACGATCGCGTGATGGGCCGCATTGGCCAGCAGATCGACTCGAAGGACAGCTTGAACGTCATGTATTACTTCAACCGGTCGAGCAGCCAGTCGGTGGCCGCCTTTCCCAGCTTGAAATCCCACACCTCAAGCCGCGGCCAGAATCTCAGCGCCAGTGAATCCCACACTTTCAATCCCCACCTCGTCAATACGCTTTCCCTCAACTTCAATCGCATGCGCACATACTTGCTGAACGACTTTGCCTTCCAGCAGGACATTGCCGCCGAACTCTTCGTCACCGGCGTTTCGAGCAACCCCTTCGATTGGGCAATCCCCAGCATCGGCTTCACCAATTTCGGAGGTTTGAACGATCCGCTCGCCTCTCTCACGCGCCCCCAGACCGTCCGCGCCAATGACGTTCTGATCTGGAACCACGGCAAGCACAACATTCGCTTGGGTGGGGAACTGCGCCGCGTCCAGCAGAACACCAAAACGGATCCCAATGCCGAGGGGACGTTCAGCTTTACCGGCTACAGCACCAGCAACTTCAACAAGGGATTTCCGGTCCCCGGCACAGGCTTTGATTTCGCGGACTTCCTCCTTGGCCTTCCCCAAACCACCTCCGTCCGTTTCGGCGTCGCCAGCAATTACCTGCGAACCTGGGTCACCACTTCTTTCATCCAGGACGACTGGCGCGCGGGCAACCACTGGACTTTGAACGGCGGCGTTCGATACGAATACTTCCAGCCGTTCAACGAAAAGTTCGGGCATCTGTCGGACTTGGCCTTTGGGCCCGGCTTCAGCTCGCCCGAGGTGGTCACCGGCCAAGAGCCCGGCTCGCTGCCGGGTTCGCTCATTCACAGCGATTGGCACAACTTTTCGCCTCGCCTGGGGATTGCCTACAGGCCCTGGATCCAGCATCACCTGGTGATGCGAAGCGGCTATGGGGTTTTTTACGATGGCAGCATCTACTCGCGTATGGTGAGCAACATGGTGGACCAGCCGCCGTTCGCGCAAGCCTCCACCTTGACCACCAATCCCGAGCAAGTGCTGACGCTCAAGAACGGATTCCCGGCTCCCTCTCCCAACACGATTCATAATACCTACGCGGCCGACACGAATTTCCGCCGGCCTTACGCCCAGTCTTGGAACTTCAGCGTCGAGGATGAGATTGTCCGCAACGTTGTCCTTTCGGTCCAGTACATTGGCACCAAGGGAACGAAACTCGATTTGTTGCTATCGCCCATTAGCGTCAACCCCAGCGCCTCCGGCTCGCACGAAACCTCTATCCCCGGTGTCCAGCAATTCCTTTACGAGACTTCGGGCGCAGCCTCGATTTACAACGGCCTCCAGGTCGTTTTGCGCCGGCAGTTTCACGGCGGGTTTTCTATAAACGGCTTCTATACCTGGTCAAAGTCGATTGACGATGCGGCCAACATTGGCGGCAACGGTCACAACGTGCCGCAAAACAAATCCGACCTCGAGGCGGAACGCGCCCTTTCCAATTTCAATCTCGGACAGAAGTTGGTCGTCAATCACACCTACGAATTACCCTTTGGCGAACAGCGCCGCTTCCTGAATCGCGGCAGCTTTGCGGCGCGCATCATCGGCAACTGGCAGATCAGCGGCGTTACAACTTTGCAAACCGGCTTGCCCTTGACTGCGGCGGTGGCCGGCAACCAGTCGAACAACAACGGCTCGGGCGTGTTTGCTTCCGAGCGCCCCGATGCCACCGGCCTTCATGTCAGCCTGCCGCGCTCGGAGCGGACGACCTTGGAGTTCTTCAATACCGGGGCGTTTGCGCTGCCCGCCTCGGGTGAATTGGGCACGGCGGGACGCAACACCATTACCGGGCCGGACTCGGTGACCTTTAACATGTCGCTGGGGCGCTTCTTTACTTTTTCGCGCGAAAAAGGAATACGCGGGCGGTTCAGCATCAACGCCAACAACATTTTCAACCACCCGAATTACGCCGGTGTCGCAACCACCATCAACGCGCAGAATGTCGGCTGGGTGACCAGCGTGGCGGCCATGCGCTCGCTCAACGCAGCGCTGCGGTTTAACTTCTAGGCAGGTGGGCAGATGGGCAGGTCGGCAGAAGTTTATGCCCTCGCCCCCTTTGGGGGAGAGGGTGGCGCGCAGCGCCGGGTGAGGGGGGTTGGTCCGTCATGTTATGTAGCCCTCAGCAAGTAGCAGGAATAAGGCGACAATGACAACAGGACGTTCTAACAGACAGTCAGCGGGCAAGGCTAATACCACTGCCCACCTGCCCACCTGCCTATCTGCCCACCTGCCCGCCGTTCTTCTAGCCATCTGCCTATCTGCCTACCTGCCCATCTGCCCATCTGCCGTCCTAGCCCAGCAGAAACCTGCCGCGCCCACTTCCCGAAGCCCGCAACAAGCCTTCATCCTCCGCACCCAGACCAACGAAGTGCTGGTCGATGTGCGTGTGTATGACAAATCCGGCAAAGCGGTGACGGATTTGAAGCAGACGGATTTTCGAGTCTTAGAGGATGGAGTTTTGCAAACCATTTCCGACTTCAGCCTCGAAGACGTTGAGAAACTGGCGCAGGTCACGGGCGGCGCGGAGCGCGCCCAGGTGATTGACCTTGCCAAACTTCCGCCGGAAGTGAATGCCGACCAGGTGCTCCAGGACCATCGCCTGCTGGTCTTTTTCTTTGACTTGAGTTCGATGCAGCCCGACGAGTTGATGCGCGCCCTGAAGGCCTCGGGTGATTTTATGGCCCACCGCATGACGCCCGCGGACTTGGTCGCGGTGGTTACTTACTCCTCGAACCTTCGTGTGGTGCAGGATTTCACGAACAATCGCGACTCGCTCACCAAGGTCCTGCGCACCATTCTGGTCGGCGAAGAATCCTCCAACCTGGCGACGGCGGGCGCCATCGGCGAGGCCGGCGGAACAGACGCCAACGGCATGGAAGTCGTCACCCAGGATGTCTCCGACGCGTTTACGCCGGATGAAACCGAGTTCAACATTTTCAATACGGATCAGAAACTGGCGGCCATCGAATCCCTGGCCACCATGCTTCATCAAGTGCCGGGCCGCAAGAACGTGATCCACTTCTCGAGCGGCATCTCGCGCACCGGCCAGGAAAACCAGGCGCAGTTACGGGCCACCATCGACGCCGCGAATCAAGCCGATGTTTCGCTCTACACCATGGACGCGCGCGGCCTGCTGGCCCTGCCTCCGGGCGGCGATGCCTCGACGTCCAGCCCCTCCGGCACGGCCATCTATTCGGGATCGGCCCACGCCTCGCAGGTTTCCTCCTTGCAGGGAAGCCGCGAAACGCTTGCCTCGCTCTCGACCGACACGGGCGGAAAGTTCTTCTACGACCTCAACGATTTCTCGCCCGCCTTCCAAGAGGTCCAAAGAGAGAATTCCAGCTACTACTTGATCGGCTACTCGCCGACCAACAAACGCTCGGACGGGCACTTCAGGCACATTCGCGTCGAAGTTTCGCGGCCCGGGTTAAAGCTCCAAGCGCGGCCCGGCTACTTCGCTCCCAAGAACTTCCGGCAATTGACGCGGGAGGACAAGGAAGTTCAGCTTCAGCAGGTGATGGATTTGGATGTGCCCTTCGTGGATCTGCCGTTTGCGATTGAAACTGCCTACTTCCGCCGCCCCGACAAGAAATACACGGTTGTTCTGGCCGCCAAGATTCCCGGCTCTGAAGTCTCTTTTCTGAAAAAGTCCGGCAAGCATGAGACTGAGTTTGACTTCGCCTGGCGCTTTACCGACGCGCAGAACCATGTCGCAGGCGGACTGCACGACACCCTGCCCGTGAAGATGACTGATGAGACTTTCGAGGAAGTTACCAGCGGCAACCTTCTCTACGAGGGCGAAATCACGCTTCCACCGGGCAAATACGATCTGAAAGTCGTGGCTCGGGAGAACGAAGGCGGCAAGATCGGAACCTTCGAGGAGTCGGTCGTCCTGCCGGATGTCTCCGACCAAGGCTTGAACTTGAGCACCGTGGTTTTTTCCAACGAAGTGCGGCCCTCCGAGCAACTCCCGCGCACGCGATTCGATCGGGAAAGGAACGCGCCGCTCCAGGTGGGCAATCGCACCGTGCTGCCCAGCGTGACCCGGGTATTTCGCACTAACCAGACACTTTCGGTTTATCTGGAATCGTACGCCGGCAAGCCGCCGGCCGCGACTGCGCAGGGCGCGGCGACGGGCGCCGCTCCGCCGCCCTCCGTGGCCTTCGTCTTCCTCCGCCACGGCAGGAAATTTGCCGAGGCAGGGCCGTTCAACGCCAGAGTCGAGAAAAGCGGATCGCCCAAGACCACGTATTTTGCGCAGATCCCCTTGGAGAAGTTTCCGGCGGGGCGCTATACCGTACAGGTGAACGTGCTCGACCCGGGGGCAGCCCTCGTCGCTTTCACACGCTTGCCCATGGCTGTCGTCAAGCCGCCCCCACGCACTCCGCACGGCGGGAGTTAGACACGTGGTGCGGGCGTCCCGCCCGCGCCTTGAGTTTCTAGATTTCCGGCGAGCCTTGTCCGACCTGACGCCCTTATCGTCTCGCCTCGCTGTGCAGACCGTTGTGCTCAGGTCGGCCGCTGAGCCCCAAAGGGGCGCTCTATCGAAGCCCAGGCCAACGGCCTGGGTCAGCGATGTCGTCTCGTTTAGATTGGGTAGCCCTGAAAGGGCGGAATAGGGTAGTTCCCATGCCACAATCTTGGTCCCAACTGTACGTCCATCTCGGCTTCGGCGCCAGGGATCGCGAAGCCATGCGCCGGAGGATTATTTCGCCCCTGCAGGGCTTCGAGATGGAAGACGCGACGTTGACCCAGGCCGTTGGCCTGGGCTGTGATAGAGCGCCCCTTTGGGGCTTAAGGCACACACAGTTGCGAGCTTTGTGCCTCCACGTGGCCGAGAATGGCGATGCCACAAACAAGGGCGATGAAAATGTAGAAACTCCAGGGGCGGGCATTCTGCCCGCGCCACAGCGCCGTACAACCAGCGCCGCAGGCGCTGAATCGTAACTGAAGGGACAAGGACATTCACTGTTGGGAGGTGAACGACCCATGCGAAGGATCTATAACTTTGCGCTCATTAGCCTGATTTGTGGCGTAGTGATCTTACTGGCCATCGCACTGCCGGCCGTGGTACGCGCAGGTGACAGCCAGGCGAAACTGAGTGGACGGTGGCAATTCAACAAAGACCAAAGCGACGATGCGCAGCAGAAGATTACCGATGCGCAGAGTAACCAGCGCACAACGGCCAACAGTGGCGGTGGTTATCCCGGCGGCGGCGGAGGCGGCGGCACCGGGGGCGGTTATCCGGGTGGCGGGGGCGGGTGGCCCGGCGGCGGGGGCGGCTACCCTGGTGGCGGCGGAATGGGCCGCGGCGGCATGGGCCGCCGGGGAGGACAACAGGCCAATCGCGGAAGCACTGTGAGCGCCGAGGATTGGGACCGTCTTGGGCAGACTTCGAAGCTCTTGCAAATCGACCAAAAATCCGGCCAGTTGGTGGTGACCGACGACTCCGCCCATGCTCAAACCTATTACCTGGACGGCAAGAAGCACGACGACAAAGATGACAACGGCAAGAAGATCTCCTCAACCAAAACCGAGTGGCAAGGCGATACCTTGCAGGCCGAAACAAAACTGGAGCACGGCACCAAACTTACACAGTCATTTCGCGTGAGCGACGACGGCAAGCAGCTTACTGTCGTTTCGCGGCTTGAAAACTCTTCCCTGCAAGGACCCGTCACGGTTCGACGCGTGTATGATGTGATGGGCTCGACCGCCGCACCGCCGGCGCCGCCCACGCCGCAAAAGTGAGGTGTAGGGGCGGTTCGCGAACCGCCCCCGCCAGGGCCTCCGGGACAGCTTCGTGCTAACATACCGGTCATATGAAGAGAGTTTCCGGAGTCATCGTCGCAATGCTGGGGCTCGGGCTCAGCCTGTGGGCGCAGGGTGTTCGAGTCATCATGCCAGCGGAGATTGAGGTCAGTGAAGTGAAAGGGAAACCCTTCACTGCCACGGCCCGAACTACGCTCATCCAGGTCCTGCCCGACGGAACGAAGCAGACCCGCACGGTCGAGGACAAGATCGCACGCGACAGCAAAGGGCGCATCTATCGAGAACAACACCTGCCATGGACAGAGGACGTCAACAATCCAATCTACTACGTGAACATTTACGATCCGCTGGAAAGACGGAAAATCCACATCGACCCGCAGAACCACAACGTGATCATCGGGCCTATCGATCGGCCGATCCATTACGATGCATTGGAGTATCTGACCCTCAGGGCGACTCGGCCGGGAGAACAGATCAAGAACGAGAAACTCGGCACGAAAGAGTTTGAGGGCATCAATGCCTGGGGAAGACGAACCCTACATACGTTTCCGGCGGGAATCTTCGGTAACCCGGTGAGTTTTGTATCGGTCGATGAATGCTGGTACGAGGAGCGCATGGGAGTCGACGTGCTGCGGCGCAGAAGCGATCCGCGCTCCGGCGAGCAAGTCACTGAACTTATCAACCTCACCCGTGCCGAGCCCGACCCCACCATCTTCCAACCGCCCCCCGGCTACACACGGCAGGCCCCCCCGGCACGGCATCCGGAATAGGTTCGAAAATCGGTAATGGGTGGGCTATCGGCAAGCAGCCCTCTCCCTTCTTGCCTACAGACAGCCCTCTCCCTTAGGGAGAGGGTGTCCTGCGGCGGCGTTTTCATCAGCCGGCGCAGGACGGGTGAGGGGTCGTTTCGCGGCCAAGGGCATCGGCTTCCTGCCGCAGGGAGAATCGATACCTGGTTCCGTTTCCTCTGCCGACACCGTTTCATCCTCCCCTCCTGTCCCCTTCCCCACCGCGCCGTGGTAAAATACCATGTATTCAGTTGTGTTAGAGGTGCATCATGGCGACGATTCCGGTAGTGACAGTGCGCTTGGAGCCCGACCTGCGCGAGCGGCTTGACCGGTTGGCGAAAGCGCAGCGCCGCAGCCGTTCCTATGTGGCCAGCGAAGCCATTCGTGAGTACGTGAAGGTGAACGAGTGGCAAATCCTGGAAACCCGGAAGGCGCTCGCGGAAGCCGACCGGGGCGAGTTTGCCTCAGCGGAAGACGTCCGCCGCGTCTTGAAGAAGTGGACGAGCCCGAAGCGGAGGGGCCGTGCCCGATAGGCCGCTCGGGATCCGCTGGCTAAAGCGTGCTCTCGCCAACCTTGATGCCGAGGCGGCCTTCATCGCCCTCGATAATCCCGCCGCCGCTGCCCGCGTCGTCGACACGATCGCGCGGACCGTCGAACTGCTTGCTCAGCATCCCGGCCTGGGCCGCCCTGGACGCGTCGAGGGCACTCGCGAGTTGGTTGTCGCCAATACCCCTTACCTGGTCCCCTACCGCGTGCGCAATAATGTTGTCGAAATCCTCCGCGTGTTCCATGGCGCCCGCAAGTGGCCGCATAAATCCTGACCGCCCTTGTCACCCAGAGGCCCCGAGTGCACCCCAAAAGAAACCGTCGGTGACCCTTGGCAGACGAGGAAATCGGCGCTGCCACCGCCGCCCTGTTTGATTGCTTGTACGGACCAGCGGCGCCGGTCCTGGGCCTAACGGCGTTCGGCCCTGCGTCACCCGGCGCGGTGAGGTCTGGCTGATCGATTTCGGCAGGGCGGGGAAAAGTCGTCCCGTCCTGGAAGTCAGTGAGGCGTTTGCACGTGCTGCGCGAGGGTAGTAACATAGAAGCTGGAGGAAGGAACGGAGGTCGGGAAGGATTCCGAAATGTCACACGATCGGCCCCATGAAAAACAACAGGCGCATGAACTGATCGAACGTTTGCCACCCCATCAACTGACGGCGGTGGTCGGCTTGCTCGAAGCCATGCTCGACCCCGTCTCCCGCGCCATCGCTCAGGCTCCCGTCGATGACGAGCCGCTCACTGAGCAAGAGGAAAAGGCGCTCGCCGAAGCCCGGGAGTGGCTACAACACCACAAGCCCATCCCTCACGAACAGGTGCTGGCCGACCTCGGCATCACCCAGGCAGAAATCGACAACTATCAGGACCCGGCGTGAAGCGCATCGTGTGGACGGAGCCCGCCAAGGCCGATGTCCGTGCCCTCGACAAACCCACCGCCATGCGTATCCTTTCCGCCCTCCGCCGAATCGGGCGCCGGTGATGTGAAAGCGCTCCAGGGAGAGCGGGAGGAACTACGGCTGCGCATGGGCGATTACCGGTTGTTCTTCGTCCACACCACAACGGACACGATCGAGATTCGCCGCGTCCTCCATCGCAGGGAAGCCTACCGCTAAACCGAAGTTCCCCTGACAATTAGGCCGCGGGTGGCGCATACGTGCCGACGGTAGTTGTCGGCATGTATGCGCCCTTTGGGGGTCGGAGGAGTATACCACGCCACGATTTGCCGTGGTCCTTGATAGTGGCGTTATGGCACGTCGAGGACCCGACAGTGGGCGCCTACGTCGCGACAACATGCGTCCCGACGTAGGCGCCACCCACGGAAGTAACCCCTCACCCGTCACGCTCCGGCTGATGAAAGCGCCGGAGCGCGACACCCTCTCCCCGGGGAGAGGGTTGTTGAGTCAACGCGCGCTGCGTTTTCGGCTTGACAATCCGCAGGGCCTATGATAGCCTATAATTGTGGTCATTTTCGAGACAACTTGTCGTAGCCGGACGCCAGGACGCGCAAGCGCTCCGGCGAAGGCCGAAGACCCCCGTCAGATGGAAGAGCTGGTTTCTACAAAAAATGAAAAATAGTGGGAACGAAGCTAAGAAGTGCTTGAAAACAAAGGAAGTCACTGTTTTGAGTGGTGCAAATTTTGCGTGTTTTGCGCGCAAATTAGCACCGTTTGGAGGCTGAAAGGAGCAAAAAACAGCGCATTTTGCGAAAACGAAGCCAAGGCTTGGGAGTCGGTATGCGGGATCGGGACAATGACAGACAGTCGGCTACACTAGCCCCACACCTCGCCGTCGAAGCCGGTCGGTGGCGTGGCTGCACGTCGTTCTCGAGGGATTGACTCTACTCGTAGTAGCGTCTTAATTCGATGGATCCCGTAGGGGGATGTCATTCCGAGCGGAGCGAGGAATCTCGCCCTGGTTTGCGCGATCGTGCCCCAAGTGCAAGGCCAGAGCGAGATTCCTTCACTTCGTTGAGGACAGGCTCTTCGCGGAGTTTACCCTGAGCGGCAGAGCGAGATTCTTCGCTCCGCTCAGAATGACAAGCGAAGGGCTCCGTCGAAAATCGTCGTTCTGATCACCGACCCCTTTAGGGTGA
>JBEKLY010000046.1:0-34635 GCA_050010015.1 Terriglobia bacterium
CCCCCCAGGAGGCTGCCCAAACCCCGCCACCGAGATTGAAAATGTAGTGCCGACCTTTAAGACCCCTTCGCTAAAAACAAAGCACTTACCCTTCGCCTAACCCCTCAACTGCGAAAGTTCGGTTAGCATCCCGCGCGCCCCTGGTTTGGCGCCCGAAAATGTGCGGCTCTCCCTCCACCTCTGCCGGACGGCGCCTTGCGCAGTCAGATAATTGGGGGTATAAGGTCAGCTAGGAAGAAGTGAGCCGCAAATCAAGATTCTTCGGGTGAAGCATGAGAGCCGCAGCGCGGGTCATTGGCTATGCATGCGTCCTGATTGCCTTTTTGCTTGCCTCTGTCGTTGTCGCGTATGACCTCATCATCACTTGGCGGGTTCGCAGCCTGATCAGGGTTCTGAAGACAATTGAGGTGGGAAAAACTACCGGACGTGAGGCGATCGGGATCGCCGAGCGCTTCGGGGGCAGCGCATCTATCTTCGTGCATACCGTCACCAAAACAAGCGATGAGATGTCCTGGCACGATGTTCCCATGAGCACGTGCGTCGCAGGCGACTGCGAGCTGACGATCAATGAGGGTCAGAGACTGAACTATTTCAAGTCGATGACTTATTTTCTGTTCAGACATCCCGGTCTCATTCGCCGGGTGCCGGTGAGCGATATCGGAGTTGGCCTGGAGATTAAGCGCGGCGTCGTGCAGGAGTTGCACGCGTGGATCGGCTCGATGGATGCAGAAACGGAACAGATCGCGCGCACGAACGTTTACGGCGGCGAGGCCCACGCTGAAATGTGGAATACGACGCCTTGGCGCATCCATAAGCACCAAATACACAACCTCACGGGCGGCCCCGTACGTAGTAGAAACGAAATCAGAGTCGAGGCGTGGTCTTCTGCGCCTCGCGATCGAATATTGCGTGCGTTTGACTTTAACACGCGCTGCTTGTGGCTGGGCGTTCACTGCTCGACCTGCCAGATCCTGCCAGGCGCTTGTGACGAGTACAACCACGGCGACTGGTACGAGTTCGAAATGCCGGAAGTGGCCTTGGCAAAGTTCCGCCAAGCCGTGAACGGTTTCGCCATTGGTACTGATCTACGTGAGGTGAATCGCCAACTCGGGGACACCAATGGATTCGACAGGGAACAAAAGCTGCGTGATCTTCCCCGCGATAAGCTCGCATATGCGTTTCCATTCGGAGCGGAAGTCGGGACGCAAGGTTCATGCAATATAGACTTCTACGTTAAGAAATGGCGTCTGGATTGGGGCTCGCCCCGGGCGCCCGGCGACCAGTATGTCACATTCGTCATGGATGACGACTGCCGCCTTAGGCGTATTGAGTCCAGGGTGGACGGCATCCCGAGCCGCCCTTGAAGGTTTGACCTCGGCCTCTCGAAATGTTGTCGCAGTGCCGGCGTGCCGCGCATACTGGCCGGCACAAACCGCGCAGGTGTGTTCCCCATCCACCCCTCGCTGTCTACTGCCCACTGCTCTGAAAATGACTCCCCTCCTCAGCGGGAGGAGGGGCCGGGCGTGGTGCGTGGTTGCCGCTCAGCAACCACCCCTGACCTCTCCTTACCAAGGAGGGGAATCATTTTCATGTTTTCTGGGCGCCCGTCAGCCGACGGGCATGCGCGACTGCTTTGAAATGCGTTGTCATTCCGAACCCTTCGCTGTCATCCTGAGCCCTCCGCTTGTCATTCTGAGCGGAGCGAAGAATCTCGCTCTGCCGCTCAGGGTAAACTCCGCAAGGAAGCTCGCCCCGGTCTTTTTGGGGCGGTCTGCCCGACGCAGAGCAAGATTCCGCGCTTCGCTCGGAATGACATTTCATGGTTTATGGGTGCCTGTCAGCGGACGGGCATGAACGACTGCTCCGAAAAGAATTCCCCTCCTCAATTGAGGAGGGGTAGGGGTGGTGGGCCGAGCGGTTAACCACCCCTGACCCCGCCGTAGAAAGGGGGGGGAACCATCTTTATGGTTTCTGGGTGCACGTGAGCCGACGGGGATGAGCGACTGTCTTCTGGAACTTCTGCCGTCTCTCTCACATCCAAGAAACAGGGAGGTGTGAATATGTATGCGATAACAGGTGCGACCGGGAACACGGGTAGTGCGGTGGCCACGAAACTACTGGCGCGCGGGAAGAAAGTGCGGGTGATCGGCCGCGACGCCAAACGGCTTGAAGACTTCGTCCGAAGCGGGGCGGAAGCCTTCGTTACGGATGTAACCGATGCGACGGCGCTAACTAGCGCTTTCACTGGGGCGGAGGCCGTCTATGCAATGATCCCCCCCAACCCATCATCACCGGATGTCAGAGCTTACCAGGAGCGGGTGAGTGATGCGATGGTGGCAGCGATCACCAAGGCCGGCGTCGGCCACGTCGCGCTGCTTAGCAGTGTGGGCGCTGATAAACCGCAGAAGACGGGTCCCGTCGTGGGCCTGCACAATTTCGAGCAAAAGCTCGACGGTATTGGCGGATTGAACGCTCTTTACGTTCGTGCCGGCTATTTCATGGAGAACACCCTGGCGCAGATCGGGGTGATTCAGAACTTCGGACTGTTAGGTGGTCCCTTGCGTGCCGATTTGCCCGTGGCCATGATTGCGGCGCGGGATATCGGCGAATGGACGGCAGAAGAGTTGCTGCGACTCGACTTCAGCGGCAGGCAAGCGCGTGAGCTTCTGGGCCAGCGCGACCTGACTTACAAGGAAGCTGCCTCTGCGATCGGGCAGGCCATCGGCAGGCCGACGCTTAACTACTCGCAGTTCCCGCCCGCGCTCATCAAAACGGCCTTGCTTCAATCAGGCATGTCCTCAAGCATGGCGGACCTCCTTCTGGAAATGTCGGAAGCACTGAATTCCGGTTATATGGCGCCCCTCGAAGCGCGTTCTGCGCAGAATACTACGCCCACCACATTTGAAGCATTTGTGGCCGAAGAGTTCGTGCCGCGATTCAAAGGAAAGACCGCAACCGCTTAACCTGAGAGAGCGCCGCGCCGCCTTCTCGCGTGCTTGCGCGAGATTGTAGCCGGATTGCATCCGCGGGTGGCGCATACGTCGCGAGGTTCTATGTCGCGATGTATGCGCCCTTCGATTTCCTCTTCGAGGCGAGCAAGCGCAAGAATGCCAAGGGGCTGCTCCTCTGCTCTGCCGGTGAAATCCATCCCGGGGCGCTACAGATTATTCCATTCCTCAGAGTCGTCTTCCCGTTGGATCACGGCTTCCACCTCGCGAATCATCATCCGCAGTTGCGGAACCGAGTACTCGGAATTGGAAGGGATTGCCAGCCGTTTCTGCGACCATATACCATGAACTGGTGGCGGGTTCCTGCGAAAGGACCGTCGAAGCCGAGGTGACGGAGTTTGCGGATGAAGTCGCCGCGCTTACATGGCGTCCACCGGCTCACGAACTGGCTCCTTGTTCAGATCGATTCCATTAATAACGGGTAGGGGATGCCGCAGTTGGAGTCCTAGCAGAATCCAATCCTCGAGCGTGGAGCGTAATTCGTTCTCACATTCGCGCAGGGAGGTCCCGAATGCCAGTACCCCTTCGCAGCAGGGAATGCGGCCTGCATAGCTTCCATCCTCGAGTTTTTCGAACGCAGCTCCTGCCAGAGCCTCCGCATCATAATCACTCAAAACGTACCGGGGATTCACGTTACGCCTCCCTTTCTCAGCCACGTTCAACTATAACATAATGAGTGACTTTTGCTCCTGAAACGGGAAGGTGGGCCTCCCGCTTCGAGACTCGGTCGATTCCCATTGCGTCCCATGGTATGAAGGCCTCAAGAAACCAGAAACATCTCGCAAAGCCACCAGGGCGCAAAGGACCGCAAAGTGCTGGCAGTTTCTGTTACTTGTGCCCTTTGCGTACTTTGCGCCTTTGCGTGGACTTTTAGTTCCTATCGGCTCCTTTTTGTCGCCGTCTGCCCGGCCTCGGAAGCGATATAATGTCCACGCCCCCCAGGCATCGTGAGGAGGGAAGACTATGCATGTAGGATTGAGCGCTGCTCGAATGTCGCTGGCGTCAGCGGCTTTTGCCGCCCTCGTTTTATGCCCGGCGAAAGCGGCCACACTCCACCTGAACGCCCGCACGATTTACGAACGCGCGGTGAGCAGCAATATTACACTTTCGAAAGATGGCTCGACGCTCGAATTGCAAACCGGCGAAGTGATTCAGGACGACGGCACCGCTTCCGGCTTCTCTTACAAGCCAAATCAGGAAAAACTCTCACCCGGCATCGCGATTCGCAAGCAACTGCTGATTGCCGACCCTCGGGCGAGCAAGGTCGTGCTGATGGTCGGCAACGGCGGAAACTTGAAGGTCGTGGTTAACGGCCACCCGCAGAAGCTTGGCGCGCCCCAAAAGACAGGTTGGGAATGGCAGGCGTACGACATCGATCCCGCGGCGCTGAAGCCGGGTTTGAACGACATCGTCATATCGGGAGCGGGGATGGTCAAGATCGCTCGCGCCGACGACTCTTACGCGCCTTTGCCGCACCGGAGCGCGCGCAGTACCGACGGCGGCAAGTCCTGGTGCGTTGACCACCTGGGTCCTTCGGGCGACATCGCGGGAGAATATTACGTCCGGCTGTACCTTCAGCACTTCAAGTCCCACGGGACGATCCTGCTGCCGGTGATGGATGTTGCTAACCTGGAAGGAAAACCCCTTGCCCCACCTCTGACCGCACCGGGTCCGTTGCGAGTTGCTCTTTCCGCTGCGCCGGACGCCAAGAGTGGAGTAAGCCTGCGCGTACGCTCCGGAACGACGTATGTCCCAAATTCGAAAACGTGGTCGGAGTGGATGCCGCTCGACCGCGACGGCTGTTTGGAGGCTCCGCGCGGACGCTTTGTTCAGCTCGAGGTGAAGTTCGCCGCCGCTGACCCGCGTGTTACCCCCAAGTTGAGCGAACTCGCGATAGACACGGAGCCCGTTGCGGCGAACGACTGGACACGCGCGCTCAAGGTGGTGGATTCGCACAACGAAGAAATCGTGCGGACTTCAATTCCATTCCGCTACGAGCCATTCACCGGGCCTAAGCTGAAAGAGTTGCGCGCTCGTTACCACCTCGACGAAGTGGTGGGCGGCGCGAAGACGGACCTCGAAATCATTTCTAAGCTAGCGGCATGGTCTTCGCGCAACTGGCCGTGGCAGCAGTGGCACCTGGACCAGTTCTACCCTTCCTGGGATGCGCTCGAAATCCTGAAGAAGCTTCCCGACGGCAAGCCGGTGGGCGGTTTCTGCCAGCAATACGACCTGGTCTTCTTGCAGGCCTGCGAGAGTTTCGGATTCGTAGGCAGGGATATTTCGATCGACAGCGGCACCCTGGGACGCCCGACCGTCGTGGGCCACGAGCCGATGGAAATCTGGTCGAACCAATTCCACAAGTGGATGTGGATTGACGGCACGGCCGCCTATTACCCTGAAGATCCCACCACCCATACTCCACTTTCCTTATACGAAGTGCGCCAGCGGCAGCTTCGAGTGATGCGCGGCGAGCAGCCGGAGCCCATGCGCATCGTGCATATCGTGGACTCGGTTCTAAAATGGCGAGGGTTGGATGTCGACATGTCGTTTGCGGAAATGCGGCTGATCCCGAGGAGCAATTTCCTGGAGCAGAAATACCCCATACCACTCAATAATGGTAAAGGACCGTGGACCTGGGAGGGATTCTACGTCTGGAGCGATGCGCAAGCGTCTGCTGAGCTGATCCATCCCAATCTGGTCACGCGTTACGGCAATTTCGAATGGACGCTCGACCAGGCCCACTTCCTACTCGAACCGACCGCGACGGACGGCCAGTTTCGCGTCCACCTTGATACCGAGACGCCGGGCTTCGAAACGTTTCTAGCCCAGATCGACGGGGGCGAACCGTCATCCGTTGCGGCAATCTTCCCTTGGAAACTGCACCCTGGACGGAATCGCCTGAAGGTGTGGCCCCGCAACAACGCCGGGCGCAACGGGATTGCCAGTTGGGTTGAGCTCGAGATGCCCGGGAAGTGATTTCGATCCGCGGACGAAAGAACCGGTTTCACGCAAAGGCGCAAAGGACGCCAAGGCCGCAAAGCGGAAACCCAGTTCTTGTGCTTTTCTTCTTTGCGAGCTTAGCGTCCGTTGCGCCTTTGCGTGAAACCGGTGTTTGTGCCTACTCCACCGGCGGAATGCGCACCAAATCCACCCGCCGTTGTTTGCCTGGGATGTCGGCGAGGCAATAAACCGCGCCGTCTTTCCCGACCGCAATCGAGTTGACAAGCCCGGGCCGCGCGCCGTTGCTGAAGAAGACCGCTCCGTGGTCAGTGTATCTCGCGGCGGGAATATCGTAGGTGATCAGGTGCAAGTCCTCGAGTTGATCTCCCCCTGGCCCACGCTTCACTGCGCGCTTCCCATTTTGGACGATTGCGCCTTCCTCGAGATAATAGAGCGTGTGCCCGTCCGGCCCCAAAGATAAGCTGAGATAACCGTAGTGAAACTCGTCGTACATGCCGCTGCGCCGGGTAGCCACTGAGGCAAGGCGTTCGAGCACGTCCACTCGCTCTGCGCGCGGATCGAAGCGGAGCAGATAGGAGGAGCGGCCGTGCACTGCATACACGGCATTTTCCGGAGCGTACCAGAGCGCCTGCCGCCAGCCATAGCCAAAGTCTTGCCCCGTTATGGGATTCCAGGTTCCCAGATAATCTTTCCGCAGGTTGTCGCCTTGAACAGTCTCAATCGCATCGCGATCGTAGCGGTAGCGCAGGATGTCGCCGTCGGCATTAGTGAGGTAGACGGAGCCGTCTCGCGGGTCGATGGGCAGCGCCCGGCAGATCACCCGCTTGGTGGGGTGGCCGCCCTCCCCATCTCTGTAGAGCGGGCCGAGGTTCTTCAGTTGCCCTGACTTCAGGTCATAGCGCAGGAAATAACCGGAAGGCCAGGTGAGGCCATACATCCGTCCGCGCTGCGCATCCATGTTCATCGAAATGATCCCTTGGCCTTCGGGTGCTTTGGCAAAGTTCTCGAACTTTCCGGCAGCCATATCATAGGCTAGAAAGTGCCCACCGGGATACGGCTTGTAGCCGGGCGGGGGCGGCGCCATGGATTCCAGATCATTCTGCACGCTGTACCAGTCGACGTGGGTCGCGAAGTAAAGCTTTCCGTTGCTTTCAACGAAGCTGACGTGGCTTTTGCCCTGGGGCACGGCTTTCAGCCCTTTTTCCCCCGATGCCTCGGTCAGGTCGCCCAGGTGCGTGATCTTGTCCGCGGCGGGATCGTACGAATACATCTGCCCGCCCGTGTCGATGTTTTCGGCGCAGAGGACGTAATAGATCTTGCCGTCGCTCGCAGCCAACATCCCGTTGAAGGTTCCGTTCGATAACTCGAACCCGGAGTCGAAGCTGCGGGCTGTCAGATGCTTGACTTCCTGCGCTCGCAGGGCAGGGCCGCGACAGAAGGCGCCGAGCGCCAGAACAAAAATCACCACACCCCACCTTCCGGGCAAGGGAGTGTTTCCTCTGACCATATGAATTCCTCCAAAAGCGCTCGTCGGTATCCACGTCGAGCGGCGGACAATTCTACCATCAGTCGGGGCCTGCGTCTTCCCGTTCTGCAGCCAAAAAACCGCACAGCGACATTGTGTCTCTTGACAAATGCATTAAGATAGGCTAGTATACTGAGCTGAAGGCGGCTGCGGATTCGCGGCCTTCAGGAAAGGATCTGCGGGAATCGACGGAACAAAGCGAGAATGTCTACGAATACAAAGGAACGCAGCGGGAAGAGATGTAGGGGCGGTTCGCGAACAGCCCCTATGCCTGTCCAGAACGAAAACGTCGGCGTGGGCAGATCAGAGGCGCAGAAATCGGGGGAACAAAGCGAGAATGTCTATGAAAACAAAGGAACATGGCGGGCAGGGATGTAGGGGCGGTTCGCGAACCGCCCCTACGCCGGAGCTCAGGAAATCGAGGAAATCTCGATGAAAGCAATCGTCTACGACAAGTATGGCCCGCCCGAGGTTCTCAAATGTGAAGAAATCGACAAGCCAAGCCCTGGGGAAGGCGAGGTTCTGATAAAAGTCCACGCGGCTTCCATGAACCCCTATGACTGGCATTTCATGAGGGGGTTGCCGTATTTCATCCGGCTGATGGCCGGTCTCGCCAAACCGAAGGAGAGAAGGCTAGGCGTGGATGGGGCAGGCTATGTGGAGGCAGTCGGCAGAAACGTAACGCTCTTCAAGGCGGGCGACACGGTATTCGGAGCGTGCCGGGGCGCGTTTGGCGAGTACGCCTGTGCGTCCGAGCGAGCCTTGGCCAGGAAGCCGGACAATGTGTCGTTTGAGCAGGCAGCGTCTGTGCCTATCGCCGGGCTCACCGCCTTGCAGGGTCTTCGCGATAAGGGAAAGATTCAGCCCGGATCGAAGGTTCTGGTCAATGGGGCGTCGGGAGGCGTGGGCACATTCGCGGTGCAGATCGCCAAGTCCTTCGGCGCAGAAGTGACCGGGGTGTGCAGCACGAGGAAGGTAAAGATGGTGCGGTCCATCGGCGCAGACGAGGTCATAGATTACACGCAAGAGGATTTTACCAGGCGTGGGCGACGTTACGACTTGATCTTTGACTGCATTGGGAACCACTCGCTCGCGGAATACCGGCGCGTCATGAATCCGAAGGGGATATTTGTCGGAGTGGGGGGTGCGACAGGGCGATGGATGTTAGGGCTCATTGTCCGCTCGACCGCTGCCCTCCTCTCCTCGCCCTTCACGAGCCAGAAGTTCGCTGGGTTCATGGCGAAACCGGGCATAGAGGACCTGACCACTCTCGCGGAGTTCGTGGCAACCGGAAAGGTGACGCCGGTCATCGACCGGCGTTATGGACTAAATGACGTCCCCGAGGCCATCCGGTACCTCGAAACCGGGCACGTTAGTGGTAAAGTGGTAATAGCGTTGCAGGACTGATCAAGATGTGTGCGCCGACTCCCGAACCCTCGGATGTTCACCTCTCGTCGCTAGGGCCTTGCCTGCGCGACCTTGGCGTTCTTTGCGCTTCTGCGTGAAACCACCTGTTGGATTGCGTCCGGACGTAGGCGGCGCCCGGGGGCGACCGAGCATCAGTTAGCAAGATGAGCGAAGACGCCAAACAACCCGAAGCCAGCCGTAACGTGGCTCCAGCCTCGTCGCCGGAATCTGCAGGCCTCGTGTTCGACATCCAGCGCTATGCCTTGCACGACGGCCCGGGCATCCGGACCACAGTTTTTTTCAAAGGCTGTCCGCTGTCTTGCTGGTGGTGCCACAATCCGGAGGGACAGCGTCCCCAGCCTGAGCTCATGTCCTTTCAGAACCGCTGCCTGGTTTGCGGAGAATGCGTCAAGATATGTCCCCATGGGGCAGTGCATTGCCTGAATGGCGAAATTCACACCGCTCCGACGTGCCAGGTGTGCGGGAACTGTGCCGAAGCGTGTCCTACCGGGGCACGAAAAGTGGCGGGACGCCGGATGACGGTTTGGGAAGTGATGAGTGAAATAGAGAAAGACCTGATCTTCTGGGATCAATCCGGCGGCGGCGTCACTTTCTCCGGCGGCGAGCCCCTTGCGCAGCCGCGATTTCTCGAGGCGCTTCTCGACGCGTGCCGCGCGAAACGCATTCACACCGTGGTCGAGACCTGCGGCCTGGCCAGGCAGGACGTGGTTCTCGAGCTCAGTGACAAGGCAGGCCTATTCCTATACGATCTGAAGATCCTCGATCCGGAAAAACACAAGAAGTATACGGGCGTCTCCAATGACTCGATTCTCGCGAATCTGGAGGCGCTGGCGGAAAGAAAAAGGCGGGTGGTAGTTCGTTACCCGATTATCCCCTTCATCAACGACGACGGAGGGAATGTCCGGCAGATGGTTGCCTTGCTCTCCCGGCTTCGTCTGTGGCAGATTCATCTCCTGCCCTACCATGAGACTGGAACCGAAAAGTACAAGCGGCTGGGTTTGGGCTTGCGTCTGGAAGACGTCAAGGCCCCTCCGGCCAGCTTGATGAAGAGAATCGCCGGAGAGTTCGAGCGGGCAGGCATCAAAGTGAAAGTGGGTGGCTGATCATGAACGAACGAGTAGCGAGATTGCGCCAGAAAAGCCTCGAGGCTGAGCCCGTGCTGTCTCTCGAGCGGGCGGCATTGATAACAGAATTCTACCGGGATTCCCGCACCGCCTCGGTCCCTCTGCTGCGCGCGCAGGCGCTTCGGCACTTAATGGATAATAAGAATATCTATATTGGCAGCGAAGAGCTGATTGTGGGCGAGCGCGGCCCGGCCCCCAAGGCGACTCCAACCTATCCGGAGCTTTGCTGCCACAGCATGGAAGACCTCGACATTCTGAATTCACGTCCCAAGATCTCGTATCACGTGGACGGCGAAGCCAGTACGATCCAGTGCGAGCAGATCATCCCCTACTGGCAGGGCCGTTCGATTCGCGATCTCATATTCCGCGAGATGTCCGAGGAATGGAAAGATGCTTACGAGGCCGGCATCTACACGGAATTCATGGAGCAGCGTGCACCGGGCCACACCGCGCTGGGAGACGTTATCTATCGCAAGGGTCTCCTTGACCTGAAATCAGATGTTGCGGAGAGTCTCCGCCGCCTGGACTTCCTGAACGATCCCGAGGCTTTCCTCAAGCAGGAAGAGCTCAAAGCGATGGCGACGGCGGCCGATGCGGTGATTCGATTTGCGGAACGCCACGCGGAGCAAGCCGGGGAGATGGCGAGCCGGGAATCGAACCACGAGCGCCGCGCTGAACTCGAGAAGATCGCGGAGGTCTGCCGGTATGTGCCGGCGCACGCCCCGCGAGATTTCTGGGAGGCTTTGCAATCTTACTGGTTCATCCACCTGGGCGTCATCAGCGAACTGAACACCTGGGATTCCTTCTGCCCGGGCCGGCTTGACCAGCATCTTGCGCCCTTCTACGAGAAGGGGCTTGCGGACGGCACACTCACGCGCGAGAAGGCCAAGGAACTGCTCGAGTGCTTCTGGGTGAAATTCAATAACCAGCCCGCGCCGCCCAAGGTGGGCGTGACGGCGGCCGAGAGCGGAACGTACACTGATTTTGCCAACATCAATAACGGCGGCCTGAAGGCGGACGGCTCGGACGGCGTCAGCGAGGTGACGTACCTCATCCTGGAAGTGATTGACGAGATGCGCCTGCTCCAGCCGTCCTCGAATCTGCAGTTGAGCAAGAAGAGTCCGGAGCGCTTCCTGAAGCGCGGCCTCGAGATTGTCCGCAAGGGTTGGGGTCAGCCGTCGATTTTCAACGCCGACCTCGTGGTCGAGGAGTTGCTGCGGCAAGGGAAGTCGATTGAAGATGCGCGCTCGGGCGGCAACTCCGGCTGCGTGGAGACGGGCGCATTTGGCAAGGAAGCCTATATCCTGACTGGATATTTCAATCTTACGAAAGTACTTGAGATCACACTGAACGACGGGCTCGATCCGCGCACCGGCAAGCGGCTCGGTCTCGAGACCGGCGATCCACGGAATTTCGGTTCCTACCACGAACTGTTTAAGGCCTTCCGCAAGCAGTTACACCACTTCGTCGACATCAAGGTGCGAGGCAACAACATCATTGAGCGCCTCTACGCGCGGCTCATGCCTGCGCCGTTCCTCTCTTTGCTCATCGATGATTGCATCGCCAAAGGAAGGGATTATAACGACGGCGGTCCTCGCTATAACACCACTTACATCATGGCCGTGGGTCCGGGCAGTTCGACCGACAGCCTGGCGGCAATTCGCTTCCACGTCTTCGATCGCAAGGACATGACGATGGCGGAGTTGCTGGGAGCCCTCGCAGCCGATTTCAAGGGCCACGAAAAAACGCGCCAGATGCTTTTAAACAAGACTCCCAAGTACGGCAATGATGAGGAGTACGCGGACTCGATTCTGACCGACTTGTTCAACGCCTTTTACGATGAGGTGAACGGCCGTAAGAATACGAAAGGCGGCTGCTACCGGGTGAACTACCTTTCAACCACCTGCCACGTTTATTTCGGCTCAGTGACCGGGGCCACACCGGATGGCCGCAAGGCGTATGAGCCGCTGTCGGACGGCATCTCACCCGTGCAGGGTGCGGACCGGCGCGGCCCCACGGCGGTGCTCAAATCCGCCGCCTGGATGGACCACGCCCGCACCGGCGGCACCCTTTTGAACCAGAAGTTCACTCCACAACTCCTCGAAGGCGAAGAGGGAATCGATAAGCTCGCGCACCTCGTGCGCGCTTACTTCAAACTGGACGGTCACCACATCCAGTTCAATGTGGTGACCGCTGAAACTCTTCGCGCCGCACAACAAAATCCTGAAAAACACCGGGACCTGATCGTGCGAGTGGCGGGCTATAGCGATTATTTCTGCGACCTGACCGCGGCTCTACAGAACGAGATTATCGCCCGCACCGAACATCAGGAATTCTGAGAATTGAGCCATGGGGCCATTGATTCATCGACTCTTTGTGGACATTATTAATATTGGATTTAGTTTTATACTATTACGTCGTACGACTATAGTAGAACAATGACTCAGTGGCCCGAGGGCTCAAAGGTTCAATGACTACATGACCCGGTGGTTCCACAAAAACTGTCGGCCGCTGGCCGGTCAAGGGGGTCGTGACCGGCGGACATTTTATCCTCTAGTTATTGACTTGACATGTACCCAAGCACGTGACATGATCTCCCGTCGTTACTAGGTCGCCAACAGAGTTGCCTCAGTTGATTCTCTGCGAAAGGAAGTGGGCCCACCAGGACTTGAACCTGGGACCAACGGATTATGAGTCCGCTGCTCTAACCAACTGAGCTATGGGCCCGCGCTCTCAGTATAGGTGAAAAGGGAGTTCATTGCACGCTGGCGAAGAAGTGGGTAGTGGGTCAATTCGATGGCGCGGAGGGGATTCCGGGATCGATGGTGTCATGAAACGCCGACGGAAAGCCCGACCTTCGTCAAGGGGACCTATTACCACCTTGAACTTATCTGCCATGCCTGCCTCACCTGAACGTCCATCGCCAATTCAACCCAACTGGCGGGAAGCGTCCCGAGGGGCGCTCGACCCCGGGGCTGAAGGGGCGGCGCGGGGCAGGACGCGCTGGGGTACAAAAGTACTAGTACCCGCGTTACCTTGTGACGCTATGGGAGCGACATTAGCATTACCCTCAGAAGCACTTCGAAGTCTTTGTCTGCCGGAAGTTAGGGTAGTTTTTTGGTTGGAGGCCGCATGCCGTTAAACGCCCCGAGGGGTCGGATACTCGTCGTCGACGATGAACCCTCGATCTGCGCCCTTCTCATCGAAGGACTGACCCCAGAGGGGTTCGAGTGCCGCGCCGCAGGAGGCGGCGTCGAGGCAATCAAGCTATTAGAGCGGGAGCGCTTTGACGCGCTCATCTCCGACCTGCGAATGCCAGGCATTTCGGGCTTAGCGCTCCTCGAGACCGTGCGCACCAGATACCCTTGGATGAGCGTCTTGATTGCTACCGGCGTGGACAATGTCCGGGTCGGCGTCGATGCCATGAAGCAGGGCGCCGACGACTATATCCTGAAGCCTTTCCGCCTTGAGGCGGTTGCCGTAGCGGTGGAGCGCGCGCTCGAGAACAAGCGCGTTGAACTGGAACTCGAGGCCTATCGCGAACGCCTCGAGGACATGGTCGGGGAGCGCACGGAGCAGCTTCGGTCCGTCGTCACGAGTCTTCAGCAGATGTACGACGAGATCCAGGAGACATACGACGAGACGTTGAAGGTGCTCGGAGATGCCTTGGCTTTGAAGGACAATGAAACGAGGGAACACACCGGGCGTGTGGCCCACTACTCCCTGGAGATTGCCAGAGCGGCAAACTGCACGCCCGAGCAGGTCAGCCAGATCTTGCGTGGCTCCTACTTGCACGATATCGGCAAGATCGGAATCCCGGACGCGATCTTAAATAAACCAGGTAAGCTGACGCCGGAAGAAGTCGTCGTGATGCGGACCCACCCACGTATTGGCTACGAGTTGGTTTCCCACATCCCATTCCTTGCGCCCGCGGCTGAAATAGTGTTGTCCCACCAGGAGTCCTACGACGGATCGGGCTATCCGCAAGGCCTGAAGGGAGAGGCGATTCCTCTCGGAGCGCGAGTTTTTGCCGTGGCGGATACGCTGGACGCCATGACCTCTGATCGCCCCTATCGGCGCGCCCTTCCGTGGTCTGTGGCTTACGATGAAATCAGGCGGGAGTCGGGTCAGCAATTCGATCCCGAGGTCGTCCAGGCATTCTTCACGATTCCGGATGGGGTCTGGGAAGAGATCAGGTACACGGCGGTGCACAGCGGAGCCGGCCCGCATCCGAAGGAGTTAGCAGAGGCGGCGAGGATTGCTGCACCGTTCCTGCGGGTGCCGTTGTCCGGCACCGAGTTGAAGGCCGACAAGTGGGCGGAGAATAAAACGCCGGGAGGCGCGTCGAGAGCCTCCGGCATCCTCAAGAGCGCCAAGAGCATTCGCGACCGTCTGATGGCCGGCGGCCCGCTGTGGTTCCTTGGCTTGTGCCTGCTGTTGTCAGGTCTAGCCTGCGCATCGCCGCTGCGCGCCGGAGATGGCCCTCCTCAAAAGTCAAGCCTTCCTTTGCTCACCCGCGTGGAGCAGATCAGGAACCTCTCGCCTGACGAAGCGAATCTCGGGTATCCCATTCTCGTTCAAGCCGTGGTTACTTATATCAATCCGGCTGAAAACGATTTGTTCATTCAGGACTCAACCGCAGGTGTTTACGTTGACATCGGGACCGGAAAGCTGGAGCTGCAGCCGGGCCAATTGGTTGAAGTCGAAGGCGTCAGCGGTACTCCTGATTTTGCGCCGCAGATTGATAATCCGAAGATTCGCGTGTTGGGTCAGGGTTCCTTGCCGGAAGCGCGGCGAGTCGCCTACGGCCAAATGGCCTCAAGTCAAGAGGACAGCCAGTGGGTGGAAATTGAAGGCATCGTCCGCACGGTGACGAAGGCGGATTCGATCCTGACACTCGATCTGGCGGCGGAGGGTGGCCGGCTCACCGTGGAGTTTCCAAACTTCCGCGGCACCGTTCCGAATTTCCTTGTCGATGCTAAGATACGCATCCAGGGCGTGTGCGGCGCCAATTTCAATCACAAGTATCAAATAACCGGCGTGATCCTCTACTCGCCGAGTCTCAGTCAGCTTCGCATTGTTGAACCCGCCCCCAGTAACGCGTTTTTCGCCCCGCACCGTCCCATCGCGAGCCTGCTGCGTTTTGCCCCGCAGGGAGCATCCGGCCACCGTGTCAGAGTGCGGGGCGTGGTCACTTTCCAGCAGCCGGGGAGTGAACTGTTCATCAAAGAAGAAAACGACGGCCTTCAGGTTCGCACGCTGGAGACAACTCCCCTCCGGACCGGAGACCTGGTTGAGGTGGTAGGTTTTCCCGCCGTGGGCGAGTACTCCGCGGTATTGCGGGATGCGGTTTTTCGCCACATCGGGACCGGTCCAGCTCTTGCCCCTATTTCCGTCACAGCAGAGCAGGCGCTGGACGGTAGCCACGATGCCGACTTCGTGCGCATCAAGGCGCGACTGCTCGATGCAACCCCTGGCCCGAACACCTTGAACATGGAGTCAGGCAAAATCCTCTTCCTGGCGCAGGTGGAAGACCCCGTGCTGGCGAAGAGTCTCGAATCTCTGGTGCCGGGAAGTCTGCTGCAATTAACCGGCATCTGCGTTCTCGAAGCAAATGAAGATCACAATGCGCAGTCATTTCGTATTCTTGTCCGCTCGATGAATGATGTTGCGGTGATCGAGCCCCCTCCCTGGTGGGACATCAAGCGCATGCTCAGGATTATCGCTATCCTGGCGGCGGTGGCGCTGGCCACCACGCTCTGGGCATTTTTGCTGAAGCGGCAGGTGGCGGAAAAAACCGATAGCATCCGCGATTCGCTTGAGCGCGAAGCCTCCTCGAGGGAGCGATATCAGGAGCTGTTTGAGAACGCCAACGACATGGTTTTCACCTGCGATCTGGAGGGCCACTTAACTTCCCTCAACAAAGCCGGCCGCCGCATGGTCGGCTGTGACATCCCCGACGTCCTGAGGATGAACCTCGCGCAGATTCTGGCGCCTGAACACTCTGCGCTGGCTCGCGAAATGCTGCAGGGCGCAAGCGAGGAGGGACAGCGGACCTACGAAGTGGAAATCGTAACCAGGAAGAACAGCCGGCTGCGTGTCGACCTGGGGACGAGTCTCATCGAACGAACTGGAAAGCCGCCGGAAGTTCAGGGGATAGGTCGGGACATCACCCGGCATCGGCGGCTTGAAGATCAGCTTCGCCACGCGCAGAAGATGGAGGCCGCGGGCCGTCTGGCGGGCGGAGTGGCCCACGACTTTAACAACCTGCTGACCGTTATTTCAGGTTTCGGCCAACTGGTTCTGGGGCGATTGGAATCCACGGACCCCAAGTATCCCCATATGGCTGAGCTCTTGAAGGCGGCAGATCGGGGCGCCACGCTGACACGCCAGCTTCTGGCGTTCAGCCGGCAGCAGGTGCTTCAGCCGCAGGTGCTGGATTTGAACCTTACTCTCGCCAACATCAGCCGCATGCTCCGGCATTTGATCGGCGAGGACATTGAACTGTCGATCGTTCCGGGACTAGGCCTGGGACGCGTGAAAACCGATCCGGGAGAGATTGACCAGGTCATCCTGAACCTTGCGGTGAATGCCCGCGACGCCATGCCTCACGGCGGCAGGCTGATCCTGCAAACCGAAAACGTGAATCTCGACGAAGCTCGCGCCGCCGGTCATTATCCCATTCGGCCCGGGCACTACGTCCTGCTCACGGTGAGCGATACGGGCTGCGGCATGGATGCGGAAACCCAGAAGCATATCTTCGAGCCCTTTTTCACGACCAAGGAACAGGGGAAGGGAACTGGGTTAGGGTTGGCGACGGTGCACGGCATTGTTCATCAGAGCGGCGGTTACATCTATGTCTACAGCGAATTGGGGAACGGCTCGTGCTTCAAGATTTATCTGCCACGGGTCGATCAAGTGGCGGAACCGGCGAAGAGCCGCCAAGCGCTCGAGCATCATGCGAAGGGCACGGAAACCATCCTCGTGGTTGAAGACGAAGCCATGGTGAGGGACTTGACTCTCGAGCTCTTGAAGGAGTCCGGTTACTCGGTCATCGCGGCTGAAAGGCCCGACGATGCGCTCCGGATCTGCGCGCAAAATCAGGTGCCCATCGATCTGCTGCTCACCGACGTGGTCATGCCCGGAATGAGCGGGCTCGAATTGGCCGAGCGGCTGAAGCCCCAGCGCCCGAAAATGAAAGTGCTCTACGTCTCGGGGTACACGGCCGACGCCGTCGCCCGGCGTGGAATGTCGGATCCCAAGACCGCCTTCCTCCAAAAGCCCTTTGCGCCTGGAGCCCTGGTGCGCAAGGTGCGGGAAGTGCTCGAAGTGATGAACGACCAGCAGTCCGACCCAGCGGAAGCAGCCTAAGCTATAGATTTGGGCTTAGGCCAGATCCCCAACGATCTTCCGGTACTCGTCTTCAGTGAAGGCGCGCAGCGTCCCGGTTTTGACGCCGCCCTTTGAGGCTCTTTCTTGAATCTTGAATCTTGAATTTGGATTGCGGCCGAATGCACGCGGCGCAGGGCCGAAAAGGTGGCCTGCACCACTCTTTCCGGCGCTCCTCTGACACCTGGCGAAACCTTCCGACAAGTACGAAGATTTTCGTTGACATTACGAAATGCTTCGTAGTAGTGTGTGCTCATGAGCCATCGAGACCTGCCCAAGCCGACCGCCGGCGAGCTGGAGATTCTCCATGTTCTGTGGGAACGCGGCCCCTCAACGGTCCGAAAAGTGTACGAAGTGTTGAGCGAAAAGAAACCGATTGGATACACAACCGTCTTAAAGCTGATGCAGATCATGACCAGCAAAGGGAGCGTGCGTCGCAACGAGGAGCAGCGGGCGCATGTGTACGAAGCCTGCCTGCCCGCCGGGAAGACGAAGCGCCAGCTCGCAGCCGATGTCCTGGAGCGAGTGTTCGAGGGCTCGGCAAGCGAGCTGATGATGCATGCGCTTCAGGGCCGGAAGACGTCGCATGAAGAGATTGAACAGTTGCGCCGAGTTCTGGACGAACGGGAAAGGAAAATACGATGACGCAATTTGCAATCCCGCTTTCTCCGATCGTCGTGCAAACCCTCGGCTGGACATTGCTGCACTTTTTCTGGCAGGGCGCAGCGCTCGCCGCAGCGCTATCTATTCTGATGGCTTGCTGCCGGACGGCCCGAGCGCGCTATGCGGCAGGAGTTGGCTCGATGATTCTGTTGGTCGCGGCGCCCGTGATTACCTTTCTGATTTTGTTTCCCCCTCCTCAGCGCTCAGCAGCCTGGACGCATGTGTCTTTCGTGGCCACAGCCGTTCAGCGAGCGGAAGCGCCTATCGCCACGGCCTCGGCTTCGCAATCCGTTCAGCAGTCCGAACCTCACCCTGATCGATTAATTTGGTTGGTAGAGCTTTGGTTCGTTGGCGTCGCCCTCTTTAGCCTGCGCGCTACCGGAGGGTTCCTCCTCATCGAGCGGCTAAAGCGTCGGGGCATCCGGCCCGTTTCCTCCGAGCTGCTCGAGATGTGCCAGAGGCTTCAGCGGCGGCTGGGAATCGGGAGGGCGGTGCGCCTTTGCGCGACACGACTGGTGCCTGCGCCGGCAGTGATCGGCTTGTTCCGGCCCATCGTCCTGCTGCCCGTTACGGCACTCTCAGGGCTCTCCGAAGCGCAACTCGAAGCCGTCATCGCTCATGAACTGGCGCACATTCGCCGCTTCGATTCCTTTGTGAATCTCTTCCAGGTTGCGGCGGAAACTCTGCTTTTCTACCATCCGGCCGTGTGGTGGGTTAGCCGGCGGATTCGCGTCGAGCGCGAAAACTGTTGCGATGATGAGGCGATTCGAGCCTGCGGCGACGCGGTCGGTTATGCGCGCGCGCTCACACTGCTCGAGGAGAGGCGGGGCGCGCCGCTGTTGGCTGAGGGCATCAGCACTACTCCGCTGACAGCGCGAGTGCTGCGGCTGCTCGGCCTGGAGGAAATGCGGGGCGGCTTGCGGGGCGCCGGATTTGCGATGGGTCTTCTGTGTCTCGCGGGCGCAATCCTGGTCGGAAATGGATTCTGGGGCATCGCAAAAGCATCGGCCGGGCCGCTAACGCAGACCGGACAGCCTGCTGCGATTCGCGAGCGCGCAGGCGTCGAATTGCGGTCACATGCCATTTACCGGCCCACTCTTGCGCACTCCGGCACTTCGTGGGCGCCGGCCCAGGCTGCAAGCCGGGACGCAGCGGCAGATCAGCAAAGCGCAGAAGGCTCGGGCAGCAGCAATCAAGTTGCGAAGCAGGGCTTCATCGAGCAGATGAAGGCTGCGGGGCTGAAGGACCTCACGGTGGACCAAGCCATCGCGCTCAAGGTTCAAGGCGTAACTCCGGACTACGTTCGGCAGATGCACGCACTAGGCTTTAGCCTCAATGTCGACGAACTGATCGCCATGAGAGTCCAGGGCGTTACGCCGCAATACGTCCAGGAAATGCGCGCCACCGGCCTGAAGCTCACAGCAGATCAATTGGTCGGAATGAAGGTTCAGGGCGTTACTCCCGAATATGTGCGAGAAATGCAAGGGTTGGGCCTCGAGCTTGACGCCGACGCCGTGGTTGGGATGCGGGTGCAAGGTGTGAATCCGGAATACATCAAGGCGATGCGCGCTACCGGACTGAAAGTGACCGCAGATCAGTTGGTCGGGATGAAGGTCCAGGGTGTTACCCCCGACTACGCGCGAGAAATGCACGACCTGGGCCTCCAGGCTGATGCCGACGCTCTGGTAGGAATGCGTGTGCAAGGTGTTACGCCGGAATACGTGAAGGAGATGCGTGCCACCGGCTTGAAGCTCACGGGAGATCAGTTGGTGGGGATGCGTATTCAGGGCGTCACGCCGGAATACGTAAAGGCGCTTCAGGCGGCCGGTCTGAAAAACCTCACCGCCGACGATTTTATCGCGGCGAAGATTCAGGGCATCACTCCTGAATTCGCGGAGAAGGCGCGCCAACATGGTTTCGAGAACCTGAGCGTGGATAAGCTGGTGCAGTTAAAACTCGCCGGGGTGCTTTGAACTTTCGGAGGAGGATTCTATGAGGTTCTCTTATATTCGATGGTTGGTTCTGGCTGCGTCCTGCGCGCTTCTTTGTGCGCCAGCGGCCTGGACGCAAACGCGTACCGGTGACTGGACGATGAGTTCGTCCGACATTGCCGGCCAAGTCCACTTTTCGCTGATCGAGACGAGTCACGGCGGCCATTCCGAACACAGTTCTGACTGGCCCTTGCCGTCATTTCAAGGCCTTGATACCGCGAAGTCCGGGCGTCACGAGCTCCATTTCACCGTCTCGCGCGATGCCGGAAAATTCGACTGCCAGGGGTTCCTCGATAACGGCGAAGGAGCGGGCCTGTTCCACTTCACTCCCAACCCGGAATATCCGCGGGAGATGAAAGCGCTGGGTTTTGACGGCGTGGTCGAGGATAAGCAGTTCGACATGGCGGCGCAGGACGTCAGCCTGGAGTTCGCAAAGGAGATGAAAGGCGAGCGTCTGGAAGGACTGGACACCGACAAGCTGATAGCCTTCCGGATCTTTGGGGTCACAGGGGATTTCATCCACCAGATCCGCGCGGCCGGACTCAATATTACTTCCACTGACAAGTTGGTGGCTTTTCGCATCCACGGCGTGACGCCGGAAATGATCCGCACGCTGCATCAAGAAGGCTACAGCCCGGATGAGGACAAGCTCATTGCACTGAGGATTCATGGCGCTACGCCCGAGTGGATGGCCGGGATGAGCAAACTCGGGTACAACCACCTGGACCTCGACAAGCTCATCGCATTCCGCATTCACAGTGTCTCGCCCGAGTTCATCGAGAAGTTGAAAGAGCTCGGCTACTCTCATCCCGACCCTGACCAGTTGATTGCCATGCGGATCCACGGCGTGACGCCGGAGTACATTTCCAATATGCGCTCCCAACACGGCATGCAGAATCTGACCATCGAACAACTGGTCAGCTTGCGGATCCACGGCATCGACTAAGCGCAACGCTTCACCACAGAGTACACGGAGACCACGGAGACAAATGCTTAACCTCTTTTCCGTGTTTTCCGTATACTCCGTGTGAGAGTTTTTTGCAGCCTTCCTAGAACCATCCCGGCAAGAGTCAGCAAGAGAATTGAAATAATTCGAGACGGGTGCTAACCTTTGGTCAGTGGCATAGTCTAACTATGGCAAGGAGGCACGCGCATGCACGAAGACGAAATCCCTCCCGGTACGCTCTACCTTTTGATCCTTAAGGCCCTGGCTCGTCATGGCGAATTGCACGGCTACGAGATCGCCAATTGGATCGAGCAGGTTTCCGACGAGGTTTTACAAGTGGAGGAAGGCTCGCTCTATCCTGCACTCCAGCGCATGTTGATTAAGGGCTGGGTCACGGCGAAATGGGGCGTCACGGCGGGCAATCGCCGGGCGCGCTACTACCGCCTCACCGCGCTGGGCCGCAAGCAGCTCGAAGTCGAGGTCTCGCAATTCGAGCGGGTCATGCAAGCCATCAGGCGGGCGATTCAGACGGCGTGAAAGAGCAGTGGCGAGTGGCTAGTGCCTAGTGCCTAATGGCTAGACCAAGGCAGTGGCCATCCGGCTGAGGGCGGCCACAAGGGCCACCTCTACAAGTGAAACATGCTAGCTGAAATTGGCAGACGGTTCTTGATGCTGTTTCGCGGCCGGCAGTTTGATGCTGACCTTCAGGAGGAGATGCACCTGCACCGCGAGTTGCGCGAGCGATTCGAAATGGAACGGGGCATTCCACCGGCAGAAGCTCACTATGCCGTGCAAAGACGCTTCGGAAATGATCTGATTCTGAGAGAGGAGAGTCGCGACATGTGGGGAGGGAACTGGCTCGAGCACTTTGCGCAAGACCTTCGCTACGGCTTGAGGACCACACTCAAGAATCCCGGCTTCGCAGCCGTCGCGGTTCTCACGCTCGCGCTGGGGATTGGCGCCAACACTGCCATCTTTAGCCTCATCAACGCCGTCCTGCTCAAGAGGTTGCCGGTGGCGCACCCCGAGCGCCTCGTCACGATCGGATGCTCGGCCGACGATGCATTTCCATACCCTGCATTCAAGCAGCTTCGCGACCACAATCAGGTCTTCTCAGGCGTGCTGGCGTTCCGCCTCTTTGAGGATTTCGATTTCGAGGTGGACGGCCACGCCGGGCTCGCGAAGGCTCAGGTGGTCTCCGGCAATTACTATTCGCTGCTAGGTGTCAACGCCATACTCGGCCGCACCATTGCGGCTGACGACGACCAAGTCGCGGGCGGAGCGCCTGTAGCGGTGATCAGCTTCGACTACTGGGTAAGGAGATTCAACCGCGATCCGTCGGTAGCGGGAAAAAAGATTACGCTCAACGGTTCGCCGTTTACGATTATCGGCGTAACGCCACCTGATTTCTTTGGATTGGTTCCTGGAAGTCCGGTTGAGGTCTCCGTCCCCATCAGCATGGTTGACCAAGTGAGGCAGGGATGGTCGGCTCTGGGCACGCCCTATTGGGTGTTGAGCGCGCCTTTCCGCAACTGGCTTTATCTCATGGGGCGTCTCAAGCCCGGTGTCACCGAGGAGCAGGCGCTGGCCAACGCGGACCCCATTTACCGCCAGTCCATGCGCGTGGCCGCCGACGGAATGAGCGGCTTGCCGTTTGATTCAGCGCGTGTGCGGGAGATGTATCGCCAGTTTCAATTGCGCCTCGAGCCGGGCGGGCGAGGCTTGTCAGGGCTGCGCCAGCGGTTTTCGAGGCCGCTGCTCATCTTGATGGCGATCGTGGGCGTGCTTCTGCTTATCACTTGCGCCAACGTGGCCAATCTGATGTTGGGGCGAGCCAGCGCCCGACAGCGGGAGATCGCCGTGAGGATCGCGCTGGGGGCCGGACGCCGGCGTCTCGTCCGCCAGCTTATTACGGAAAGCGCGCTGCTGGCGGTTGCGGGCGGTGCCGGCGGATTGCTTCTGGCTTTTTGGGCTACCACCAGCCTTGTGGCCGTGATGTCCCGCGGGTCCACTCCTATTTCGCTCAATGCTCATCTCGACCTCCGTGTCCTCGCTTTTACAGCATTTCTTTCGCTGTTCAGCGCCATTCTCTTCGGGCTTACGCCGGCACTGCGTGCGACATATCCCGGCGTGGCGGGGCTCAAAGAAAGCGGCCGAATTTTGGGCAGCATGCGGTCGCAGTCGCGACTCGGAAGGGCGCTGGTGGTTCTGCAAGTTGCGCTCTCGTTGGTGTTGCTGGTTGGCGCCGGCTTGCTCGTCCGCAGCCTGGAGAACCTGAGAAACTTCTATCCGGGTTTCAACGCCCAGCACGTTATGATGGTCTCTACCAACCCGGGTCTGGTGGGGTACAAAGACGAACAGGCTGTAGCACTTTACCGCAGGCTGGTTACTGAAATCAGGGCTTTTCCGGGCGTTCGGAGCGCCAGTTACTCGGATTTCAGTCCGCTCGGCGCACGCCTGAGCTTCACCCTGCCCACGGTTGACGGGTACACTCCGCGGCCGGGCGAAAACACCCCAGTTATGCTCAACATCATTGGTCCAGACTACTTCAAAACCCTTGAGACGCCCGTGCTGCTTGGCCGTGAATTCACCGACGCCGACGCGGCCGGCGCTCCCAAGGTCGGCATTATCAACCAGGCGATGGCCCGCCACTTCTTTGGCGATGAGAACCCGATCGGCCATCGCTTCAGCATCCCAGGATGGAGGGGCGACTCGAGCTGGATCGAGATCGTGGGTGTAATCCAGAATGCAAAATACCACAACCTGCGCGAGCAGGCTCCCCCGCAAGCCTACGTTCCGTTCCTTCAAGCGCCTGAATCCGGCACGACGACAATTGAGGTCCACGCAGCAACAGAACCGGCCGGCCTCGAAGCTGGGGTACGCCGCCTGATACAGCAGGCCGACAGCCGGTTGCCAGTGTTCGACGCCAAGACGCTCACCGAGCAAGTGGACGAGTCGCTGCTGGAAGACCGCGTGATGGCCTCCTTTTCGACATTGTTTGGTTTGCTGGCTTTAGTTCTGGCCTCGGTCGGCCTCTACGGGGTCATGGCCCACGCGGTCAGCCGCAGGACGAACGAAATCGGAGTACGCATGGCATTAGGCGCACAGCCTGGAAGTATCCTGGCAATGGTCATGCGCGAAACACTGCTGCTGGTTGTGGTCGGGGTTGCCGCTGGCGTGCCGGTTGCCCTCGGGACATCGCGCCTCGTTCGAAGCGAACTCTATGGGTTGAGCCCCGGCGATCCGATCACGATTTCGCTGACGGCCTTAGTCATGTTGGCCGTGGCCGGGTTGGCAGGCTACCTCCCTGCGCGCCGCGCGACCAAAGTGGATCCGATCGTGGCGCTGAGATACGAGTAGGGGCGCCCCTCGTGGGTGCCCGGTGGCGGCTACGAGGGCCGCCCCTACAACGCAAATATGCTAAGCGAATTCGGCAGACGGCTCCTGATGCTGTTTCGTCGCCGGTGCTTCGATGCTGAGATTGATGAAGAGATGCGCCTGCACCGGGAGCTTCGCCGGCAAGAGCAGATTGAGCGCGGCATTGGAGCGACGGAAGCTCGCTACGCTGCACAAAGACGTTTCGGCAATGACTTGGTCCTTCGAGAGGAGAGTCGCGACATGTGGGGATGGACCTGGCTGGAAAACGTTCTGCAAGATATTCGGTACGGGTTGCGGATGCTGGCAAAGAATCCTGGGTTCACGGCGGTTGCGGTCATCACGCTTGCGCTTGGCATCGGGGCAAACACTGCGATTTTCACTCTCGTAGATGCGGTAATGCTCAGGGCGCTGCCCGTCACGAATGCCCGGCAGCTCTACCGGCTGGGCGACAACAACAACTGCTGCGTCATGACCGGAACCCAAAACGGTGGCAGCTTTGTTCTCTATTCCTATCCACTGTATGAGAACCTTCGCGATCACAGCACGGAATTCAGTGAACTGGCCGCCTTCACTCCTTTCTTGACGGACCTCAGCGTCCGCCGCAGCCACGTCGCGAGGCCCGCCGAGCCGGATACTGGAGAGTTTGTGTCCGGCAATTACTTCAGCATGCTTGGCGTCAATGCCGTTACCGGGCGGACCCTTATGCCCAGCGATGACAAGCCCGGCACGTCGCCCGCAGCAGTAATGAGCTACCAGACCTGGCAGCGGCAGTTTGGCAGCGATCCTTCGGTGGTTGGTGCTACTTTTACGATCAACACCGTGTCCTACACCGTTGTGGGAGTAGCGCCGCCTGCTTTCTACGGCGACACCTTGCGCGGCGATCCGTCCGATTTCTGGCTACCCCTCGCCACTGAACCGGTCCTGAATCGGCAGGATAGCCGATTGCACAACCTGGAACTCGAGTGGATCTATCTGATGGGAAGCCTGAAGCCTGGCTCCAGAGCGGTGCAAGCGCAGGCCGGACTCACCGCCACACTGCAACAGTGGCTCAACAGCCATCGGGAAGTTATCCCTGATCGGGATCGAGGGGAGATCCCCTCGCAACACATCCATCTGACGCCCGCAGGCAGTGGCATAAGCAAGATGCAAGATGACTACGCCGCCGGTCTACGCCTGCTGGTGACGCTCTCCGGCCTGGTCATGCTGATTGCCTGCGCCAACCTCGCCAACCTGTTGTTGGCGCGCGGGGCAGCCAACCGCTTGCAGGCTGCTGTCCGCCTTGCCCTCGGCGCAGCGCGGCACCGGCTGATCCGGCAGATGCTCACAGAAACCGTTTTGCTGGCGCTAGCGGGTGGGGCAGCGGGCCTCTACGTGGCTTACGCCGGAACGCATGCTCTTCTGCTTCTCGCTTTTCACGGCGCGCACTACGTCCCCATTAGCGCCCGGCCTTCGCTGCCCGTGCTGGGTTTTGCGCTGCTGCTTTCGCTGATCACCGGCATCGTGTTCGGCGTCGCACCTGCCTGGATTACTTCCCATTCCGACCCCGCCGAAACCCTTCGCGGCGCCGGCCGCTCCACGCCCGACCGCTTGCCGTCAGCTCAGAAGCCTTTGGTGATTCTACAGGTCGCGCTCTCCGCGGTTCTTTTGATTGGGGCAGGCCTACTTACCCAGAGCCTGCGCAATCTCGAGGATCAGAATTTTGGCTTTGTCACACAAGGCCGATTGATCGTAAAGGTTGATCCGGCGCTTGCCGGGTACACACCGGAGAAGCTTGATGGGCTTTATCAGCAGATCGAGCAAGGAATGGCGCAAATCCCCGGCGTGCTCAGCGCCAGCCTCTCCGGCTACAGTCCGCTGGGTGGCGACAATTGGAACCAATGGGTCTACATTGAGGGGCACCCACAGGACTTTCAAGGCGTGGCTCCCTCCTGGGACCGTGTTGGCCCTCACTGTTTTGAGACCATTGGTACGCGCCTGGTCCGCGGGCGTGTCATCGATGAACGCGACACGCCCACTGCCCCCCACGTCGCCGTAATCAATCAGGCTTTCGCGCGCAGGTTCTTTCCCAAGGAGGATCCCATCGGGCAACACTTCGGGATGGATGACGCGAGGCACAGCGGCGACTACGAAATAGTCGGCATTGTCGAGGATGCTAAGTATCAGGACACGCGCGGCCCGGCTTACGCCACATTCTTTCTGCCTCTCCTGCAAACCTCAACCGGAATTCGTGACGGTTCAGTTTACATTCACGACATCGAGCTACGCACGTCGGGCAGGCCGCAGAACCTGGAGGCCTCCGTCCGGAGAGCCCTCGCGGGCGTCGACCCGAATCTTACCATTCTTGGGATAACGAGTTTTGCCGAGCAAGTCAGCTTGAACTTTAACCAAGACCGCTTGATTGCGCGGCTCACCGAACTCTTCGGCCTTTTGGCGCTCACCCTTGCTTGCATAGGAATTTACGGAGTCACGGCGTTCTCCGTGGCGCGGCGCACGAATGAGATCGGCATCCGCATGGCGCTGGGCGCTGAACGCACGAATGTGCTGGCGATGGTGGTGCGGGGCGCATCGCTTCAGGTGGCTCTCGGGCTTGTGATAGGAATCCCTGCGGCCCTTGCAGGATCGCGGCTGCTCTCTTCAATGCTGTATGGCGTCAAAAGCTATGACCCCGCGATCCTTCTCTTGGCTTCCGCGGTGCTTGCCGCATGCGCCTTAATTGCGGCGTTCATACCCGCACGCCGCGCTGCGAAGGTCGATCCGATGGTGGCGCTAAGATACGAATAGACCAGGTTGGCTGCTGTCACCCTGAGCGCGGCGAAGGATCTCTGCAGTTCATCGTGAGCGGCCGAAAAGGGGCGAACTACGGGGATCCTTCGCTGCGCTCAGGATGACGGAGTGAAGTGGCAACGGGCAAGGTCGCTGACGGGTAGGTAATACAACGTGTTGGGTAAACTCGGCAGACGGCTGTTAATGCTGCTTCGCCGGGGCCGGTTCAACGCCGACCTCGACGAAGAGATGCGTCTGCACCGCGAGTTGCGCGAGCAAGAACAGATCGAGCGCGGCCTTCCACCGGCAGAAGCTCACTACGCCGCGCAAAGACGCTTCGGGAACGACTTGGTCTTGAGAGAGGAGAGTCGTGACATGTGGGGATGGAGTTGGCTCGCGGAACTCGGGCAGGATATTCGCTACGGGCTGCGGATGTTAAGGAAGAACCCAGCCTTCACTGCAACCGCACTCCTTTCGCTGGCTATTGGCATCGGGGCCAACACGGCCATCTTCAGCCTCATCGACGCATTGCTGCTTCGAATGTTGCCGGTCCGGGACCCACAGCAGCTCGTGCAGGTGATCTGCATACTGCAGGGGCACAGAATCGATAGCTTGTCGTATCCCGCCATTCGTGCCCTTCAGGAACGTACGGACCAGTTTTCCGGGATTAGCGGCTTTAGCGGTGCGGCATTCAATGCCGGTCTACCGGGAGCGGTCGAAAAAACCCCGGGCGCCTGGGTTTCCGGCAATTTCTATCAAACCCTCGGAGTTGCCGCAGCGCTTGGACGTACCCTGGCCCCGGCGGACGATCTCCCGGGTGCGGTGCCTGTGGCGGTTCTCAGCTATCGCTACTGGGAGCGGAAATTTGGCTGCGATCCCGGAGTGCTGGGAAAGACTTTACTGATCGAGGGAACGCCCATAGCCATCGTTGGGGTCAGCGCAAAAGGGTTCACGGGAGCGAACGTCGGCGAGGCGGCCGATATTACGCTGCCCTTGGCTGCTGCCTCAACGGTTTTTCCTGAGCGCAACATGCTGGCTGTAAATTCGGAATGGCTTCGTGTCTTGGCTCGGCCCAAGCCCGGCGTGTCCACGGCTCAAGCTAAAGCTCAATTGGTCGCCATTTGGCCATCGATCACTCAAGACATCGCCGGTCCGATTCGCAATCCGGAGCGCCGTGAGGTATTGCTGAAGTCTAGCCTTGACTTAGAACGAGGAGGGACCGGTTGGAGCTATTTGCGCATGACTTTCTCTGAGCCCCTTCTGTTATTACAGGCGGCCGTGGCGCTACTCCTCTTGGTGGCGTGCGCCAACGTAGCGGACCTGCTCCTGAGCCGCGGCACCTCGCGCAGCCGAGAGATCGCAGTGCGGTCGGCGATTGGGGCCGGCCGGTCACGGCTTCTTCGGCAGTTGCTAACCGAGGGCGTGATGCTCGCACTTCTCGGGGCCGCGTTGGGGGTGCTCTTGGCCTACGCCGGCGACCGAATATTGCTCAATGTCTTTGCAACAGGGGCAACCGGCCCCGTCGTGCTGGAACTGAACCCGGACGCCCGAATCCTCGGCTTTACCATCACGGTTGCGCTTCTCACGGGTCTGTTATCTGGCCTGCTGCCGGCTTTGCAAACTACCGCAGTGCAACCCGGTTCCGTCCTGAAGGGCGGCATGCAGAATCTGTCGAGCCGGCATAGGTGGTTGGCCTCATCCCTGGTGATTGGGCAGGTCAGCCTTTCGCTGCTGCTGCTGATGGCAGCGGGCCTATTCGTGCGAACCTTGGAAAATCTGCGATACCTCGATACGGGTTTTCAAAGCGACGGCGTCCTGCTTGTAAATCTGGATGCCCGCCACGCCGGTTACCAGAACGCGAGGCTGCTCGACCTTTACCGCGACCTGTTGGAGCGGGTGAGCGCGTTGCCGGGTGTTACATCAGCAAGCCTCTCCGCGAACACGCCCCTGAGCGGCGGCATTTGGTCGGGATCGATACTCCTGGAGGGACAGTCACCGCAATCCGGAGGAGGTCTAAGCGCGCATTTCAATACGGTGGCTCCCGGCTATTTTGCGACCATGCGCACACCGCTGTTGCTGGGACGGGACTTCACGATGCGTGATGACGCCGGTGCACCGCCTGTCGCCATCGTCAACGAGGCATTTGTCAAAGAGTATTTGCACGGTCGAAATCCGTTGGGAGTTCATGTTTCGGTTCACAATTCTCCCGATTCGCAGAATATGGAGGTGATCGGGGTAGTCGGAGATACGGTTTCCTTCGATCTTCGGGACCCTGCCCCGCCTTTTGTTTATGTACCTTATTTGCAGGACGTTAAATCTGCGGGCTTTGCAACGATCGAGTTGCGCGCGCGCGGGTCCCTCCTCGCCACGGCGAACTTGGTGCGGGCGGCGATACGTCAGCGCCTATCTAACACGGCAGTGACGATCCTACCCTACGGTGAGCAGGTCGAAAGAACGCTGGTGCGGGAGAAATTGGTAGCCACGCTGGCCAGCCTTTTTGGAGCAATTTCTCTCGCCTTGGCCGCCGTGGGTCTTTATGGATTAATCGCCTACACAGTAACGCGGCGAACCCATGAAATCGGTGTCCGCATAGCGCTAGGCGCCAACCGAGTTCAGGTTTTGTGGATGGTACTGCGGGCTGCGCTTGCCCTTGTCGCCATCGGCATCCTGATCGGGCTTCCCATCTCGTTTGCCGTCTCGAGCTTGGTTTCCAAAATGTTGTTTGGCCTCAAGCCCACTGACCTTGCTAATGCTGCCGAAGTCGCGGGACTGCTCGCAGCGGTTGCGACGGTGGCGGCGTATTTGCCCGCGAGACGTGCCTCAAGCGTGGAGCCGATGGAAGCACTGCGTTATGAATGACGGAGTCGGCAGCCGTGGATCAGCCTCAGACCTAAAGAGCAGATCTGCGCCGCACGGGAAAAGGCGAGAACCTGAGTCGTAGCGGCACCCCTTGGCGCCAGGTGGGCGGCCACAAGGGCCGCCCCTACGAGCGAAAAATGCTGACTGAAATTGGCAGACGGCTCCGGATGTTTTTTCGTCGGAGGCGCTTTGACGCTGACCTCAGCGAAGAAATGCGCTTGCATCGCGAATTGCGCGAGCGGGAACAAATCGAGCGCGGCCTTTCAACAGAGGAAGCCCATTACGCCGCGCGAAGACGCTTCGGGAACGACTTGATTCTGAGAGAGGAGGGTCGTGACATGTGGGGATGGAGTTGGCTGGAAGACTTGGGGCAAGACATTCGTTACGCCTTACGCATGCTGAGGAAGAACCCCGCCTTCACAGTGGCGGCGGTGCTGACCTTGGCCCTGGGGATTGGCGCAAACACGGCGATCTTCAGCGTGGTCAATTCCGTGCTCTTGCGCCCGTTGCCGTTTCAAAACCCTGAGCGTCTGGTGGACCTGCAGGAAACCGAAGTGGCCCCCGGTGATTACCCGCTGAGCGGCCCCGATTATCTCGACTGGCAGGCGCAGAACCACACGCTGGGCGCGATCAGCCTTTATGGCTGGAGGCAGATCATGAGCGCCAGCGGCGCAGGTGAGCCGGAGCCCGCCGGCGTAGTGTCCACGCAGGCCAATTTCTTCGAGGTGATGGGCATCCGCCCTCTGCTGGGCCGGGGGTTCGCACCCGGTGAAGACGCGGCGGGGAAGAACCACGTTGCCGTTCTGAGCTACGGGTTCTGGCAACGCCGCTTCGGCGCGAGTCCCGAGGCCATCGGCAAAGCCGTCGAGCTCAACGATGAAGCCTATACTGTGATCGGTGTGATGCCGCGTGGTTTCATCTTCCCTTGGACGCCGGACCTGTGGACGCCGCTCGACATGACCCCCAAAGCGCTCGGGCAAAGGGGTAATCACAATTGGAGTGGCGTGGGAAGAATCAAGACAGGGATCACGCTGGCGCAGGCGCGAGCCGAGCTGCTATCGATTTCCGAGCGCGCGGAAAAAGCCTACCCGGACACCAACCACAACGTTCACGCCGTATTGATCCCGCTTCAGGAAACGCTGGTGGGTTACTCGCGCGCTCCCCTTCTGCTTCTGTTGGGGGCGGTAACGCTGGTGCTGCTGGTGGCCTGCGCCAACGTTGCGAATCTGCTGCTGACGCGTGCCACCGCGCGGCAGCGTGAGGTGGTTCTGCGCGCCAGCTTGGGAGCGGGGCGATGGCGCCTGATTCGCCAGATGCTCACCGAAAGCGTGCTTCTAGCCCTGATGGGCGCAGTGTTGGGGACGGCGGGCGCGTGGTGGTGCGTGCGGCTGGTGAACGCCACCAAAACTCTTCCCATACCGCGCGTTCAGCCGGTGGAACTCGACGCTTCCGTGCTCCTCCTGACGCTTTCCGTGAGCGTCCTGGCGGGCATTCTGTTCGGCCTGGCTCCCGCCTTGCATGTTTCCAAATTAAACCTAAGCGAACAATTGAAGACGGCCGTGCAGGGGATTGTCAGTCCGCTGCGAAGCGGCCGCCTGCTTCGCGATGCGTTGGTGGTGGGGCAAATCGCCGTGACGCTCGCCTTGCTGGTGGGTGCAGGACTGCTGCTGCGAAGCTTCGCGCACCTGCGCAACACGGAACTCGGCTTCCAACCCCATAACCTGCTCACCACGACCCTCAACCTGCCCGATGCCAAGTACCCCACGCTTGCGGCGCGGCGCGAGTTTTTCGATCAACTCGTGGACCGCGTCGACCACACTCCCGGAGTAGATGCGGCGGCCATCTCGGTTGAGATTCCCCTCCAAGGCGGCAGCAACGGCTATCTCAGCGTGGACGGCGAAACTGATCCCAACCTCGCGAGTCAGCTTGTGGGATGGAATTGGATCACGCCTGACTATTTTCGCACCTTCGGGATTCCGCTTCAGTCCGGGCGGGCCTTTAGGCCTGAGGACCTTGAACGCGCGGAGGCGACCGCTAACCGGGTCCACGATTTGTATGCGGCCTCTCCCAACGGTCCGCCGACGCTTCCCCCTGATCTCTCCCTGGTTTGCGTCATCAGCCAGACGGCGGCGCGCATTTTCTGGAAGAATCAGAACCCCGTGGGGCGGTCATTCCACTGGAATAACATGAAGGTCATCGTGCTGGGCGTGGTGGGGGACGTGAAAGAGTACGGAGTGCGCGACAAAATCATGCCCCAGGCGTACTTCCCCTACACACTGCTGTTGAGCTACGGCGGCTACGGACATTTAACTCTAAAGACGCGTGTTCCACCCATGTCGGTCCTCGGCGAAGTTCGCCGCCACGTGCACGCACTGGACGGCGGTCTGGCCATGTTCCAGGCGCAGACGGTGGAGCAGGTGCTTGACGACAACACTCAGGATGCCGGCATTCAGGCATTTCTGCTCGGAACCTTTGCCACGCTGGCGCTGCTTCTGGCGGTGGTCGGCCTCTATGGCGTGATGTCGTATCTGGTGGCCCAGCGCACGCGGGAAATCGGAATTCGCATGGCGCTGGGAGCGCAGGCCTCGAGTGTACTGAACATGGTTATGCGAGAAGGGTTGAGACTCAGCATCGTGGGAGTGGTGCTCGGCGTGGCCGCGGCCATCGGACTAACTCGCCTCATGGCCACGGCGCTCTACGGCGTCCGGCCGACCGATCCCATCACCTACGCGGCGATGGCCATCGTGCTCACGGTCGTAACGCTTTCAGCTTGTTGGATTCCCGCACGCCGCGCGACAAAGGTGGATCCCATCGAGGCGTTGAGGGACGAGTGATCCTCTACCCGCTGAGATCAGTTTTTTGAGAGATCAGTTTTTCCTGTACCGCGAATCCAATTTGTGCTATACCGCAGCCATGGTGAGCGTGCGCCGGAACAAATCCGCCTGCCTCGCCAGTGCCTTATGTTTCATCTGGGCTGCTCTGCCGCTGGCGGCCCAACGTGATGTCCCTTCGGGGCCGGATGTGTTGTTCTTCGCGGCCTATCGCCAAGGCGTACCGATCACCCAGTGGCCTCTCAAGAAAACGCTCCACCAGATCCCGGAACTCAAGGGACTCAAACCCGCCACAGACCAGCGTCAGCTTCCCCATATCCTGAGCCGCGTTAGTTCGAACTTGGAGCAGTTCGTCGAGCACTTTGTTAGCACCACCTCGCTTGAGACGATCGAGGAGACTGAAAAGGGCGGCAATCCTCGGAAGGCGCAGCGCGTCGAGAAGTTTCGCTATTTGATGCTGGCTCGGCCACAGGGCAACAACGCCGCTCTCACGGAGTACCGCACCGATCTTCAGGGCCGCGAGATATCCCCTGGAAAGTTCGACACGAAGTTCATGAAGACGGCCGGTTTTGCTACAACACCGCTCTTGTTCGGGCCATTGCAACAGCCCTGGTCTGATTTTCGTCATTTGGGTGAGCAGACGGTCGATGGCTGTAGCACGCAGGTAGTAGCTTTCGCCGAGCACGTTTGGCCAGTGGCGGTTACCGGTCGTTGGGTCGACAATGGGGAATCCATCCCGCTCCTTCTCCAGGGTGTGGCCTGGATTCGCACTAGCGACTATCAAGTCTTGAAGATGCGCACGGACCTCCTGGCACCTGTTCCGCCACTCATGCGATTGACGACGCACGTTCGATATGGGAAGAGCCTATTTGAAGGCGGTCCCTTAGTGTTCTGGCTTCCCCAGGAGGTGCAAGTTACAGCCTATTTGGGCCGCTCCGTACTCACCAATCGTCACACTTACTCGGATTACCGCTTGTTCAGGGTCGAGTCCGTCATTAAGCCCTGACGACTGTCCACTGGGCTAGTGGCTAGGGACTAGTGGCTAGGGACTAGGGAAAACCCCAGCGAATCCATGCCCTCTCCCTTGGGGAGAGGGTGGCCCGCAGCCGGCGCTTTCACCAGCCGGGGCGGGCCGGGTGAGGGGTTAGTTGATCAGTGGAGTCCGCATGACGGACAATCGTGGAACCAGGGAGCAGAATTGAAGCTACCAGCTGACTCTGTCATTTACGCTGTATGGAATCTGGCGGCAATTGGCGTAGCTTGGTTTGTCGGTTGGGCGAGCGTCGGGTTCGGACCGGTCGTGGGATTATTCCTGTTGCTCATGGTGTGCCCGTTGCTCTTGCTCTTCACGGTCGTACTTGCAATAGGGGATTTATTCCGGCAACGCAAGCGGACACAAGGTCTGCTCGCTCTGCTGTTAGCGGTTCCAGCTTCGGTTGTGGTGTGGTTAACGTACCGCGCACTCCCTTAATTTGAGGCAAGCCGTCCGTTGGCCTGTCCGGACACGAGGGAGAACTGCAAAAAGGCACTGCCTGCGCCCCGCCTGCGACCCTTCCCTGCAAAATCCTTGACAGGCCGCCCGCCGCTGAATAGGCTAGATACGTGGGGAACTGCCGTCTTTTATGGCCGCGACGATGACAATTCGTCCCGGTCTAAGGTCGCAAAGGATTGAGCCCGGCGTGCGTCGACAGTTTGACCACTGCTCTGAGGATATCCGGGAGCGCGGGCATCCTGCCCGCCTTTCGCGCCGCAATTGCACGCACGCT
>JBEKLY010000047.1:0-34215 GCA_050010015.1 Terriglobia bacterium
ACCCTACGACACAGCCGCCACCCGTCTCAACACACCCCCACTCCAGCGCCCAATTTCCCTCGTCTCGCCTCTCCTGCCTCCCGCCAGCCTCGCGCCCTCCCCCCACTGTCTGAATCACAGTTGGTGTCAAGGAGTGGAGTTGTAGGCCATTGAGGTAAGTGCTAAACTGATTGCATCGAGCTGCGATTCTGGAATGGGGCGAATGACGCGCCCGCGAGTCTGGCGCCCTGGATGCGCCATCGTTCAAAATAAACTTCGATTCGCGAGCGCAATTTCGAATCCGCGGTTACTGACAATGGGTGTTTCATTTCCAGAGGCCACCACGGACGTAGCCTAATAGCTGATCTGCATCAGATGGCTCATTCGGGAATCGGATAATGCTGTCGGAATGACAGAATCCGGTCAACGCTGTCTCAATTTCGGAGAGATCGTCAAGCGTGTTCTGCGTAAACCGGCGAGGAATTTCATTCAAAATGTCCCAAACGAGACGATAAACGTCCAGCCGAGTAGCTCCTTGTTTCTGGACGGATTCAAGCCATGCCTCGAAAGTTTTGCCTTCAGCGATATGGCCGGATCTCTCGGCATCCCAGTCCTTGAGGACGGCGCGCAGTCCTGCCCCGGCATTGTCAAATTGCTCCGAAGATAAACTCATTACGAGATTCTACCTCCAATGAATCTGATTGAGAAGGCCCTGATACTCCCGAAATGTCATGTCTCTTGACGGGAAGATGGATACGTGATTGAGATGGTCATTCACAGCATCCAAGCCCGAAGGCAATTCAGGCTTAGTTGTTTGACCGACCTGCTGCCCAGGTTTGGGTATAGGGACCAAGCTCGCGCTTAACCCTTGGAGACCCGTATAGCTGGGACCAACCATCTGATTCGGTCCGACCGGTTTGATGTCAATAATTGGATTCTTATTACCGGCGACCGATTGAGGAGTTCGAGCGCCCTTAGTCCTGGCATTGGGCGCCCCTTGCGGAGGACCCTCTAGCCATTGGCCACTCGCGTCTTTTCCCATGGTGCGAAAAATGGGCTTGGTCTTGTCATCGTCACGGGGCTCCGGAATAGGATCCGGTCCTAGCCCCTCAGGCTTGGGCTTCGGTTCAGGCGTTGGTTCTGGCTTTGGCTCTGTTTCGGGCTTTGGTTCCGGTTTCGGTTCAGGCTTTGCTTCTGGCTTTGGCTCTGTTTCGGGCTTTGGTTCCGGTTTCGGCTCAGGCTTTGCTTCTGGCTTTGGCTCTGTGTCGGGCTTTGGTTCCGGTTTCGGCTCAGGCTTTGGTTGTGGTCTTGGGCGGAACTCTCTCTCCCGAATGGGCGGAGTGCTTGATGGTCCTTTTAATAAGACCACAAGAGCTGCTACGCCGGCTCCGACGATGATCACTCCAGCGGCTACATCCGCGATCGGGTCTTCCGGTCCCAAGCCCGCCACTTCCGCGGCCCCCGCCCCCTTGAATCCCCACTGCATGACGGCTGCAGCGGCTGCGGCGTCGCGTCCGTCGTGATCGATGTACCTGACGGGATTAATCCGGACAAAGGCGTATAGTTGGGGCAAGTCGCTCCTAAACACAGGGTCGCAACTCGTCCATCTCGCTAACCACGGCGCATAATACCGCGCGTCATGATAATAGAACCCGGTCTCCTCGTCCCGTTCCTTGCCTGTGTATCTGTACCGTTTCTTACTCACTTCCGAGGCGGCACGGGAGGCTTCATAGGAGGTGCTGCCGTAGGGGTAATACTCCTCGTAAGTGATAATGGCTGCCTTGTCATCGAGCTCCAGTACTGCTGATCCAAGATGGTTATCAAACTGGAGGCGAATTCGGGCAACTGGATTCTCGATGCGGGAAGAATCATTGATGGTCTTTGTCTCGACAAGGGCGATACGCCGTTTATCGCCCATTACGTGCAGCGTCTCGCGCTCCATCGTGGCGGCCCCGACGCTGTCATACTTGCGGTAGATTTCGAAGCTGCCGAGGTAGACGCGTTCGTGCTGTCTTGATCCCGAGCCGCGTTCGGTGACTTTGCGCACACGCTGGCCCGCTGAGTCATAGACGTAGTATGTTGTTTCGCCGCGTCCTGAATTTCGCCGGCGAGTGGCATGAAGCTGATCCTTGAAGTCCCACGCAATTCTTGGCAGGTGCGGCATGCGTGTCATGTTGCCATCGGCGTCGTAAGAGTAGCATTCTTCGTACTGGCCGACTTGCGTGGAGGTGAGGCGATTATTTCGCGGCCGGTGATGAGATTCATCGTAGCGATAGTGTCGCGCCCAATTCCCGTCCGGGGCCGAATGCAGAAGCTCGAGGATGTTGCCTACGGCGTCGTATTCGTACTGCTCGCGATAGCGGTGCAGGGCGTGGCCATCGGAGGGAACCGGATGATTCATCCGGGGCACGTCGTCGTCGGTGGTCTGCGGCTGGCCGGGTTGGCCGGCGTGCTCTCGTCCGCCGGCGGAGATCATGCGATAAATCGCGTCGTAGACGTACTCGTTGCTGGCGGAAACGACCTGATTCTTGAAATAAATAGTCTCCTGCGCGTCGTCGCGAATGGAGGTGATGTTGCCCACCGGGTCGAAGGTATAGTGCAGATTCTGGAGCCAGGCGTGATCCTGTGTCCGGCGAGTAAGCAGATGGATCATGCGGAAGGTCAGAGGATCGTAGGTGTAGCCAGTCTGCGCGCCGTTGCCGTATTGGATGACTTCGCGCTGGCCCTTGGCGTTGTAGTTGACGTATGTCACAAAGGGTGTCAGCTCGGCGGCTCCGCGGATGTTGACGGCGAGCGATTCGAGCAGGTTGGCTTCGTTGTATTGGGGCCGGGCCACACTGGCGTCGGGCGTGGTCTGCGTGACGGGCCGGTTCAGCGCATCGTAGGTCGTGGTCATCGCGAAGATCGCTTCTTCGAGTTCGGGCGACTGCGACCAGTTCACGTCGTTCTTATAATCATCAAGTAGCTGACGAGTGTTCTTGAGCAGATTCCCTTTGAAATCGTACTGCTCGTTGGTGAAGATTCCGGCGCCATCGAACTGGCGAAAGGGCTTTCCCCTTAGGTTCAGCGCCAAATCATTGGTTTGGCCTTCACCGTAGACGGTGCACTCCGCCAGGATCTCAGCTTGATCGCCGCTACGGACGTAGAGATTCGTCGGTCTGTGAAGTGCGTCATACGCGTGCCGGAAACGGTGAGAGCGGCTGTCCCATAACAGGAGCAACTTGCCGACGGCATCGTTCAGCATCCAGCGAGTGCCGGCATCCACGCTGATCTGGCGAAGACGGGTACTCAACATGTCGTAGTCGTAGCGCATGACCACCCGGCCGAGGGCGTCGATGACCGATCGCCGGTTGTTTTCGATGTCCAGTTCGGTTCGAGTGGCGAAATATTCGTCGATCGGCGCGCCTGCGCGTTCCAAGCGGTTGTGGGCGATAGAGAGGAACGTTCGGCCAAGTGTGTCGGCATAGGCAACGTTCGGCGTGTTCGCATGCACTGCGGTCTTGATCGCCGTTTGCTGTTCCTCTCGCCCCAGTTGACAATGACTGCGCTGGTCGTACCAGGTCGGGAGGTAGTCGGCCTCGGGCAGCTTGTCGAAGAAGTCGCCGACGTCGGGATCCTGCGCGGGGTTGGTCTGAAGGACCGTGTCGTTGACGTCCCAACTCTCTTGCCGCCAGGGGTCGAAGACCACTTTCTCGTAAGTATGATTGGCGTGAAGTGTCGCGACGACCCGCTGGACCGGATCGTAGAAGAGGATGGAGCTGACGCCGACGATGTTCGCGAATTCGAACGTGTGTAATGCAGTGAAGAACGGCTCGTATTGACGGACGGGTTTTCCTTTGTTATTGAAGATGGTCCAGCCGCTGCCGACCCAACGCGGGTTGACGTCTGGGCCGCCGTCGGCGAGGGGACCCGGCTCGGCCTGAATCTTTTTCTGGATCTCAAGTCCGAAACCGTCGGAATAGGAAAATGAATGCTGAATTTTCGTATTTTCGCCCGGGCGGAGGTCGGCGGCGTGGGTCTCCCGGGCAAGGGTGTAGACAGCCGCCGGCTCGGGTTGGGCACGGTCGCGGGTACGCGGATACGCGAAGAGGTCGTAGACGAGTCGCGTCGTGGCCATTCTTAAGATCGCGTACGGATGGCGCAGCGGGTTGGCCAGGTGTTCGAGGATTGTCGCCTCGTCGAGGTCTGGGTCGAACCCGTCGAGCGAATCGCCGGCATGCTGGCCGTGCTTGCCCATGACGGCAGTGCCCACAACCATTCCGAGGGCGTCGAATGCGACCTCCGAACGGTTACGGTTCGCGTCGGTCATCCGCCGGGGCGCGAGCACTCGATAGTCGATCTCCGCACTGATCGTGTTGCCAATAGCGTCGCGGACCTGAACGGGCATCAGGTCGTGCGCGTCATAGGCGATGCTGGTTGCGTTGCCAAACGGGTCGAGAAACCGGCGAGGGAGGAAGAAATGCTGACGCGCCTCTTCCAGTTCCGCCCCGGCGTCGCATTCCTGGGGTGCGTAAAAGACTCGCCCGGAGGGGATCCACCAGCGGCCACCGCCGGTGAGTTCGACATACTTGCCTTCGTGGTGGAGCACATGGCCCGCGTCGGGAATGAGATTTTCGGGGGGTTCGCCGCGGCGGTAGACTTCGGCCAGCAAGCCGGGCGTGAAGGCAAGCCTGTAGCCTCGTCCCGGCAGCGCGAGCGCTTCGGTGACGCCGAGTGGCAAGATTCTGTCAAGCCGGTCCCCGCGGTAATAGCTCCGGCTTTCCTCGATCAAACGGCGGTAAGGTACGTCCTCCGTGGCTCCGAGAGCATCGACGTCCTCATACGGTAAGTCGTGTCTGCCGTCGCTGGCGCGGGCGATCTGAGCTTTCAACTCTTCGAAGCGGAACAAGTTGGTGATCCCCGGTTGCGTGGCCGATGGCTTGAGGTGGGTCAGTTCGTAGGTCCGCGACTCGGCGGAAAGTGGCGTGCGATAGGCATGGCGTTCCTGCACAGCGTTCGTAAAGCGATTTTCAGTGAACGTCAGGAGGATCTGCCGCTGCTTGGTGCGATCGGCGTCGGTCAACAGCGGGGAGGGGTCCGCGAAGCGCCGGCCGTAGCCTATTTCGACGGACTTGAGCACATTCCCATAGTCATCCACTTCGAGTGCGACGTTGTGGGTGACGCGAGGGTCGGCGTGCTTGACGCCGTCGATTTCGTACAGTTTCCGCTCGTAATGAAACGTCACGGCTTCGCGTGGGTGGGTGAAGAAGACGGCGTGCAAGTTATGCTGAAGGGGTTGAAGGGGCGCGATTGTCGAGTTACTTTCTGCGACCGTGTATGGCCGGCCCGATTCCTCCTGGCCGTCGAGCCCGTAAACCTCCTGGCGGAGCATCGACCCCTTGAGCGCGCGGCATGCCTCACGGGCTTCTTCGGCGTCAAGGTGGGCGGGGAGGATCGTGTCATCGAGCAGCATGGCCGCGAGCGGGTCGGATCCGTCGCGTGCGCGGAGGGGCGCCGGCTCGCGGTAGTATTCATGCGCGAGATGGCGCGAGACGCGACCGTTTCCAAGGAACACACCGGTGTGAAACCACGTCTTGGTCAGCACCGGCGGCACGTTTGAAGCGCGGTCCACGTTTGTTCCGACGGGAAACGTGCCGCTGTTGCTCAGCGCGGCGAAGTCCTCGGTGTCGAGTTGCTCAACCATGCCGAAGCCGCGAAACTCGCGCTCAAGGCCATCGAAAAAGCCGTGATGGTAGGTGTAAGAGGTGACGAAACGGTTTCGGCTGACGAAGTCGTACGTCTCAACCCGCTTCACCACATGAACCGCGAAGGGCAAGCGAGTGAGCCACGGTGTTCCCGCGGCCTTGTCGGCGAGGTAAAACTCCGTGGAGGAGGCGTATTCGATTCGTGTCTCCGCCCCCAAATTGTTTTGCACCTTGATCAGCAGGTGTGGTTTCTGGCCATCCATTAGATCGAGGTAGCGCAACGGTTGCCTTGAATCGCACGGCAAAGTTGAAGACCAAAGCAGACAGGCGGTGCCGCGTCCCAGGAAATCAACGACCGAAACGGAGGTCAGGTCGTTAACTGGGGCAAACTGCCGGAGAACACGCGCGTCAGACCATCCATTTCCAGCCTGGTTTAAGTAGATACGAACCCCGTCACTTGCCAAGTACAGGATATCGGTGGTGCCGGACCCATCCGTGTCGGAGAGTTTGACGCGCGACTGATCGAAGAGGTCGTCATCCTCAAACCAGGGTGCGTTGTCCATCGTCACTTTGGGGCCAAATTTTCCGTAGCCGAGGTTCGGCCAATAGCAGACTTCTCCATTACGAATGCGGACGAGATCCGAAAGCCCATCGCCGGACATGTCGGCCAAATAGATGGACTGGATACCGTCGGCGAAGATTACATGCGGGCCTTCGCGCTCGTCCGTGGGAATGGCAACCCGAATGGCAGTTCCGAAGCCTTGATCCAGGAGCGAAGCATGCCAGAGGAAAGCATCATCCGCTGTAATCAAAATATCAGCGATGCCATCTCCCGTGACATCGACAAACCTAAGGTTTGGATCATTCCAGTTGAGGACTGGCAGCGAGCGGAAAGTGCGGAAACATTCCCACCCTTCTTCGAGGGTGCGCTCATAGAAGCCCGGAGTTGCGGAGTTGAGCTGGACTAAGTTTAGGGTCCCATCTCCCGCCACGTCGAGAAGTTGCTGCTTTCCCTGGTTCAAGGCGGCAAGCGAGGGTCTTGTTGCCACGAGTTCGGTTGGACCGAAACGCCCACAACCGGCATTCGGCTTGTAATACCAAGAACTTCCCTGCTCGGTCAGCACCCCGGAAATGCCTTCGCCGTCCAGGTCAACCCACTTATACCTGTCTCCATCGATGCCCGCCGGTAGGCTCTCGAGGCTTGAAGGATCAACCTCCTTCACCTGATAGCTTCGGTAGCGCTCGTCCTCGAGCGGGCTTGACGTGTAATCCAACGCAAGGGCAGGCATTGACTTTTTGAGATAGCGGCCGTCAGTATGACGGACGTAGCCGGACTGGGTCACCTGGGTGATAAAAGAACCAATTGCCTTTTGTCGATATTCAAATTCCGTTGACCGAACCAAACAATCCGCCCCGCCTGCCTCGTCGGGAAAATGGTGGAACATGAGCACGCGGTGGCACAATCGGTAAGTACGGACCTCGAAGCCTGCGCGATAAGTGGAAAAAGGATCTTTGCGGACCGGCCAGTGAGACCCGGATTGAAGTCTAGGAGTGCAATGAGCCCACACGCGGCCATCGGCGCCATTGGGATCCAGGCGGTAATGCCCGTCGCCGTAGTCAAACACGACCTCGAACATCCAGTCGGCAGTTTCAAAGCCGCGGGCTTCCACGTGAGGGGCGCGAAAGCCAGGGCTGCTATCGTCCATCAGCAGCGGGCGTCGGTTGCCATATTGAATGCGCTTAAAGTAGCGGTTCGCAGTGCGGACCCGCCCGCGCTCGCTGGTTTTCGCTAGATCAACGCCGTCCCCATTTTCGGGCTCGTATTGGTAAATAATGCCGTTCCCTTTGTCATCGTAGCTCTCGCAGATCAGCCAACTAAATACGTGCTGGTGATTTAAAGGGTCAAAGATCCTGGATGCTTCGTTGCGTCCATAAACCGTCAGCGTGTTGTCTTTTGAAATTGACCGCCAGTGTTCGTCGCCATCTTCTAGGCGGGTCCAACGCTCAATGCGCGCAAAAAGTCCTTCGATGCGGGGACGGTAGCGTTTTACACCATAGCCATCGCGTTCAAATTCATCGTTCACCCAATGGCCGTGCCCATCCTGAAGCAGGACCGGTACGAGGTCTTCCGCGCCGGACAAAATAAAAACGTCACATTCCTCGTCTTCGCGGTGTCGATACTTGGGAAGTCCCTTATCGGTTTTGCGCGTGATGGAGGGCGCGGACATGGCCCAACCGATTCCGAAAGGGCCATTCCCTGATCCAGAGTCGTAAGACAACGACAACTGAGGTCCGAAGCCGGAGCGTCCAGGGCTCAAAGCAAGGGGGACGGTCAACGTGCCGGTACCGTTCGCGGAGTTGGCTGAGAACTTTTCCCCGATACCCCGAATGGCTCCGCCTCCCTTGGGCAGATTGATCTGGGGTGCTGCAAAGGGAGATGGTTCAGACTTGGGACTGTTCAAGTCTGAGGTGGCCGACGATGATTCTTCTGGCATAGATCAACCTTTAAGCCGGAATATGCGGCAAGATGGTTTCCCGCTGCCACAGCCAGTCGCGACTACCAGCTTTTGCCGTTAACAGGGTCGTTACGATCGCTGGTACTGACATAACAGGAAAATTCTTTCCACTTCGCCGATGTCCACCGGGAACCGGAATTCCATCTCCTGGCCTTGGCCGTTTCTTCCCAAGGGCTCGATATGCGTGTCGAAAAGTCCGTAATAGAGGTCCGGCCACTCCTCACTTGTCACACAAGAGACTCGCATCATGTCGTCATGGCGATGTTGAGGGCCATGGGTAAACTCCAGTACACGGGAGGCTGGCCTCCCTTCCTGCGGGCAAGGGCAATCTCCAATCTTCGGACGATCGCTGGAATGATCGCACTCATCGTGCTCGCGCGTGTGGAACAAGATGGCCATGCTGGTGATCGACAGCTCGCTAGCTCTGGGGACAAACGGAAACATCTTCCGGTCCATCCGCAGGTGGAGCTTGGCACCCCGCTCCTTTTCCTTCGGCGAGCTTCGCAGGAGTTGCCAAGCATCGGGGAATTCATGGCGAACATCGAAGAAGCACCAGCCCGATCCCGGAAGGTGCTTCTGCGCTGCTTCACTGGCGACGCGACCCAGCATCTCGCCCCCTTCCCGCGACGTATAGTTCAAATGCACAACAAGGTCCGTCAAGGTTTCCATATCGAAGTAATTGTTTTCGGGCGGCAGTTCAAGCCGCCAGCGACTCACCGCTCCTTGGAACTCAAAAGGCAAATAACGCTCGTCACGAAAGTTGAGCTCAAACAGACCGGAGTCATTCTGGCCGCTCGAAGTGGCGAGGGCCTCTCTAGCCGCATATGATCGAACAAGGCGGGGATCGTGCGGGCAGGCTTCATATCCGTTGCTTGATCCGCAGTCACAACAGCAACGGGTCGCCGGAACCTCGAGACGCGGATCAATGCGAGTCATGCTGCTCAGAAGCGTCGCGCGGCAATGCACGCCGGTGTATGGTCCGGTGACGCAAGGAATAGTCAGGGTCACAATTTTGATGCGACGCATATAGTGGCCGGGGTAGTCAATGTCGAACATCCATTCCGGCAACTCAATGTCGCAACGGCCGGTTGCCTTGAGTCGCAGAAATTCCTTCGGGAAGTGGAGCCGAAGAGAGAAGTGCTTGGTCAATTCGTATTCCCGCACGTTTTCGTCGAGATACGCTTTCTCCATATGGCGCAGAGCGAATTCGAGGCGTTCACCGGCCATTAGGCCTTCGTGCAGATTGTCCCATGTTGCCTCAGGGATGAACCTCCTGGTGGTATGGCCACGCTCGAAGTTGTAAGCACGCTGGGCCTCTAGTGCTGAACGATGCGCCAACTCATACATGCTGGAGTAGAGAGCGGCGGTCTCCTTTTGCAGCCAGAGATAGAGATCCGTGGCAGTAAACTTATCGCGGAGAAAGTTCTGGACTTCTGTTGCGTTCTCGATCTGCCGCTGTTGATTATTGAGTTCTTGCAAAGCCTGTTCTCGCTTCATATGTGCTCCAAGGATCTGGAGTTCGATCTGTTGGATTTCGATTGGCAGTGTCTGCATTTGATGGAACCATTCGTCCGAGCGGCGTTGCCAGCCCGCCTGCGCCTGATCAATCGCAGCGGTTGCGCCCTGGATTTCGGCTACCGTTTGCGTCATTCTGGCGATCGTCCCGAATAGTTCAGCCAGCTTCGTGCCAAGCGGAATTTCGATAAATGTCGACATGGCTCCAACGTTAAAGTTGGGGATGATGTTCATTATCTCGCCAATCGCCTCCATGCTGATGACGCCCGTTCGAGTCTGATTCGCATTTGCGGCGAGATTCAGATTTTGGATTTCGTTATTGATGAGGCCGTTTTGATATAGATTGTTGTAGTAGATTAAGTTGGTTTGGTTTACGTCCTTCGTCTGCTGGAGCGCTTGAACCTGCCAATCCGCATCGCGCCATTGGTCTTGTCGAATCGTGATCCCAAGAGCCAGCAACTCTCGCTCCTGTTCCGCACGAATCGAGGCCAGACACTCGGCATCACCTTTTTCATAGGCGGAGAGCAGCGCGGAACCCAGTTCACGGACCCGTCCAGCAATTTCAATGGCCTTCTGGATCTGAAAGGTGAACCGGTAAGGACTGGGCCTGCAGCACCATTCGTCCTCATCGGTGGAAGTTTGGGGAATTGTGCGCCACCCATCGCGAATCGGGTTGTCGCCGAAATAAGGCATCTCGTGATCGAGCCGGCCATTGTGGAGCCGGCGCGCATCGAGACAGGTGTGAATCAATCCCAATCTGTCGGCAACGAGGCTGTAGAGATCGAGAAGGCGCGGGTTGAGCGACGCATACGCGGGAGTAAAGGTAGAAACCGACTGTGCGGTCGTCGGCTCCTGCAACAACACTGTTTGCGGACGCCGGCCCGTGATCTTGGCCGCGGTATCGTAAAGAAGCCGGGCTTGCTGAAAGGCCTCCGGTGAATGCCGGCGCCGCATGACGGCATCCCCCCAATCCACAAGCGTTTGGCAGAAATGCAGCGTCAGAGAGCGGTTCCGGGATGCTTCCTCGGTGACGTTGGTGCTGTCGCAGCACGCGCCCGCTTGCGCGGTTCCCCTGCCGGTTATGACGGCAACGGAGTGATGGGTTCTCAGGTCCTCTATTGCTTCAAACCAATCTTCCTTTTGTTCCGCTGGCGGACGGCCATGCTGCACCCAAATTAGATATGCCTCTTTTGCGATTTCGTCGGGGGTCGGACCCGCGTTCTGAGAGTTGTCGGGACAATGTATCCACGCGCAATCGTTCTCGAGAGGATTGAATGCTCGCTTGTACCAATGCAGCGCGAGCTCGTAGTGACAATGGGCCCGGAGCGTGTCCGCAACTACGAGTGAAGGAGAGAACCACGATGCCGGAAATAGACGTGCACCGGGCTCGTTATATGCGAAAAACGGGTAGGACAGCAGTCCGCCCGGGTAGGGAGTGACCGGGGCCGGGGGAGCAGCCACCTGTGGCAGGGCTATGGCATGGTCGGACGGCAGATCATATCGAAAGCCCGGCGGCGACGGATCTCCAGTATCTGGAGAATAGCCGGGAGGTAATGGGGTTGTACCACCGGAGACCTGGAAGTAGAGCGAGTCTCCGCCCCTTCCCATAAAAATAAGATCGGCAGGGTCAGAAATCGCAACATACTCCTCGGATCTTCGGGGTTGTCCGAACTGGCCGTTGAGGACGGGGCACCAGGCGAGACGGACGGCGGGATTCGGCTGCCACTTCGCCAGTAATGGCGGGACCTGATCTTCGTCGTTCCACTCCGCCGACTGCTGTTGGAATTGATCGTAATAGGAATCCTGAAAGCCGAACTGGTAGCTACCGCTAAAACTGACGTCGGGGTTAGTTTGGGCGTCGGTTTCGTCTGTGTAGTCGTAAAACTGAGTGTTGATGAGCCAGAAATAGTACTCATCCACAAGGACCGGGTGATCTTGGCCGCACTCGTGGCAGCAGGCGTGCTGAGGCTCATTTCGATGGGGAACAAACTTGAGCGCGGCTTGCGGAAGTCCCGCCGCGGCAATGCGCAGGAAACGTGTGCCAAGTTTCATCGCCGACTCCATCCAAAATGGTAGAGTCTGCGGCTGCGTGGCGCCGGTGGCCGCATCTCGCACTAGCGATTGAACGGTGTGATTGGTCACAGCCGGCGCGGCGGTGGGGGAACCCGACGGTGGTATGGTGGAGGACGAGGTATTCGAGTTGTTCGGGGACGAACTGGAGTTGGTGGGGCTCGCCTGAGGCACGGCCGCTAGCCATGTTGGCCGAGCGGCGTACTCGGGGCTGCCGAGCGTGGCCAGTCCCTCTCGGGTGGCCGATTGAGGTGGCGGCGTCAACGACTGGAGTTCGGACGGAACGCGGCGTTGCAGCAGTTTGGGCGCGTGCTCCAGCGATTTGTCGTCATCGGCCCACCAATCCAAACCTCCTGGCGCGGCCAAAGTTAGCGTCGAAGAGCGCAACTTCGATTCAAGAAATCTGAAGGCTTCGATACCGCGAGCCTTGTCCAACTCCGCCCATTCGATCCAGTTCTCGCGGTACACTTCCCGGCGCTTGCAGCGCTCCCACGTCTGATAGGTTTCGAAGCGACTATCCCACAATCGGACGAATTCGCGGTTCGCTTTCCAACCTGGCTCCAGCCCAAGCCGACTCCGGCGAATGAACGCCTGGACCGCAGAGATCGCCTCTTCGATCCGGGTCGCCCTTTCGCAGATGCCGGTTTCAACGTCGAGCAGGAGAAGATCGCTCAGGTCACCGGGGGCGGCAGCGAACGAGGGCGACGGAATCCAGTTGAGCGCGACCCGGTTCATGCGGCACAAATAGGAGATCAATGCAGTTCGGCCACGTTCCCGCAGTCCATCGTTGAGCCGCTTAAAGTCCAGATAGCGGCGTGGCTTTCCATTCTCGAGAAAGCCATCTGCGAGAAAGGCCACAAGATTAGCATTTCCGGTTTCTGGAACCCCGGAGATTATCACCTGCTCGCTTGGATCCAGCGAGGCCCACAGATCTGGCCGCGCCTTCGACATGTCTTTTGGGTGAAAGCGATTCACCAGATTGCGGACCCACCAGTCCGCATGGCAGACCCGTACCAGCCACCGGTCGTCCTGCAGATCGGTACTGGAGACCGTGTAAATTGCGGTATTTTGATCCTGATAGAAACGCAGGTCGAGGGCCGAATATTTGAGGTCGACGCCGATGTATCGAAGGAGTTGAGCGGCGTCGGTGGGATTCTGTGCCAGGGCTTCCTGGAAAAGATGCCACACATGGGCTTGGCGTGATCGCCAGACCTCTTTGCGTACCAGGTCGTAATCGAAAATCCGCTCCCACCAGTCAAACATCGCCTGGGTCCGTTGGAGGGACGGGTCCGAACGGTCAGGAGGCACGGGAGTTTGCGCATGGTAATTGTCTTGCACAGGCAGGAAGTTGAAGTCGAAGTTCGCCAAATGTTGCGTGAATGTCCCGCTGCTCCGGTAGTACGCGTACCCTGCAAAATTGACCGGGTGGGCGAGCATGTAACCCAGTTCCGATTGGCCGTCATCATCCGGCCGCGCGGAGAGGCCGAGCTTGCCGGCGAAAAGGACCGCCTTGAACGTGCGTTGATAGGTGCACCGAATGTCACGAAGTGTGCTGGTATAGAAAGTTTTCAGGAATGTTTGCGCGTTCTTGCTTCTGTTCACGACCTGAATTCCCTGATCGAGCGTCTGGTTCTGGTAATCGCGGTATAGGTACTTGACAGGAAGCGTGACGAGACAGCCGTCGCTGTCGGGTCCGGCGTACTTGACCTGGAAGCCGGTGCGCTGCGGATGGATATGCGAACTGGTGTAATCGGGCGCGGGTTGACTGAATTCGACCACGATCTGATAAGCTCCGGACCGCAAACGGGGCATGCTTCTCTCGCTGGCCGTGTCTCCCGGCCATTGGTGGTTGAGTACTGGCCATGTCTTCTGGCCGCGCTTCAGCGTCACGCGCCACTGGGAATTGTTAGCCCGCTCGCGGTCGGGCTCTTCTCCATGCGGAGTGGGGGCCCCGGCGTGGAACGCGTATTCGCCCTCCCGCTCCACCAATAGCACTCCAGACCAGCGAACGAGGATTGCCTCGGCGCCGCCCAATCGCATACCATCGCTGGTCTTGAAGGCGTATCCATTTTGGAAGGTAACCAGCGAGGTGGCGGCAGGTGAAAGTGCTATCGACGGCACTACTGTCGGGATTGGACTATTCGTGATATCCCGTTCGTGCCCGAAAGCCTCAAGCGGACCGCGGACTTCCCGCCAGACGACTTGGTAAGAGTCCTCAGTCTCGCCCTGAGGCTTGGCGGTGTCCTTATCCCTATTGTTCTGCGGCTGGGCGATTGCGTACTCGCCGAGAAGTCCCGTTCCAACGAGACCCAAGAGCGCTGCGATCGCGCCGCCCGATGGCGGCAGAGTCCACATGACTGTTGGTGGCACGCCAGTATCATACTCCCAGGGTGTCCCGGTGTTTTCGTCCGAGAGTAGGCTGCTCAAGACAAGTTCGGAAACTTCGTTCAGGTCCTCGGGACGGCAGCCAGTCCGCTGCGCGACGTGTTTCGCAAGGTGGTCGGCGATTACTTTGCGCCGGGCATTGGCGAGCACGAAGTGGCGGAGGAAATAGCTCCAACGCTTGGCCTCGTCGCGTTCCTGGATGAGATGGATCTCGGCGCTCTGCCAATCGGGAAAGAGAAACGACAGGAAGGCCAGATCGACCCGCGGCGCGAAATAAAGATCCTGCACTGCATTCTGTTCAGCGCTGTTGAGTTCCGGCAACTGGCTGAGCTTAGTCGCGACAGCCTCATCGCGAAGAGGTAGTTGTATCCACAACTGGGTGGAAGTCGCATCGTACTGGAAAGGGCTCTCTGGCGAATTCCATGCGGCGCTCGAGGTGAGTGTGATTCGATACTGTCTTTGCTGAGCGCTGACGGAAAAACCAGAGGCTTCGAGCACGTCCGGGAAGAAGTGCTGCCCGACCGAAAGCAGGGGATCTTGCCCGCTGGCAGGGGCGTACCCAAACTTGTCGCGGAACTCTGATACAATCCGATGCCACGTCCAGCGGCCAACTTCTTCTTCCCCAACTTCTACCGCCAGGAGCGCCTCACGGAGTTTCCAAAGGTTGTGATGGTGCTCGCTTTCCGGCAGCTCGAGCGGGAAGTTCAGGACATCGTCGGGATCCTGGAGCGGGAACGGGTCTTCGGCGTCCTGGGGTGGAACCGCGTTGAATAGATAGAGCAGTTCTCCGATTCTGAAACGCGATGCACTGATTTTCGCCAGCACTTCGGCGAACCGCAGCGTGCAACCGGGAGTGCTGTTCCATGTGTCGGTCGACGTAGGCGGGTTGAAACCGGCAAGGCGGGAGAGAGCGTCGAGGTTGTCGGCCATGTGGGCCACGCCTTCGCCGCGCGGGCGCTCGCAGCCGTACCGGTCCCTGGCGTGAGATTCGACTCCGTCCACGAGGTGGTCGATCGCCCACTTCCATTTCTTGGCACCGCTGCCGACCCAAAGGGCGAGCAGATGGGTGCGATCGGCTCCGGTTGTTCCCGTGGCATGGTCCGCGGGATCGACCAGGGCCAGGTGAAAGTGATCGCGCAACATCTCGAAGGCGGCGAGGTCCCGGATAAACTCAGGGTTGATTTCTCCGGAATTGTACAACTGGAAGACGCTGCAAATATCGTAGAGTTGCTGGAAGGTGTATCCTGCGCCGGAGAGGCCTTTCAACTTTCGCCACAGGCGAATGAACACAGCCAATGCTAGAAGCGTCTGCTGGCGCGCGTCGCCTTCTGGAATTTGAAGTTGATAACTCTCCAGGCAACAAGGTTCACATTCGGGGTAAGCGGTGTTTTCGTTCTCCTTGTCTCTCCCATTTGTAGATTGCACGAATCCAGACTTCCACAATTCCAGAAATTCGCAGTACGTCAGGCAAGTACAGCTGAGAAATTTCGAAAGGACGATGACCTCGTTGATCCATGAATTGTCTGTGTCAGCTGGGGGAAACCCGTAGAGTTCTGCGACCGGCACTTTTCCAGAGGTGCGATCTCCCCGCTGGGTGGTTGCGCAAGGCAAGAACGCCGTTCCCTGGAGTAGCAATGTGTACTCTTCCGGAGTAATGCCCAGGTATTCGATGGCGGTTTCGATTCGCACCGGGTAACGCCAAAGATAGGATTGGAATCCCGTTGGCGGGTTCGCGGGACTAAGCGCAAACTCGCTAATGCACTTGCGAAAGGCTCGTAATTCTTCAAAGCGGCAGGTTCCGAATTGTCGCAAGTAGGTGCGCGACACATCCAGGCCCTGGGAATAAGGCAGATCGCACGAGGAAAAATCGGCTTTCAGCGCCTTGTAGACCTGCGGCTCGACCGAATCGTTTGTTCCCTTGACCGGTGTGGCTGGAGTTGAGAATTCGGGCAGCGCCGCGAAAATCGCGACTGGGTCGTGACAATCGCGATCTTCTTCGCGAGAACAATCCTGTTCGCGGCAAAGTTCGAGCCCCGCCATTTGATCGGCTGAGGTGTCGTAGACCGTTCCGCTGGGAGTGGGCCCGCTAGGGCCGGAAGCGGGGGGCTGGGTGGCGCCCAAATACTCCAGGCACTCATTGACAATGTCAATCAAAGGCAGCGGCGTCTCCAGATTCGCGCCGCTCGCCAACAGGGTGCTGAGGGGCCCGCGCCGGGCCGTTACAGCGTCGCCGACCGTCGTCTGCCCAGCCGCCGGCGCCGCGAAGGGATTGTCGCAGGTCGACTCCTGGGAAAGCTTCAGCATGTCTTGCAAATAGGCGATCGGCCCGGTGGGTGAGAGGCAGGGCGGCGGGACGCAATTGACTAGCGAACCATCCGGATTGATCGGCTGAAACGATCCGCCGGACTGGCCCGTAGAGGAGGGGTTCGGGGCGATCTTCTGCGCTTCCGCGTAGAGGGAGGTGACGCCTGCGTTCGCGAAATCGTAGGCCACGGTACCCGTTAAGGCCTGCTGAAAATCTGCTGCGGAAAGTTTGGTGATATCGCTCGCGCTGCGGAAGCCGCGCGCATAAAGCGCTTCGGCCAAGGAAAAGCTGAACGTGTCACCCACATTTTTCGTCAGTGAATATGGGCTGGGGAGTGAGTATGGGCTGGGGATTGTCGGAGGGGTCGCGACGCGCGCAATTTCATAGAGTTCATTGATGGCCGTCATCGCCTGGGAAAGCCAAGCTTGCGCCTCCAGGTCGTCGGGGAATACGTTTTGCACCGCGTTTGCCAGGTCCGAGCTCGCGATCGAGCCATTGCCGAATTGGAAACCGCTGGAGAGGTAACTGACCGCCAGACTGATCGGGTCATAGGACGGCAAATCGAAGGCGGGCGGCGCACCGGGAGCCGGAAGTTGAGCCGCCGTGGCGACGGACGAAACGGTGAAGAACTGATGCACGGCCCGTATGAATGCGCGTATGCGCGTCGCAGTGTAGCCGGCCTTCTGCGTAACTTGACCGGGCGAAGCGCCGGGAGCGACCGGCTGTGTGAATTGCGGCAGCCAGGTCGCGTTCCCCGTGTACATGAAAAAGTTTGTCCATTGCGTTGCCGTAACCTGCTTCAATGTGGCGACGGTCGGATTCGGCGTCGGTGGCGAAGTCGTTGACGGCAGCCACCCAAAGATCTGGTCGGCCAACGTGCTGGGAGTGGTCACGAAGGTGATCACGGAACCGGAAGGAACATCGGATGAGACCGCCGGCTTGATCGTGACAGTCGGGTCGGACACACTGCTTACCCCCGTCCCCGGAGCGATATTCGGTCCAGAGATCGCCATACCCGCAGCAATTCCGGCCGTCGCGCCCGAGGCAAAGGTCAGCTTCGTTCCCGAGGGACAATCCGCCGTTGTTCTCGCTGTGATGCCGTTGAAACTGACGGAAGTCACGCTGCCCGGGGCGGCAGGGCTCAACGTGACAGTCACCGTCGTGCCGCTGGTGCTTACTGCTGTCACCACCGTGCCTGGAGCGATATTGTTTCCGCTCACCGTCATTCCCACGCCAATTCCGATCGCGGTCCCGTCGGAGTTTTGCCCAGCGAACGTCAGTGTCGCAGGGGTGGGAGCGCCAGTCGGAGTAGCCGTGAAAGGAGGAATGACATAACCCTGGGTCAGCACGTCAAGGTCGAGATAGAGATAGCCTTGAGGGTCCGAGCTGGCTAACTGCTGCGTCCAGATGTTGAAGTCGATGTTCTGGTAGGTCAGCGGCGGATTTGGCGTTGCCGCTGGAGCAGGGGCGGAGAGCCAATCACTGACAAGCGATGAAAGAGGGCTTCCGGAATACACCGTCGCTGATGAACTGTTCGACGCGGCCGACACCCCGAGAGCGACTAGCCGCCGGGCTGCCTGGAACGAAGTGATATTCGGCAGCCCCAGGCTCGTGTTGACGAAGGCTTCGGAATCGGCAATCACCTTCGCATTTTCTGCCGTTGAAATCTGTTGAATGATCCGTTCAATGGCATCTCCTGTAGCTAGTTGAAAGCGTTGTGGGGCCGTGGTGCTTTTGTCTAAGTTTGCGCCCAGTGCGTAAAAAAATGCCGCGGGAACGCCAAAGTTGATTCCGGCAGGTCCTGATGGTCCGAGTCCTTGCACAAGAAGTTCGCTTTCGACAGCCGCGGCAAAGGTGGATGACGGATCGACCGGGAATTCCAGCAACGCCGCCGTCGAATTTAGACTTGTCTGCTCGCAGAAAACCGCCGCCGAGGCTGCGGCCACAAACTTAGTGAGCCGCTCGGCGTTGGCATTGGCGGTGGAGTAGAAGCTGTTCAGCGTCCCTTCGAATTTTTGTCGGTCCTGTTCGAGGTTATTGGTGGTGTTGTTCGGGTTGCCACTGCTATCGGTACCTGTGCTGCCACCGAAGTTAGGAGGAGCGGAATAAAGCGATTCCAACGCATCCGGCGGCGTGGGTAGCTGGTTTGCCAGTTGGCTCCACACGATGTCGTAGGCCATCCGAGCACACTGGTCCAGGGACAGCGTGCTAATGTCGGCCGAGGAGAAAAACGGATCGTTAGTAATTGCTGTTTGCATCGCCTGAAACAAGCCATTATTACCCCAGAACGGGGGCGCACTGCCGTCTGTTGGGATGGTAAGACCGATGCCTTGATTCGGCGGGGCAGGCAATGTGAGATATAGACTCGTCTGCTCCGGCGGGATGGCCTGATATTGGTCGGGCGTTGGGAGTTGGGGTTCCGTATTAAGAAGAACGTTGTAGAAAGCGCTTTGGACTGGTATCGCAATAGGCCCTCGCGTAGCGACGACCGAGATGTCCAGGTAGGTTGGTGTTCCTGCCGTGGTTGTCGGCGGGGTGATCTGAATGATCGCTGTGGCGACCGACGCCGGGATTGAGTAGCTTACCCCTCCGTAGGAGACTGATTGGGAGTGTTGAACAATCCCGGAATTGAGGTTTTGTTTAAAGGTGACCGCGGTGTGGTTCGCCAGAGTGACCGCTCTCGAAAGAGTCACCGATGTGCTGTTCACCTCCGTTACCGTTACTGAGGTGCTTGCCGGAATACCCGAGGCAGTCACGTCCATCCCGGCAGCGATGCCAATGGTAGTCGAGAAGTCCACGGTCGTCGAACTGTTAACCTTGGCGCTCGTAATCAAACTGAACGTAAAGAACGGAGGGCTAGCGGTCCAATTCGGAGTAATGGTCGGAGAATTGCCTCCAGGGCCGTACGTAAGAAAGAAATAGACTAAATATTCTGGCCCCAGATAATTCGGAATGGATGGCTTAAGTGTGATCGTCGTGTTCGAGGATGAGATGTCCTGTACAGTCGTATTCGGGTTAAAAAGGTCTGCGAACATTGGAAAGGCCGAAGGGGCGTAAACGATTGATCCGAACGGGATGCCAGCCACATTTTCAAGATCGAGAGTATTCCCATAATCTGTCGAAGACTGCACCGTCGCCGATTGGACGGAACTGGACACTAACAGCAGGTAAGTACCCGGCGACGAAGTTCCAAGTAGAGTAAGATTCGAGGCAACTATTTGAGCGTAGCCGAGTGGGCTCGGTGAGGGTGATGCACTCAGGTCAACGTCGGCGGGATACACCTTAATCAAAAGCCCATCGAGGTACTCTTGGAAGAGATAAAAGGGGACAGTTGAGTCGGGAACGAGGCGGATCACGAGGAAGCTACTAGACATTTTGTGTTCCTTCTTTTCTTTGCCGTTAATAGCGTTGCATTGGGTCCTGCACAAGCAGCGCGCATCGACCCGGTTCTGCCAACATCCGCACTACGCTCGGTGATGACACTGGCGCACGTTAAAATGAACCTAGCATGGGTTTAGGCTTTTTTACTTTTTCCGTTATAGCCGGCTTGCCGCATTCGTGGCCGTGGGGACCTCCCTTGTCCTTGACGCGCGTGCTCTAGACGGCTGATGGTTTTTCATCCCTCTCGACGGCGCTGGCGTAGCTGGCAATCTCGTGGCGACCTGCCCTCCGACGATTTGTGTGAATGAAACGAACACTGCCCGAGTCGGTCACGCATAGCCTTCTCCATCGTCGGGCAACAATCGTTAGGTCGACTACTCAGATTGCAGCCAAAGGCGGTGGAACGTCGCAGCGGGTGCGCGTGAGCTCTGCAAACTCCGACATCAAAGAGTGTAGGGAGCCAAGAAGGCCGGTCCGGCAACGATCCCAACGGTGCAACGCCCGAAGCGACAAATGCGGGGTTACCGCCGCCCTATCGCCTCAGACGATAAAGCGGACCATTGGCTGAATCGACCTTTTCCAAGAGACCCTCGTGCATCAGCCTTTGCAGCACTCGTGCCACCACGTCCACTTCAACACGAAGCTGCTGGCGCATCACCCACCACTCGGCAATCCCTTGCACAGTATCCATGGCTCGGGGATGCTCGCCCAGATAACCCATCACCGCACGCGCCAAGTCCGCTTCCTGACGCTGGGCGCCGGCCTTGTCGTCCATTGGAATGTCCAAGCTCATTACTCTCGCACTTCACTAAAGCACATGGGAGTCCAACCGGGCTTAGCTGCAGTCTCCTTTGCCTAGAATCACTTAGCGCCACCGCGCGGAGATCAATGAACAAACAGGTGGGGGAACAAAGCCGCACCATCCCTGACATCCCGAACGTGCTCGGCGAACGGATCATGGGTATTCAGAAGGGATTACACCTTGTGTGGGATATAAATCGCACCACGTGGGGTGTTCTTAACGCAGTTACTCGGGGGAGGGGCTTCCCGGAGGGGAGAAGGCTCTCGGGTTCAGCAGATGCTTCTTCAGGAGTTTGCCGAAGTCGCGCCGGTCCTTACCCGCCGCACGCGCCGCGTGGCTGACGTTGCCCCGGTACTCAGACATGATACGAGTGAGGTACTGTCTTTCGAAGGTTTCGATGGCTGCTCGCTTCAACGCGGAAAAACAACGGCGTTGCGCAGGAGGTACCGGGGTTGGGCTAGTCAGCTCCGCCGCCTTACATTGCAGCCCGAGGTCTTCGATGCCAATCGAATTCGTCTTAGTGAGATGGATTCCGCGGATAACCGCATTTTCGAGCTCTCGTATGTTGCCTGGCCATTCGCAGAGCACCAAGGCGGCGCGTGCGGTGGGAGCCAGTTCGAACGGCACATTCGCGACGGGGGTATGCTTCTTCAGAAAGTGATCCGCCAGCGCGAGAATATCCTCTTTGCGGTCGCGAAGGGGAAGCAGGGTGATCGAAAAGACGCAAAGCCGGTAGTACAAGTCTGCCCGAAAACTTCCCGAGAGTACTTGTTGCTTAAGAGGAGCGTTGGTGGCCGCGAGGATGCGCACATCGGCGTGCTGCTCGATACTGGATCCGACGAGCCGGAATGTGTTGTCCTGAAGCACCCGAAGAAGGTCGGTCTGGGCCTTAAGCGTCAGACTGTTCACTTCATCGAGAAACAGGGTGCCTTGCTCCGCTTGGGCAATGAGGCCCTTTCTGCGAATGTGGGCACCCGTAAAAGCCCCGCGCTCGTGCCCGAAGAGTTCGCCTTCAAGCAGCGCGTCCGAAAGCGACCCGCAGTTTACCGGTACGAAGGGGAAGGAGGCCCTCTTGCTGAGGTAGTGGAGCGCCCGTGCCACGAGCTCCTTACCGGTGCCAGTCTCACCGGTTATCAACACCGCGGCTCCACTCCCTGCCATGGCCGGAAGTTGTTCGATCGTCTTTAGCAGGGCGGGCGATTCGCCGACCAGCTTGGCCAGCGCCTGTACGTCCTGGAGTCGGGGAGCCGGGGTCTCCACGGCCAGTACCTCCGTCTGGCTATATATCGTACCAGGAGAAGGGAAGCTCCAGCGAACGCCGAACGAACGGCTGTATTACGTGAATTCGGAACACGGTCAATCGGAAAACCATCCCAGTGTGCTCCTGGCCAGCACGCTGAGCAGTGCGCCGAAAGTCAGCTAACTTAAACCAAGCAATTCCCCAAGATGGTCGGAAGGCGACAAGTTTACCTACCTGGCAAGCCAATTGCAACGAGAAACATAGGCACCGGGACAATGGACGCCAGAAGAGCTGCAAGATACGGTCGGAATCCAACCCCAAAATTGACCCCCTAAACAGGCTAACATTTTGGGGGATGAAGAATCTCAGAAGTTCTTTAATCATCGCGAGTTGTCAAAAATCCTGTGGGTCTTTACATACGATTGTGCTGGTTTAACCGGCCAGCCAGAAGGAAAAACCGCCCTCCTGACGTAATACTCCCTGGGGCTAGCGGATTGCTTTGCACATATCGCTGGCATGGTGGGGTCAACATAGGGTAGCCTGTTTTCAGGCTATCAAATTCCGGCTCAAAAGCGAAGCGATCTAAAGAGAAAGCTGCTTACGAATTTGCACGCGTCAAGGAAGTCCATCATGAGCGTCAAGTTGACCAACAGTATCATCACGGGAGGAAGCCTGGGCGAGGGACTTTCTTTTGGGCCCGCCTGCAAGCCAGGCGACTGGCAAGAGCTAACCGTTAGAATCAATTGGCCACAGAATCAGCTTCTACCACGCGTCTTTGTGACCCCCTATCTGGACGATACATTTCCACAAGGCGCCGCTCCAGTGTGCGTCGTAGCCGGCGTGGGTCTAGACAGCTTCACCCTCGCAGCACGCAACGCGACCCGCTCCCAGGGTGGTTCTACCGCCTTCTCGTGGTTGGCGATGCGTGAGCCAGTACCGTCCAACGTCGACGTTGAATTAGATATCCACGGCACCCCGATGGTGGCGGGAACGTATGTCAATGAACCAGTCTTGCCACTCGCAACCCTCCCGGTGCCTGACCTCAGCATGGGCGTTGTTCCCCCGCTATCTTTCGCGCCTGCGGGCGCGTTCGGGGACTTGCAGACTTGGCCGACACCTGGTGTCCCGGACCCCAATCAATCCTCAGTATTGATGGCCCCGACAAACCTCAACGTTACGGTCAATAACGTCGCGGCCGTGGGCCTTGTGAATCGGGCTCATATCGCTGATCCGTTTCTTTTGACAGCCCGGAACTCGGACTGCGCAAGTGGCGCCTGCGCCTTCTACTGGGCTGCGTTCTCCCACAGCAACCTTTTCAACCCTCAGGCGAAACCCGAGCCATCAATCGAAACTGGCGAGGTCAATACTTTGTCGTTCCCGCCCAGCGGCCAGACAGGAGACTGGCAGTTTGTGGACATCTACTTTGCCGACCCGTTTCTGAACGCTCCCGTAGTACTGCTTACGGCACACAGCGCTATCTCGAGTACCCGAGCGGCAGTCGTGGGCATTGCCCGCGATGTGACGCCTTACGGCTTCAGGCTGGCTATGCGCAACTCAGATTGTGGAGCAGGTGTGGCCGGCTTCTATTGGGCTGCGATCGGAATGCCGATAAAGTAACGAGGTCGGCCGACTCGAACGCAGACAGGCTCGAAGGCCTTCTTAGATTTGATTGATACTTTGCCAGTTGATGTTGATAGCTTTAGCTCCCAGGTCACGCCGCAAGATGGCGGTGTAAACGCCGAACTGCATTACGGCGATCAGGAGAAATGGGTGCTGTAACGTGAAAAAACTGGTCCGTGAGCCAAATGCATTCACAAATGGCGATCAGAGTTTTACTGACATTTTGAGCGGGGGCCGATGTAGAAGATGCCGAATGTGAGGCTCCAGGATCTGGTGGGTATTGGAATTGTGGAAATGGCGGGGCTCTTTTTGGATGAGTGGACTACAAGGGTCTGGCCATCTGGCGAGATTTGAGCGGGACAATGAGGCCAAAACGCCTTGACCTCGGCAAGCCAGCGGGTGAGTTTGCGTCGAAAGAATCGGTCGGCAGAATAACCGCCAGACCCGAGCCATTCCGGATCGATCATTGATCGTCACCACCATCAGCAAGCGACAACGCGCTGTCGAGTAGCCAATCGTAGGTTCGAACCTGAATCCTAATCAGATCGTCGTTAAGATTTTGCAGAGTCCGTACTGCAGGCGAGCCGGGCTGCGGTCTCCGGCCGGCAACGACCTTGGTGAGCACTGCGGTGGGTACGTCGCGCAAAACCTCACGCGCTGTAGCCATGTTGCTCTGTAGCCAGTTCCCGATATCTTTTGCCCGCTTAAGAGTAATATCCAACCCTGTGCTTGCCCGGACGTCGTCGAATAAGGAAGCGTCGACCGGCCCAAACAGAACAAATTGATAGTCGCTCAGTCGGCCGATCGAAGGCTGGAAACTCGCCGTGCAGAAGTCGACGAGGTTCGGCCCTAACAGCACGGCAACGCGGAACAAGTCTTCTGAATCGACGTACACCCCCAAAGAACGCGTAAGGATCTTTGGGTGCTCGGCAACGAAACCGACGAGCTCGCTCACCGTAGCGGCTCTAGCCAGCAGTACAGCGAAGTCTCGCGCGATTTGCGAGAAGCTTTCCTGAGAATCATCGTGGGGTTTGAAGAGGCGAACAGCAATAGTCTGCGCTACTACGTCCATTCCCTCAGTTGTGGAAATTCCCACCTTGCCGGCCAACAGCGGCGAGTATTTCATGAGCGTTTTCTTGTCGATGCCATGCCAGACCGGCAGTACTACATCGAGTGCCCACAAAGCATCGAGTTCGCTTCCCGTCCAGTGTTTTGTGAGGAACGCTTGCGATAGTATGGCCACTCCAAAGCGACTATTGGCCAGACCCTGATCAATCTTCTGCCTAAGACTATCGCCAATTTCTATTTGAAACTTGTCGAGCCACACGCGAACTCCTGCGCGGCGCAACGCCTCAGTGAGGGGCAACGCGACGGATTGCTTGTCCTCCGAAGCATGACTAAGGAAAACGTCCCACTGTTTCAATCGTTTTCACCCTCAGAAGTACGGTGCCCCGGCTACGATCCTGGGAGTCCCGTCCAACTTTTTCGCTGAGTAGGAATTTTACTTGATTTGTGTGGTCGTGCATAGGCGCGCCTCGAAGGCCATCAAGCGTTGCTCTGCGGACAAGCTATCGGGAAAGGCGGTCTACGCCCACGCCGGTCCTGTCGCTGGCGAATTGCTAATTTCCTGAGGTTTTCTGAATTTCACGATTTTGTCACGCCGTGCGCACGCGGATCTCACCGCCCTTTCATCCATTTTCAGCGACTTCACCGAGACCCTAGCCGGTCGCTTCTCCACTTCGGCATCGCAAGGCGTCGAACCAGACGCCATCACTGCCACGAGGCCGGTATTTTAGGTTTCTTGGGAATCAGACAACTATCGGGGTTTGATCGAGGCCTCGATAGTGGCCTTGCCATCCACAGGAATGGAGGTGGGCGACGGGTCGCGGCACCATCGCGTCTGGGTCAAGTGTTCGCCGTTGCAGCCCAGTATGTGTGCGATGATGGTTAAAATAGGTCTTGAAATCGAGCAGTTTGCTTTCGAGATCGGCAGTGGTCCAGAACAGCGTACGATCCAAGCACTCTCGGCGGAGGGTACCGATCAACCGCTCCACAAAGGGGTGGGACAGGGGAACATAGGGGGCGGTCTTGATCTCGGTCACCTCCAGGATCCGCAGGTTGGCTTGCCACCGCCCAACGCGATAGAGTGGATCAAGGTCGGAGCTGAGGTACTTGGGCATCCCGCGTTGCCCTCGAATTGCGTGGTTGAACATCCGGCAAAGAGCGACACCGCCGACGGTACCGGTTTGGACGCCGAACCCCAGGATGCGGCGGGTAAATTGATCCATGACAACCAGGACCAAGTGAGTTCGCAACGTGGCCGATTCGCACCGGAACAGGTCTCCGCTCCAGAGGCTGTCGTTCAGGTGGCCAAGGAAAGTCAGCCAGGATGGACCACCAGGGTCCTGTCGCGGTCGGTAGCGACGGGCGAGAATCCTTCGAACCGTGTCATTGTCGATGGGGATGTCGAAAGCGAGGGCAATCTGCTAAGCGATGCGCGGACAGCCCCACGTGGAATTGCGCTGCTTCATTTGGACGACGGCGTCGATGAGTTCTTTGTTGGGTCCCCTGGGTCCGGGCTTGCGTCGGCCTTTCGGGGAGAAAACCAGGCGGTACTTGCGCTGGGTCAGGATCTGGTGAAGGCGCAGAAGGGTCGACGGCTTCAGCACGATGGCCGAACGGATCAGCCTCGACGCCCGCAGAAATAGAGCGCACCAGCTGGCGATGAGGCGATCTGAAGCTCGTAGATTGGGGGACCGCTGCCGCGAACGATTGAGGATGAGGAGTTGCTGCTTGACGGGGATCGACTCCGCGACTACGGAACGCAGGCCGCCGGGACCCAAAAGCCGGGCGAACATGGCGATGAGATGAATTAAAAGAATGACCAGATCGCGCATATCATCATGGTGTCAAAACCTCTAATCCCCTGGGTTTTGTCACGGATTAGCAATTCGTCAGGGACAGGCTCGAAGGCTTCCTCAGAGTTTGATTGATACTTTGCCAGTTGATGATGATAGACTTAGGTTCCGGGTCACGCCGCAAGGTGGCCTTGTACACGCCGAAGTGCATTACGGCGATCAGGAAAAATGGGTGCTGTAAGGTGAAAAAACTGGTCCGTGAGCCAAATGCATTCACATAAGGCGATCAGGGTTTTACTGACATTTTGAGCAGGGGCCAGAGTACAAGATTCCGAATGTGAGGCTTCAGGATCTGCTGGCTGTTGGAATGGTGGAAATGGCGGGACTCTTCTTGGATGAATTGACGATGAGGGTTTGGCCGTCTGGCGAGATTTGCGCAGGGCAATGGGGCCAGAACGCCTTGACTTCGGCAAGCCACCGGCTGAGTTTACGTCGGAAGAATCGGTCGGCGGAATATCCGCCAGACCCGATCTGGTTGGCGAGACCGCCGGCGGCGAAGAGAGGGATTCGGGCGGTTTGGTTGTTCAGAGACCAAGTTTTCCATACCAACCACAAGTAAAGATCGAGTACACCGGGCGCGTTGGCCAACGCGGCCACGACCTCGCGCTCTACTGGAATGCGATGTTGATCGATCTCATTGTAGAAGGCCTCGCTGAGAACGGCGCAATTCTCATGGTTAGGTGAGACGGTCTGCTCGGCTTCGGTCTTGTGGAACCACAGACGGAGGTCGTCAAAAAAGTGAAATCGCGCCCAGTCGAGCACCAGCTCGCGGCGCGGTTCGTCATTAGTTCCAAAGAACATGGTGGCGCCAAAAACTCGCTGAAAACCTTCGATAAGGCGGCGATATCTCTTGCCGTCTTTAAACAGGCGGAAAAAGTCGAGGATCTCGGACGCGGCACCGAAACGGACGACCCGGCTGCGCTGGCGAACGGCCAGGGTGGCGACCCAGATTGGAATGAGGCGGTCCTGACCGTAGGGCAGTCCGAACTGGGGATGGCCAAGGACTTGTAGGAAAAATTTTCCATTTCGTCTGGTGTAAAGCAATTGATCAGCAGGAAGTGGGCGGAGGGGAAGTCCGCAAAGGACAAACGGCCGAGCGTTAAAGGCGAGTTCCTGCCTTCTTTGGTTGCGCTGTTCTCGGACGAGGTGGACCGCCTCAAGTTCCCTAAGACGGTGTTTGGTAATATTGATTTGCGGAAGGAGCGAGTCGACCCGCGTGAAACCTGTGTTGCGCGACGGGCCACGTTCGAATTCTGGCACAAATCCGGGGAGGCGGCCGAAGTCGAGCGCCGGCTCGGCGATGGAAGTGGTAGTGGTACCAGAACGTGGCCGAGTGGATCTCATGCCGCGCCTTCTCCACACACTCGGTCGCGGAACGTTGCAGAACCGTAGCAGAATGGCGAATTCATCGTATGTAACTGTAAGAAAACAGGTTCTACCATTTGAGCGAAAGCAGAACCCCTGAATTGGTGTAAAGTTATGGAAGGAATGGAGAAAAACTTAAGGAATGGAAAAAGATAGGCTGCCTCTTAATCAGTAGGTTGGGGGTTCGATTCCCTCACGGCTCACCAAAACCTTTGATTCTTCGGCACTTGCACACGATATTGACCTACCGCCTGGAAGGCACTTTTCGCTGTGACCCCCATCTCTGACCACTCCCTGACCTTCGGCGCTCAAAAGGGCCTTCTCGTTGCGCCCCATCTGCCGACTCAGTCTGTCAAACATCTTCTCGATTTCCTCAGACTGAGGGTGTATGTATCGCATGGTTGTCGCGATCTGGGAGTGTCCGGCAGCACGCATGAGTGCAAAGGCATCCCCGTAAGGTGCTAGCCATGTGAGCGCGGTGTGCCGGAGCGTGTAAGGCGGGAACGGCTTGACTTCGGGGTTCGCTTCGGGGTTTTCCGCGTGGGCTTTTGCAAGAACTGTGAACGCCTTGGCGTGCTGGTTCTTTGCGCTTCCCTGCATCAAGTGGCCGCTCGCAGACTCAGACGGGAACACCCAACCCTCTGAGGGGCAACCTTGAGCCTCATGTCGTGCCTTGAGAGTCTGATAAACCCTTGGCACCATCGGCAAGAGCCGTCTTCTGGCCTTGGTTTTGCCTTCGGCGATCTGGATAATTCCGCCCTGCTCATTCAACAGGACATGCTCCCAGCGCAGCTTGGCTAGTTCACTCCAAGGACACGCTCCGGTGCCTAGCATGATGGTGGCTATATCGTGCCACGGTTGCGCACACGCGGCGAGATAACGCATGGCCTCGTCCTCGCTCAGCACACGATCCCGCTGGCGCTCGCCCTTCGCCAAGCTAATCTTTGGCAGCCGTTCAAGTTTGCCCCACTCAAAGGCCAGCCGTACGGCGCGCCGGAGTGTGCGAAGACCACAATTGACCGTCGAGGGAGAAAGGCTCGAGTGGCGTGCCGCAAACTGCCCCGCATGTTGGCCCGTGATTTCATCAAGACGCAATCCGGCCAAGTCTGACTTCCTAAGCATCTCTGAGCCGAACTCGTAATAGTCGAGCGACTTCGGCTTGTCCGCATGGCGGCTCTCAGCAAAGGGCAGAAAATCTTTGCGCAGAAACTCGGCCAGCGTCGGTGCGGCTTTCTTCTCGAGGATGCCCCAGTTCCCGCAGGCGAGCTCGGCCCGCATCTTCCCTTCGATAGAGCGCGCCGTCTTCCGGTCCGTCGCCCGGGTGGAGCGGTGGATTAGCTGACCGTTCCAGTGAAATTTCACATAATAGTATCGGCTTCCCTTCTGCTTGTAGATCATATCGGTTCACCTCGCTTTGTCGATTTTCGCGCGCTCTGTCGGCCTCGATATTTGCTGCCTCTGCGGTAGCGTCGCATGGCTGCGATAGCCCGGTGACGACTGCTGCAAAACCTCTTCGGCGGTTGGCGCTGCCCAGCCCTGAAGGGCATTCTGCATTCCGGTAGCTCACATAAGCGGTACTTGTTGCCAGCAAGTTGGTCAGCAAGCACGGCGCCCAATATGGCTTGGCTTAGCGTGGTAGGGATGAATCGGAGGACGAGCATCCCGCCAATCCTTTCGAGGCGGGTTTCCAGGCACCCGATGGCCTCGACATTCAGGTAGCTGCCGCCGGGAAGCCGGAGCCACTTCGAGGGGAGCTTGGTAAGAGCCTGTCGTGTGAACTCCTGGAATACCTCGACATCTCTCACGAAGATTGGCTGAGCGTGGCGTATGGTGATTCGCTTGAACCCTTTCCGTGCCTTAACCGGCGTTTCGACCGGCTCTGTTTCATGGGACCACCCGACGCCAAGGAAATTGAGGAAGGCGAGGATTTCATCCCTATTCTGAGCCTGCAAGAATCGGCTGCGAGCCTGAAATGGGTCGACCCATACCTGCATGGCCTTAGATTCTTCGAGTGACAGCGGCGCAACCCACCGAAACCTCGCCCAAATTAAGTCGGGGTTGTTGGTGTCGAGTTCGAACTTGAACCGAGAAAGCATCATGTTCCCGAACGTAACCGGGAGCGCGAGGTTCTTGGCGCTATGGGCAACGTGATGCTTAACCATAACCAAAGACTAGCCAATACTTCGGAGGAAGTAAAGAGAATTTTTGGGAGATGGGGAGATGAACCAACTAACCGAGATTGTCAGAGACGAGGACGAAGGATTAACTGAAGGCTCGGCGGGCAAGTTGATTGGCGTCAAGAACCACACGATGCGGAAGTGGCGTCAACAACGAACCGGACCGGATTACTACAGGATTTCGGCACGATGCGTCCGCTACCGTCGGGCTGATGTTCTGCGATGGCTCGAATCACGACGCGTGGAGCCGGACGACGATGGCGAGTGCCGCGCTCGCAGGCCCGCGAAGCGCGATGATTCGATGTGCGAGGTGCGCGATGGCCGTTGACGGTCACCTCTTGCCGAATGACGTTGCCATGTTCGCGCGCATCGGGGTTGACGAAGCGTTGCTGCGCGCGGCCCAGGTCCGGCGCGTGACGGATGTAGAAGCACGCAACCTCCCGGGAACTGCCTTTTCAGGTGACCTGTCGGGCATCCTCTTTCCGTACCTCAGTCCCGTCAATGGCGACGTATGGAGCTATGCGGTCAGGAGGGATAACCCAGAGATCGACGCGAACGGGAAGCCCAAGAGAAAGTACCTCTTTCCGCGTGGACACAACCGGCTTTACTTCCCGCCCGGCATTAGCGAACTCCTCGCGGACGTGACCGTGCCCATGCTGATTCCCGAAGCCGTGAAGAGCTCGTTGGCTTTCACCGGGCTTGCAGCCCGGAGCGGGCGAAAGTGGCTTGCCGTTGCCCCTTTTGGGTGTTGGGGCTGGCGGGGAAAGACGGGCATCGAAACGGGGCCGGGCGGAGAGCGCGAAGAAATCAAAGGCCCGCTCCCGGACTGCGGGTTAATTAATTTCATACGGCGCAAGGTTCTTGTCGCCTTTGACGCAAACGTAGCGTGTAATCCGAAAGTGCGACAAGCCCGTCAGGCGCTCGCCGAAACGCTGGTGGAGTGGGGCGCGCAGGTTTTCTTTGTCGAATTTCCGCAGGCGGAAGGTGTGAACGGTCCTGACGATTGGATTGGGCTGGCAGGGGACAAGGGGATGCTGGCCCTGCTGGATGTTGCAAAGCTCGCTCCGCCTAAGGTGGCGGTGCCGGGCGTGCTTGCTTGCGATGTCGTGCCGGAGAAAGTGCGATGGCTCTGGCCTGGACATATACCGCTCGGGAAAGTCACTCTGTTCGAGGGTGACCCTGACGAGGGCAAGTCCACCGTTGCACTCGACTTGTCCGCACGCACATCAAGTGGGGCATCGATGCCTGACGGGAGCGCTCCCGAGGTCGGCGCGTCGGGTGTCGTCATTGTCTCCCTGGAGGATGGAAAAGGCGATACTATCCGCCCTAGGCTGGAGGCCGCAGGTGCCGACTTGTCAAAGATTCGAATCGTTGACACCATCACAGGGCCAGACGGAGTGGAAAGGACCGTTACCATTCCGGCGCACCTCCGCGACATTGAAGCGGCGATTGACGACGTGAACGCCAAGTTATTGGTCATCGACCCGCTCGCCGCCACTTTGGGCGGCGACACCGACAGCCACAAGGACCAAGACGTCCGCCGCGCACTGGCCCCGCTGGCTGCACTCGCTGAAAAGAAGGGCGTCGCGGTGATCTGCATCCGCCATCTCAACAAGGGCAACAGCCCCAACCCGAAGTATCGCGGCGGTGGCTCCATCGGGATCACAGGCGCAGCACGAGCGTGCTTCCTCTTCGCAGATGACCCTGACAACGATGGAGCACGAGTTATGGCTCCGGTCAAAGGAAACCTGTGGCGCGTTAAGCCTCCAGCCATTCAGTACAAGATTGTCGAAAGCGCGAGCTGCCAGCCCGTTATCGCATGGGAAGGGGGAAGCACTCACACGGCCCGGTCTTTGCTCGCCCAGCCCGAGACACAGGAAGAAACCAACGCATGCGCCGATGCAAAGACGTTTCTCATTGAACTCCTCAAGAACGGCGGGCAGGACTCGAAAAGCATCATGCGCCAGGCGCACCAGGCCGGAATATCGGACCGGACCCTGAAGCGCGCCAAGGCCATGCTCGGAGTCAAGTCCAGAAAGGTTGGGATGGGGGAAGGACAACACTGGGAATGGGAGCTTCCGAAGAGTGCCAATGCCCAGTCGAAGAGTGCCAACAACGAAGACTTGGCACCCTTCGAGCAACCCACTGAAACAAAGTCAGATAATTCAAGCACTTCAGCGAAGGGGGCCAACGGTGAGGAGTTGGCACCCTTCGGGAGAGATGCTGACAATCTTCGTGAGTCAACAGGCACGGTCCCTAATCTGCCATTTGCGGATGACGCGGAACTGTTATGACGTGCCCAATCCTGGAGGAATTGAAAGCCATCGGTGTGGAGGTCCTCCCGCATGGGAGTGACCTTGTCATCCGTCCGGCATCTAAAGTACCGCCCGAACTCAAGGAACGCCTGAGGGCGCACAAAGCCGAAGTCCTGGCAATCCTCAAAGCGGGGGCCGCTTCAACTGGAGCGCGGCGTGCTACATGCTCGCCTACTTGTTACGAAGTCGAGCCGGGCCGGTGGGTTCACCATCCTCGGGATGGGTGCCGAACCGTTCCCCAAATGTCGGCGGCACGGAGCGTTGAACGTGAGTGTTGGCATTGTTCGGGAGGGGGCAAATGCCGGTGTATCGTATGTTGCAACCCCCTCACCCGCGAAGCGGGCGAATGTGTCCCGTGCAAGGGCACAGGGAAGGTTTGGGCCTGGCTGCAATGAAGGCTCAAGGCAATGCAGGCCCAGCACCGCAAGCACTGAAGGCGAAACCAGCGGCTCAGAGTGTCTTAGTCATCAATCCGGCGAAAATCGGCCCGCCCACGGGCAAATCCGGCTCTGGCCACTGTCGCGGTTGACCAACAAAATAGACGCCCCCACTGCTGGAATTCTGTCGGAAATAATTCATGACCAAACTCCAGGCATCGACCTGGTCGTCGTGCGCCCCATTCGGAAACTCGGCGAGTTCGTCCATGAAGGGTAGCACCCACGGCTCTCCATGCAACTTTGAGGACGCTAGCGCCGTCCTGGGTCGCCAATGCGCGTCGAGAAATTGACTCACCGGGTGGTGGGCATTCGCCCAGAGTCACAAGGTAATCGGCAAAATGTTAAGTTTGGGTCATCAATGAACCTTTTCCCGTAATCCAGTCTGGCGTAAGAAGTTCGCCCATTGCCGCCGCATCCCCAGCGGTCGAGCCCACCCATTGTCGAGGGACCCCCAGCAAGGAATCATTTCTTGCCTTTTTCGAGGGTCTGTCGAGCTGCGATTCTTGCCAGGGCGAGGACTATCCCGGAATTCGTTAGCACCGCATCTGGCCACCTTCTCTCGGAAGCCTTTCGCAAAAGCTGGAAATCTTCTTCCGTCATCTTCACATTTACCTGGACTGTGCGTTTCATGCTCCCTGTATCAGTCATTCGGAGTTGACTGGCAACGTTACTAAGAGTAGCCTTAGTACCGCACGACGCAGGAACACGGCGGAACGTGAGCCGCTCATAATGCCTGCCGTTCTCCCAAGCCCCCGCTAACTTCTGCGTGGTGCCCCAAAGCACGAACAATCGGAGCGTGAGATGCCTGTAGACGTAAAGATCTGGGAAATTTCCAGTGGGGATCAGCTTGTAGAAATCAAAAAAGGCAAACTCAACTTGGAGGAGCGGATCGAAGAATGGATGGAGCGTGACGTCTCGGCACTCGCAGAGGGTATGCTGGCTATCGGAAGGCAAGTGCCCACTGACTATGGTGGCTACATCGACCTCCTGTGCCTCGATTCTCAGGGCGACGTCGTCATCGTGGAACTGAAGCGCGACAAAACCCCACGGGAAGTTGTTGCCCAAGTGCTGGATTATGCTTCCTGGGTGAAAGATTTGTCTAGCGAAGAGGTGGCCAGCATAGCAGAGGATTACTTAGGCAAGACCGGTAGCGGCCCACTCGACGAAGCGTTTAAGAGAAAGTTCGCCGGCGACCTTAAACGTCCCAAGGTGGGCCAAATTAAACCGCCGAAATGGGCCAAAAGAAGTTGCCAAACGCATTGTGCCTTGCTATTCATTAATAGAGTATATCGTAACTGGTTACGTATGTCAAGAATATTACGAGGGTTGCACCAGATTGTCGTAGGCAATCGGCCTGCCGCAAACCCACCGAAGATTCCGATGTCCCCGATCCGTTGATAAGTTTTTCGGGCAGACTTTCCGGCAGCACCGCAGGTTCTTGTGAACAAAAGGGGGTGCGCGGGCTGGGATGGCACGGGTTTGGGCGTGCATTTCTCACCTGCCGGG
>JBEKLY010000048.1:0-34180 GCA_050010015.1 Terriglobia bacterium
TGCGACGTGGGAACAGATTCTCCGCACGATCCAGCCTTGGCTGGTGAGATGGAGCGGACTCTGTCCCTGCTGCGGAACGAAGTTCAAGCAAATTTGGAATGACACGACTTAACATAGTAATATTAGGCGCCTGGGCAACCAGGCGGCAGGATGAAGAGCGACTAAGCGCCGAGATTGAGGAACATCTGGCTCAGGAAACGGCCAGGAATCTGGGTGCCGGTTTGTCTCCCGACGAGGCGCGGCGACAAGCGCTACTGAGTTTCGGGCCGGTTGAGGCGATCAAGGACGACTACCGCGCACAGCGGGGACTGCTGTTCATCGAAGCCCTGTTCCAGGACACGCGCTACGCGTTGCGCCGGTTGTGGAACGCACCCGCCTTTACGCTCGCGGTGGTCCTCACGCTGGCGTTGGGTATTGGCGCCACGACAGCCATCTTCAGCCTGGTGCACGCCGTTCTATTCAAGTCGCTGGCGGTGGCCAATCCGGCCGAACTATACCGCGTGGGAAAAGTCGCGCGTTGCTGTTACTGGGGAGGATACAGCCAAGACGAAGAATTCTCCATTTTCTCGTATGATTTGTACAAACATTTCCGCGACAACACACGGGGCTTCGCGGAGCTCGCGGCCTTCCAGGCAGGCGGGGCCTTGTTCGGGGTGCGGCGCGCCGGGGTCGCGGAGGCAGCGCAGGGCTTCCCCGGCGAGTTCGTTTCCGGCAACTACTTCGCGATGTTCGGCGTGCGCGCGTATGCCGGCCGCTTGATCGTCCCCGAGGACGACCAGCCCGGCGCCACTCCCGTTGCCGTCATGAGCTATCGCCTGTGGCAGCAACGCTACGGGTCCGATCCTTCCGTCGTTGGCGCGCTCTTCAGTTTGGATGACAAGCCCTTTACGGTTGTGGGAATTACTCCGCCGGGATTCTTTGGCGACAAGCTGCGCTCCATTCCACCCGATTTCTTTCTGCCGCTCAACACCGAGCCGTATGTGGAAGCCGACGCCGACCTCAACAATGTGGACACGTACTGGCTGGATTTGATCGGACGCATCCGGCCCGGGCTTGCGAGTGCGTCCGTCGAGGCCGATATGCGCGTGGAGCTGAAGCAGTGGCTGCGCTCGCATTGGGGCGACATGAGCGCCAACGATCGCGCGAAGTTTCCCGAGCAGACTCTCTTCTTGAGACCGGGCGGCGCCGGCATCACTGCCATGCGCGATGAATACGAGCACTGGCTTGAGATCCTGATGCTGGCTTCGTCGTTTGTGCTCCTCATCGTTTGCGCCAACGTGGCCAACCTGATGCTGGTGCGCGGCATGGAGCGCCGGCAGCAGACCTCGTTAAGCATGGCGCTGGGGGCACAAGCGTGGCGACTGGTGAGGCAGGCGCTGACCGAAAGCCTTCTGCTGTCGCTCGCCGGTGGCGCAGCGGGACTGGCGGTGGCATTTACCGGCACGCGCCTGATTCTGCGTTTTGCTTTCCCGCATATTGCCGGCATGGGGTCCGTTCCCATTAGCGCCTCACCCTCAATGCCGGTGCTGCTATTCGCGTTCAGCGTATCGACGACCGCAGGCATTGTTTTCGGAATCGCGCCCGCCTGGACGGCCACGCGGGTGGATCCCATCGAAGCTCTGCGCGGCGCCGGTCGTTCCAGCGTCCGCACGGGCTCGCTCCCTCGGAAGACTCTGGTGGTGTTCCAGGCAGCTCTCTCTCTTGTACTGCTCGCCGCGTCAGGCCTGCTCACGGCGGCTCTGCGCAACCTGGAAAACCAGGACTTCGGGTTCGCCCAGGACCGGCGCGCGATCGTGAGGATTGATCCCAGGCTGGCCGGTTATCACGCCGACCAGCTCACCACGCTCTACGAGCGCATCCACGATTCGCTATCCAGCCTGCCCGGCGTGTCGGAGGTGGCCGTCGCCATGTACTCGCCGCTGAGCGGCAACAATTGGGGCGCGGGCGTGTGGGTCGATGGAAAGCCCCTTCCGGGCCCGCACGATGACAACCTGGCGTTTTGGGATCGAGTCACAGCGGGATATTTTGACGCCATCGGAACCCGCATTATCGAAGGGCGCGGCATCGCCGAGCGAGATACGGCGACTTCACAGCCGGTTGCTGTGATCAACCAGGCGTTTGCGCGGAAGTATTTCAAGCAAGAAGACCCCGTCGGGAAATACTTCGGGCGAACCGAGATGCAGTCGTCGCGTGTTTACCAAATTGTGGGAGTCACCGAGGATGCTCGCTATCTGGACTCTGCTCTCGATAAGCCCCCCGGCCCGATCTTCTTTCTGCCCGAACCGCAGCACGACGTAGCGCCTAATTCCGGAAAAGACATTGACCCGGGTTCTCACTTCCTGCATGACATTGTGATTGTGACGAGGCCCGGCGTGCACCTGACCTCAGCGCGAGTGCGCCAAGCCGTTGCCTCCGTGGATCCCAACCTCCCGATAATTTCGATACAACCTCTGACAGAGCAGGTAGACGGCCAGTTCCGGCAGCAGCGCTTGATTGCACGGCTCACTTCGTTCTTTGGAATTCTGTCACTGGTGCTGGCTTCGATCGGACTCTATGGAGTTACCGCCTACAACGCGGGACGCCGTACGGGCGAGATCGGGGTGAGGATGGCGCTCGGCGCGACTCGATCGCAGGTGGCCGCGCTCGTACTGCGAGGCGCCTTCGCGCTGGTTGCGGCCGGTCTCGTGGTGGGATTGCCTCTGGCCCTCGCGGCGGGACGCTTCCTGGGCAGCCAACTTTACGGTTTGAATCCCTACGACCCTGCCGTCATCGTGGCGGCTGTCCTTACACTTGGCTTCTCCGCGCTGGTTGCATCCTTGATTCCGGCGGTTCGAGCCAGCTTAATCTCGCCCTCTGAAGCACTGCGGGCGGAGTAAAGTCCATCCCCCGGCTCCCTGCCCGAAGGAGCAGCCCACATACCTTGTCGCCTCCGCGAAATCGGGGCTCATTGTTGGTGTGGGACACGATGGACTCCCGCGAATCCGACTGCTAGGGGCGGTTCGCGAACCGCCCCTACTCGAAAGTCACGCCATTCGGAATATCCGCCTCTTGACAAACGCTTACACATAGGCTAGAATTCTACGTTTGGCCCGGGGGCGGGTGCCTCCGCTGGCGGGGAGGGAGCCCGAAGTGGCAGTTTCCCTCCAACATACAAATCGCGGGAACAAAGCCAGAATGTCTATGAAAACAAAGGACCGACGTGGAAATCAACCACCCCTGGCCCCTCCTTATCCAAGGAGGGGAATCGCCGGACTCCCCTCCTCAGATGAGGAGGGGTTGGGGGTGGTGGGACTTTGCGGCCGTAGCGTTCTTTGCGCCTTGGCGTGAAACCGGCTTGGTGATATTGAAAAACGACGGAACAAAGCGAGAATGTCTATGAAAACAAAGGATCGGTGTGAAATAGTCCCGAAAATAGGACGTAGCGCTGACCTTTAGGTCAGCACCCTCGGAACTGATGAGCGAAGGGTGCTGACCTGAAGGTCGGCGCTACACGAACTGAGGGAACAAAGCCAGAATGTCTATGAAAACAAAGGATCGACGCGGAAATCAACCACCCCCTGACCCCTCCTGATCTGAGGAGGGGAACCGCCGGACTCCCCTCCTCAGATGAGGAGGGGTTGGGGGGTGGTGGGACTTTGCGGCCGTAGCGTGCCCAGCGCCTTGATGGCATAAAGGTAGTTAAATGGACCGAAGAAAATTCCTGGAAACAGTAGCCACGGGCGCAGCGACGACACCGCTCGTGGTCCGATCAGGGGAGGCGGCTGACCAGCAAGCCCCTGCCAAGCCGGCCTCGACGGAGGCTAGTCCGCGGCGGCGCGAGAACTTCAACCGGGATTGGCGATTCGCCCGCCAGGCGCACGGGACCGGGGCGCTCGGTTCCTTCGACCGCGAGAACGGCGCGGCCGCTGAAGTCGAGCCGCGTTTTCGCAACGCCCAGCGGCCCGAATACGACGACTCGGACTGGGACGCGATCAACCTGCCTCACACCTGGAACCAATTCGATTCGAGAGACGAGGCGCCCGGCTACTGGCGCGGCATCGGCTGGTACCGGAAGCATTTTCGGCTCCCCAGCCAGGATTCCGGCCGCCGGGTGTTTCTGGAATTTGAGGGCGCAAGCAGCGTGGCAGAGTTCTGGCTGAACGGCCAGCCGGTCGGCGAGCACAAGGGCGGTTACACCAGCTTCGAATTCGACGTTACCCGCTGCGTAAAGTTTGGCGAAACGGACAACGTTCTGACGGTTAAGGTCGACAACCTGTTTCGCTCGACCCTGCCCCCCACCGTGAAGACCGATTACACGTTTTACGGTGGCATCTATCGAGATGTATGGTTGCGGATTACACAGCCGACATACATCTCCGATGTCTCTTGGCTCACCCCTTCGGTCAGCGAAAGTGCCGCGACGCTCCAGATCCGCTCGCGTCTCGTCAACGAAACGTCCGGGGCCCACGAATTGACCCTGGTGCAGGAAGTTCTGAATCCGCAGGGTGAGGTCATCAAGACTTTTTCGCATCCGGCTCGCGTTTCGCCTCACGAACCCCTCGAGGTCACGCAAGACGCTACGGTCGACAACCCGCTGCTCTGGTCGCCGGACACCCCTAACGTTTACGGCATTCGCTCCACCCTACGCGCAGGATCAGAGCTGGTGGATATGGTTGAAAATCCGTTGGGTTTCCGCTGGTTCAAATTCGACTCGCAGCAAGGGTTCATCCTGAACGGCAAGCGCCTGCAGGTGCAGGGGACGAACTGGCATCAGGTTTACCCCGGCATGGGAAACGCGCTTCCCAATTCGCGCCACGGCCTGGACATGGCGATCATGCGCGCCATGGGGGTGAACTTCTGGCGGACTTCTCACTATCCGCACGACCCGGCGACGATCGAAGCCTCGGACCGTCTGGGCCTGATGGTGTGGGAAGAACTTCCCGTCAACAAAGAGATCGGCGACCCGCGCGAGTACACGGCGAACGTGCTCGAGATGGCGGAGGAGATGATCCGGCGGGACCGCAACCATCCGTGTATCATTGTGTGGGGTATTGCAGGTGAAGTTAATGCTCCGGCGAAGGTTGCTAACAAGGTGATAGGGGCCGTCGCAGCGCGCTATCGAGAGCTCGATCCCTCGAGGCCGGCGGCCATGCATGAGCCGCGCGGCGAGGAAATGGAGGCCCTGGTGGACGTCGTCGGCCTCGGCGTGGGCAAGGAGACGGACGCGAAACACCAGCGCTTTCCCGAGCGGCCTTACCTGGTGGCGGAATACGCCGCCTCCACCGTGGGCCGCGGGATTTACGGAGGCGGCCAGGAGAGCGAAGAACAGGCCTGCGAGAACCACGAGAAGTACTTGCGCGACTTGTACCGGCGGCCCTGGATGGCCGGCGGCATGATCTGGCACCAGTTCGATTACGAAGGCGAGACCTACGACACCGTGATCCCGCACCTCGTCGCCTTCGGCATGGGCGACGGCTTCCGCATTCCCAAGGACGTGTACTACCTCTACCAGAGCCAATGGACGGCGAAGCCGATGGTGCACATCCTCGGCCATTGGACGTGGCCGGCGTCGGAAGGCCAGGCGAGGACGGTGAAGGTCTTGAGCAACGCCCGAGAGGTCGAGCTGATTCTGAACGGCAAATCGCAGGGGACGAAAACGGATGCGCCTGACGCGGAGTTGCCGCATCCGCCGCGCCTGTGGTCTGTCCCCTACGAAGCCGGTACGTTAGTGGCAGTGGCCCGACATGCGGGCAAGGAGATTCGCGACGAGCGCCGCACGGCGAGTGCGCCGCATCACCTGGAGCTCGAAGCAGACAAGCGCGAACTCGAGTCCGGAAACCTTGAAAGCCTTGCCTACATCACCGCCCGGGTGGTGGACGGGAACGGCGTGGTGGTTCCCTCCGCCGCGCTGCCCGTTACGTTCACCTCCGACGGGCCGGGAGAACTCTTGCGGCAGAGTTCGCTTGGCCACGGGACGGGGTGGACGCTCGACGTTGTAGCTGGGATCACTCAGATGGCCTTTCGCTCGACCGACCGCACGGGGCACGCGACCGTCAGCGCTTACTCTCCGGGTCTCGGCATGGGCCGCCTCGAGATCAGCGTCCAAGCGCCCGGCAAGCCCGACGAGATGGAATACAAAGAACGGTTCGACAACGACGAACCCTGACATTGGCGATTTGCGATTTGTGATTTCTGATTGACGGAGGTGATGGCGACTCGCCAATCACAAATCACTCGCGGCCCGTCCCCACGGTGAATCGTGGCGGCCGCTCGCAACCCGCTCCACGGATGCGACGTCCACTTCCACGGCTGCGGACCGCTCGAGCAATTCCACCGAAAGCACCAGCCGGTACAGGTTCTTCATGCGGACCAGAATCCCTTCCACCCCTTGCAAAGGTCCGGCTATAACACGCACCCTGTCGCCGCAGCGCAGAAAGGGATGAGGCTCGACTCGATTTCCCCATTCAAGCGCTTTTCGGACAGCTGCGATTTCAGATTCAGGAATGACCGCCGGTTCGCCGTTGACGGTCAGAATGGAAACAATCCCCGGCGTGGTGACCACCTGGAGCCGCCGTTCCTCCATTCCGCGCAGAAACAGGTAGCCGGGGAACAAGGGAAGCGTGAGTTGCACGGTGCGGTCCTTCCACCGGCGGGTGCTGTTGTAGAGCGGAAGAAAGACCTGCAGTCCCTTGGCGGAGAGAATCTGGGCCACCATCTTCTCGTGCTGATGGCGCGTGTAAATCGCAAACCAGGGGTCGTTCAAGCCCGACAATGTCGGCGCCATCTGTGAATCCGTAACCAGCATAAATCACCGTTACACGAATTACAGGAGAACATAGGCGTGACCCCAAGGTCAAGCGCTGCGGTTCGCGGACAACGTCTCAGTTTAGCGTAGCGGCGGCTTTACGCCGCCATATGGCGAGGTAAACTCGCCGCTACCAGATGGATCGCGGGCGGCCACGAGGGCCGCCCAATCAAGCCGGCTCACTTCATGAGTTCGGCCAGAAAGCGATCGTCCTTTTCCTCGAAGGTGCGGTACAGAAAGCCAGGCAGGTGCGGGACAATCTTCTGCAGCCAGTCAGTGGGGTCGCTCCAAAGCACCGTGCGCGGAGCCATAGTCTTCGCCAGATCGTCAAGGTCCCAGTGAAGTGCGAATCCCGGAATGACGGCATCGTGCAAGTCTCTCGCGATCGGAACGTCCAAGGCTGCCCGAAGGCTGTAGGGCGTCCGGTCGAGCCAGATCCTGCCGATCCGAGTGTCAATCGCGGCGGCCATGAGCAGCCAGACGCCCGATACGTCGCGGGCAATGGCGCGCACAGAACCAGCATCGACGTCGGGCCGCGCCTCGAGCGCGTCCACGCCACGCTGAATGTCGAAGGCGCGCATGCCGGCCATGTTCTTCCCAATCACCCAGGCGCGAATATCCTGCTTGGTGGCGGCTTGATCTTCGCCTAAGGGCGGCAACGGAAGGCCGCGCGGGTACAAGTTCAGGACCAGAGCGCCGCGCGTGGCCAGGCGCTCCGCCAGTGGCGCGTCCAAATCGATCAGCAGCACCGCAGGCTTCCGCCCCGAAGCAAGCGGCGCGTACAGCGTGCCCGAGATTTCGAGACCGGGCTCGACTTCCAACTCCAGTTCCTGGGTGCGAAACACCTCGCCTGGGTCGTCACGCAGCACGCGTACGAGTGGCGGCTGGCCGGCACGATCTTCAGACCATTTGCGGATTTCCGCCAACAACTGCTCGGAGTTCCCCTGCTTCATCCTCTCGCGGAAGCCTTCCTGAATCACTTGATACATCTCGCGCCCTTCCACCTGGCCGGAAGGAGTCGCCAAGAGATCGGAATCGAGCGCCAGCTCTACGGGCTCTTCGCGGAAGTTGCCGCGGCCATCTTTCAACCAACGGATCATCCACTGATAGATCGCCTCGCGAATCTCGAGCGGCGTCCCGTGCGGCCCTGGACCGATGGCCCAGCGAATACGCTCCTCCGCGCTGTAAATCCGGTACCAGTCGAGCGCCTCCTGGTAAGCATGGCGCGCGCCCTCGATCGGGAAGAAGTCTCCGACGGTGGAGTTGATCAGCCAAGGCTTCGGCGCAAAGAGCTCAATGTAGTCTGCCACGTCCAGCCCGGAAGACAGGAAGAAGGGGAAACTCTGTTCGGAATCGCCGATGGGCCCGGCGAACAGTTGGCGCCAGGAATTGATGTAGCAAGCCGGCGCGGCGACCTTGATGCGTGGGTCGAGCGCGGCGATGTATGTGGTCAGCGTTCCACCGCCCGAGCAGCCGGTAGCACCGAGCTTATCTCGGTCGACTTCGGGTCGACTGACGAGGTAGTCGAGCGCGCGCATCCCGTCCCAGATGCGGTAGCGGGCGAAGTTTTCGCCGGCGAGAATGCTCTGTGCCCCGGCTTGAAAATGCTGATCGGTTGCGCCGCCGATCAGGGATGCTTCGATCCTGCGGTCGTAAGCCTGCTGGCGCTCGCCTTGGCCCACCGGGTCGTAAGCCAGCGCCACGAATCCCTTCATGGCCAGGTTTGCCGCAATGGGCTGCGCGGCGAGCTTGCCCTGCTCCCAGTGGCCCATGGGAATGAGCACGCCCGGATGCTTGCCGCTCTCCCGCGGAAGATACAAGTCGGCCGTAACGTAGAATTGGGGAAGACTCTCGAAGATGACCTTCTCAATGGTGTAGCGCGGCCGTTCGATGCGGCCCGTGACGCGGGCGTTAAGTGGACCCTTGTAGTCAGGAAGGCCGCCCAGCAGTTCCAGGATCTTGGCCCGCACCCACGCTTGACGCGCTTTCGCTTCGCTCAGGGTGTGAATCTTCGCGATCGTCGCCTCGCGGTCCGAAAGCTGCTGCTGAGCGATCCTGTCCATCCACTGAAGCAAACGATCATCCGCCGCGGGCAGCGCCGCGACGTTGAGCGCACAAATGGCGATAAGAAGAATCTTTCGCATGATGTCAGGGCCCTCCTCGAAAGTAGCGGCGAGTTTACCTCGCCAGATCACGGCGCTAGGTCGCCCCTGCATTAAACTGACCTGCCGCCGCACAGTGCACGGCGTTTTGAGAGTCTACACCATAGCCAGGCATGGTGGTAGCTCGGGCGTCCTACCCTGGTTGCCTCGTAGCACTGACCTTCAGGTCAGCATGCCAGGTGCCGACCCTTCGCTCTGCTCAGGGCAGGCTCTGAAGGTCGCAGCTACGAATCTGCCACCGCATCAGTTATGATAGAAGTTACTCTGGGCAATTGGATTCTGGGGGCAGGCCAATGAAGATTCGCATTTTGGGCGTTCCGCTCGATTTGGGGCAGGAGCGCCGGGGAGTGGACATGGGGCCCTCAGCGGTGCGCGCCGCAGGGCTTAACCACGCCTTGAGGAACCTGGGGCACCAGGTGGAGGACGCGGGAAACATTCACGTGAGGCTGCCGGAGGAACTGCACTTCGGCGACCGGCGAGCGAAATACCTGAAGGAGATTGCGGAAGCATCGCGGCAAACGGCGAGGCAAATCCACGATGCCCTCGAAGCGGGTTACTTCCCGGTTTCACTGGGTGGCGACCACTCCGCGGCGGTCGGCACGCAGGCTGGCGTCTCCAAGTTTTACCGCAGTCGGAAGCAGGCCGTGGGCTGTCTTTGGATTGACGCGCACGCCGACATGAACACGCCGGAGAGCAGCCCCAGCGGCAACGTCCACGGAATGCCGTTGGCCGCGACATTAGGCCGCGGTCCACACGCGCTGTCCAGGATTTTCAGCTTTGCGCCCAAAATCCCGCCCCAAAACTGCGCGCTGATCGGCGTGCGCGAGTTGGACGCCCGCGAACGGAGGTTTGTGAAAGAGTCGGGCATCAGCGTGTTTACGATGCGGACTATTGACGAGTTGGGGATGCAGGCGGTGATGGAGAAGAGTATTGCGCTCGCTTGCAATGGAACGGCCGGTTTCGTCGTCTCGTTTGACGCGGATGTGGTCGACCCGGATGAAGCGCCGGGCGTAGGCACGCCAGTCCCCGGCGGAATCACCTACCGCGAAGCTCATCTTGCCATGGAGATGGTCGCCGACTGCGGGAGAATGGTGGCATTCGAACTGGTGGAGATTAATCCCATCATTGACGTCATGAATAAGACAGCGATCTTGGGCGTCGGTCTGGTCAGCTCGGCGCTGGGGAAGAAGATTCTGTGACAAAGAAAATCCGCTTGGGAGTCCTGTTCGGCGGACGGTCGGGCGAGCACGAGGTCTCCCTGACTTCCGCCACTGCCGTGATGAAGGCCCTCGACCCGGAAAAGTATGAACTCGTGCCGATCGGCATCACGCGTGAAGGCAGATGGCGCGTGGGGCCCAAGGCGTTCGGTCTGTTAACGGAGGCGACGGGAGAAAACCTGGCGCGGCGAACCGCGTCCTTACAAACGGTGCTCGAGGAAGGTCGAGCCGTCACGCCGTCGGTGGATCCGACCGGACCTAAACTCCTTCCCTTAGCGAAGACTGCCGGTGCGGCTGGCGCTCGACCTGAAGTGGACGTCATCTTTCCGGTGCTCCACGGTACATTCGGCGAGGATGGCACCATTCAGGGTCTGCTCGAGCTTGCGGATGTTCCCTACGTGGGCGCGGGAGTCCTGGCATCGGCCGCGGGCATGGATAAAGACGTCATGAAGCGGCTATTCCGCGACGCAGGGTTGCCGGTGGTCCCCTGGGAGTTGGTGCTCCGGACGGAGTGGGAGAATGATCCCGCGGGAGTTCGCAGGAAGATTGAGAAGCTGCTACGCTACCCGATGTTCATCAAGCCTGCCAATTTAGGCTCATCCGTGGGGATCACCAAGGTGCACAAACCGGCGGAGTTTCAGGCCGGCATGGACCTGGCCGCGCAGTACGACCGCAAAATCCTTGCCGAGAAGGCCGTCGAGGCGCGCGAGATTGAATGCGCGGTGCTGGGGAACGACAAGCCGGAGGCTTCCGTCCCAGGTGAAATCGTTCCGGTCAACGAGTTCTACGACTACGAAGCAAAGTACATCAAGGAAGGCTCGGAGTTGCAGATTCCCGCCCGCCTGAGCCCCCGTCAAATCAAGCGCGTCCAGGAGTTGGCGGTGCGGGCATTCAAAGCCATCGACTGCGCCGGCATGGGTCGCGTGGACTTTCTGCTGGACCGAAAGAGCGGAAAACTCTTCGTCCTGGAAATCAATACCATTCCCGGGTTCACATCCATCAGTATGTATCCGAAACTCTGGGAAGCGAGTGGTGTCCCCTATCCAAAGCTCCTTGACCGCCTCGTCGAACTGGCCCTCGAACGGCATCGCGACAAGCTCCGCACGCGTTACGATTACGCTCCGCCAAAGTAGGTGTGACCTTACGCCTCTACGCCGCACGCGGCTGGACCCGGGCGGCATCGAAATTCTCCTGAGTCAACAATTCGTTACGAAAGTCTCTCTCCTGCGCACCGGTTTTTCGGAGCCCCGTCAGGGGCGGAAGAGAGTAGCCCACGGCGTAAGCCGTGGGATCGAGGAGCAACTCTGGGTTATCGTAGCCCCGGAGGAGCGACAGAGGCCCCCGCCGGATGTCTGCCGCCCCATCCGGGGCTGTGAATCTTAGCGCCGCATCGGGGCCCACGGCTCACGCCGTGGGCTATTGTCTGCCGCCGCTCCGCGGCTCTGGAAGTCCTCACGCCTTAGGTTGACGCCCATGGGGCACAAGCCCTGAGTTGGACTCATGGCGAAAGGTTGTCCCCACAAAAATCGGCTTGCCCGTCTTGACAACCAAGGTTTCATATCGTATTTTAACTATCCGGTTAGTTAAATGCGAAATGGACACTCTTACGGGTCGAAAACGCGCTCTACGCGCCCCTTGAGACATCACGACAGCGAGGCAACGCGGCAGGCGATTTTGCAAGCCGCGGAGCACATCTTTGCGGATGAGGGATTGGAAGGGGCGCGCACGGATGCCATTGCCGCCGCCGCAGGTGTCAACAAGGCGCTGCTCTATTATTATTTTCAAAGCAAAGAGGCGCTTTACCGCGAGGTCTTGGAAGACTACGTGGCCGACTTTAACCGTCGAGCCCTGGAAGTGCTTTCGTCGGAGGATTCGGCGCGCTCAGTCCTGGAACGCTATATCAATCTCCATTTTGATTTCGTCGCCGCTCATCGCCACCACGGCCCGCTGTTCCAACGCATGCTGATGACGGATGAAAAATCCAGGGTGCGGCTGGCGCGGGAGCTGGGATTGCCCCGGATGAAAGCCATTCTCAAGGTGATCGAACGAGGAAAGCGGGCCGGTGAGTTTCGGCAAATGGACAGCTTCCACATTGCCATATCGCTGGTCTCTCTGGTGGTGTTCTATTTCAGCTCGGCGCCCGTCCTGCGTGCGGTGGGCGGCATCGACCCCTACACCAAGTCCAACGTGGAACGGCGCCGGGATGAAGTGCTGAAGTTTGTCCGCAACGCATTGTTCACTAATCCGGGAAGCGAGGTGCGATGATGCGCAAAATACTCATTCCGGCGCTCATTCTGCTGGCGCTGGCCGGCAGTGTGGCCTATTACAAAGCTACGATCAAGCCGCGCAATATGATCATTACGGGTATTGTTACTACCAACGACGTCATCGTCAGTGCACAGATTCAGGGCCAATTGGCGAAATCACTTGTCAAAGAGGGCGACACGGTCGAGGCAGGGCAGCTCGTCGCGGTCATCGAACCGCAGGAGTTGCGCGCTGACAGGGCCTTTTACGCGGATTCAGAACGGGGCACCGCTGCCCAGGTTCAACAGGCCGAGGCTGCGCTGCAGTTTCAGGAGAAACAGACCCGGGATCAGATCCGCCAAGCCGAGGCCTCACTGGCTTCAACGCAGGCGCAAGTCAGCGAAGCCGAGGCCAATCTGAAATTGGACCAGGTGAATCTCGAGAGAACGGAGGGACTGTTCAAGGAGGGCATCGTCACAGCTCAATCGCTTGATGAAGCTCGCACCACCGATACAGCGCAGAAAGCCCATGTGGATTCTCTCCACAAGCAAGTGGAGGCGCAACGCGCCGCTGTGGCCTTGGCGCGCTCCAATGAGGATCAGATTGCCGTGCGGCGGAACGAACTCCTCTCGATGCGGCGGCAGCTTGCAGCCGCGGGAGCGCAGATGTCGAAAGCCCAGGTCCGCCTCGGTTATACGGAAATCCGGGCGCCCATCCCCGGCTACGTGGCCAGCCTGCCGACTCGACAGGGCGAGGTGGTGAATGTCGCTCAGCCGATCCTGGAAATCATCAATCCGGATGATCTCTGGGTTCGTGTAGACGTTGAAGAGACTTACATTGACCGCGTGCGCCTGGGCCAAAAGATGAGAGTGCGCTTGCCTTCCGGGGCGGAACGCGAAGGGACCGTGTTTTACAGGGGTGTGGACGCGGACTACGCGACGCAACGCGACGTGAACCGCACCAAGCGCGACGTCAAAACCTTCGAGTTCCGTTTGCGGGTAGATAACAGCGATCGATCACTCTGGCCGGGACTGACGGCGTACGTGGATGTGCCGCTGCCGGAAGCCAGATGATGGGGGAATTTCAGATTTGAGATTTCAGATTTCAAATTCCGTAACGGGGAGAGCCGGTGCCCGCGGTTGAAGTCCAGGAAATCAAAAAGTGCTTTGGGACGTTTTGCGCGGTCGACCGCTTGAGCTTCAGCGTCGAACGAGGCGAGATATTCGGCTTGCTCGGCCCCAACGGTGCGGGGAAATCGACGCTCATCCGCATGCTCACCACGCTGATTCTTCCCACCTCCGGAGGCGCGCGGATCAACGGTTTTGACGTGGTGCGCTCGGCGGGTGACGTACGCCGGTCAATTGGCGTGATCCCCCAGGCATTGACTTCCGACATGGAACTCTCTGCGATCGAGAACATGAACATCTTTGCCAAGCTTTACAGTGTTCCGCGCGAAAGGCGCCGGCGGGTAGTAAAAGAGCTGCTCGAAGCCGTGGAACTGACGCAATGGGCGGATAAACCTGTCAAGAACTTTTCGGGCGGTATGCGGCGGCGGCTTGAGATCGCGCGCGGGCTTGTGCACGAGCCCAACATCTTCTTTCTCGACGAGCCGACCACAGGGCTCGACCCTGCTTCCCGGATCGGCGTTTGGGAGATGCTGCGAAAACTCAAACAGGGCCGTGACCTCACCATTCTTCTCACCACGCATTACATGGATGAAGCCGACAAACTATGCGACCGGATCGCAATCGTGGATCACGGGAAGCTTGTGGCGCTCGATTCGCCTCTGAAACTCAAGGCATCGATTCCCGGCAACGATATCCTGGAGATCAGCTTTTCCAGGGTCCCGGAGGGTTGGCTTGAGACCCTCAAAAGCTTGCCGGACGTACAGAGCGTGAAGGCGGAAGACCACGTTTACCGCATCGGTTCGAACAACGGGCCGAAGACTACCGTGGCCCTGATGGAAGCGACGAGCCTGGCCAAAGTTGAAATTACCTCGCTTTCCGTGCAGAGCACCACTTTGGATGACGTGTTCATGCATTACACCGGCAGGCAATTGCGCGACGCCTTGCAGGACGCCAAGTACGATTTCGGCTTCATGCCTGCCAGGCGCTAAGGACGAATTGAAATGAACCGCACGCTGGCCATCATCGAGCGCGATATGCGCAGGTTCATGCGAAGCCCCACGTTGATTGTGGTTTCCATGTTCCTTCCCATAGTGCAATTGATAGTCCTGGGCTATGCCTTCGGCGGGAAGATCAAGGAATTGCGCGTGGGAATCGTCGACCAGGATCGTGGCATTCCCACGGTGAAATTGCGTGAGATGTTTGGAGCCATTGCCGCCAACGCGAGAACCTTTACCACCGTCGACTATACTGACCTCTCCCAGGCCAACATGGACTTGCGGGAAGGGAGAATCAACGGCGTCCTCACGATCCCTCCGGACTTCTCGCGGAGGTATCTGACGCAGGACAAACCCCAGGTGGCGCTCATTGAAGACAATACCGACAACTTCGCAGTCGGGGGGCTGGAAGGAGCATTCTCCGATTTAGTCGCCGCATACAATCAACGCGTCCTCAGCCCGCGCGTGCCCAGCGGGGTCACGCTGTCCGTCGTCGAGCTTTACCCTTACGTTCCCTACATTCAGTACCTGCTATCCGGCACCATCGTGCTTGCAATTTATATCTCAGCGATGATTGGCGGAGGCATTATCTACATTGATGATAAGGCGAGAGGGCTTCACGAAGGCTATCTTCTGACGCCGATCAGCAAAACTGAATTGATCCTGGGCTTCATTTTGTCGGGGAGCATCAAGGCGTCCTTGTCCGGAATGGTCTTAACGACGCTGGGATCGGTCATCGCCGGGATTCCGCATCCCCTCGATCCTGTCCGCCTGGCAAAACTCTTCATTCTCATCGTCATTACCTCCGTCGCCCTGATCAGCATGATGTTCCTGCTGATGGTAAGGGTGAGCGACCCGTTGGTGCCGAGGTCGATTTTCGGAGTTCTCAATACTTTGTTGTACTTCCCCAGCGGCGCGGTCTACCCCATCTATGGATTCCCGCATTGGATGCGGGTTATGGCCAAGTTCGATCCCTTCACCTACGCCGTGCACGCATTCAAGTGCTTGTTGCTGAAGAACACACCACTGGTCGCGATCGCCGGTGATCTCACCTACCTCACTCTATTCGCGATTGTCTCCATGGTGCTCGCCACCTGGCTTTTCCGACGGACGCTTTAGCTCCGTGTGATACGTAGGGAGACGGCTTGCCGTCCCCTTTTGCCGGGCCGGCTGCAGGTGGGTAGGGCAAGCCCTACCCCTACACCGCCCGGGTGTTCAGGGGTGCCGGAAATCGAAGCACTGCCGCATGCCACTGCCATCATCGCCAGCCTTTGTCAACGGATTAGGGTGTCCCTTGGCGTCTGGAATTCGGGTACAATAGGAACTGAAAGGGGCAAAGGCCATGACACTTCTAGACGCCACACCTCCCAAACCTCCCCTGCACATCTGGAGATACATTGTCCTTGGCGTGCTGATTATTCTTCTGAGTGCGGGTTTTTACTTCGCTTTTCGGAATTATCCTGAAGAGCGAGCGGTGACACGCTTCCTGACTACTCTCGAGCAAGGAAAGTTTCAGGAGGGCTATCTACTTTGGCAGCCGAGCCCGACTTACTCTTACCAGGATTTTCTGCACGGATGGGGTCTCCAGGGGGACTACGGCAAGATCCGTGGATTTGAAATTCTGGGAGCGAAATCCCAAGGAGCATCACTGGTTATCGTGACAGTGAGGATCAACAATGTTGACCCACCGCTCGACTTGGTCGTGGACCGCAGGACTAAAGGCCTGTCTTATTCAACCTTTGACTAGTGAATGCTGAATTGAGATGGAAGCGGACCGGGAGCACCGAGCCTAAATCCGCGGGCCCACGCTACCGAGCTAAGGTCGGCTCGCCAGCGACCCTTCGTCCCTGAAGCCCCCGCACAATCCTCGAAAAGCCGGTCCGTTTTTTGTTCGTTGCACTCTCCAAACGTGCGCCGTCATTCTGAGCCCGTTCGCTTCGCTCAGGGTAAACTGCGCGAAGAATCTGCATTAGTTCGCCTCGGACCGGAACTGCAGATCCTTCGCTTGGCTCAGGATGACACCGACTTTCCTCTACATGGGTAGGCCACAGCGCCATGTACACTCAGAATGACGCCGGCTACGCGGGATGCCAGCCCTGCTTACGAATTACCCACTGACCGGGCCAGCACAGATTCCACGGCTGACTTAACCTGGCCGAAGCTCACAGAAAGGATACACTCCGGGCGCTCGAAGCGGTAGCACCGGTCGCCTGGGCAGGGGTTGCATTCGTAGAAGTTCTGCACCACCTGCGCGGGAGGATCGGACTTTCGTGGCCACGGTCCCCAAATGGCTGAACTCGACGAACCAAAGATGACAACGAGGGGCCGCGCATGAGCCGCCGCGATATGAGCGGGGCCACTGTCGTTCCCCACAAATAGACGTGCTCCGGAGAAGGCTGCGGCGAGCTGACCCAGGCCACTGCTTTCCAGCCTGCGAATCGCAAAGCTTGAAGCGCGCTGGACGGCGTCGAGGACGGCCTCTTCGCCAGGGCCGCACGAAAAAACCGGTTTGAGACCTATTTCATGCTCCAGGGCGACAGCCAGTTGCGCAAACTTCTCCGCCGACCATTGCTTGGTCGCGTAGAGCGCTGTGGGGTGGACCATCGCATAGTCCTGGCCAGGTGCGAGGCCGAGATTTTCACGCCTCTCGTTCCACCATGCCTTGTGCTCGTCACGCACGAACATGCGGGCGCGCGGAATCTCCTGGCGGGGCAACCCAAGGTAAAAGAAAGCACAAGCTTGATGTTCGGCGGTGTGGAGCGAGGGCTGGTCCAGGATCAAGCGGGCGTCGGGAACCAGGATCTGATATTGCTGCGGCGAGCGGAAGTGCGCAAAGCCGACGCTGGTACGGGCGCCGCTGGCCTTCGCGAGGAATCGGCTGGTGGGGCCGCCGTGCAAATTAACGCAAACGGCAAACTTCTTGCGCCGCAGCGCCAGCGCTGCGCCCAGGCGCGAGGCGATTTTGATGGGCCCCTCGCCCGGAAAGAGAATTTCGTCAACGTCCGGGTTCCCTTCCAGAAGTTCACGAAAGCGCGCCTCGACGAGCACGGAGACGATGAAGTCCGGGCGCCAGGATTTAAGCAGATGCAGTGCGGGCGTAAGGAGAACAATGTCGCCGATCGATCGAAGACGGATGATCAGAATTCGGGAGCGCTCGGGAAGGTCGGCGAGCAGAGAACCCGGTGTCATGACTTTTGAACCCCGGAAGGCGCCTTGCAGGCCTCACTCTCCCTCGATCTTGGCGTCATCAATAATCATGTCCGGGATGTCATCCTGAATAGGATAGACGCGCCGGCATTGCTCGCACTTGAGCCCTGCGCCATCGGGGGTGAGTTTCACCGGGAGTTTACACACCGGGCAGACCAGGATATCAAGCAGTTCTTTAGCGATGGCCATGATCAGACTCCGAACTTTCGCAATGTATCAGGCTCGTGCCGCAATTTCAAGTCGTAGCGGCGAGTTTGCCGCGTGGGAAGCCTAGAAGCTGTTTCAAAACCTCCTGTACCAGATTGCAACGTGGATGGTCGAATGCGCGCCAAGCCGTGCTCCCCGGAGGGGAGCAAATTGAGTAGCCGGGGGTGAAACCCCCGGACCCGACCCCACACCCCGCCTTCGGCACCCCTCTCCCCGCCGGCGGGGAGAGGGGGAAGGGGGTGGGGGGGCGAGGTTTCCGGGGGCGTTGCCCCCGGCTACTCAAGTCCAGCCCCTGCGGGGCTGAGGGCTCGAGCGGTGGTCGGGGATCCTGGGCGGCATTCTGTAATCTCTCCTTTGCCAGGCGGTTTTGAAATAGCTTCTAAACTGTTGGGGGGTGCTACCGCCTCAACACTAGTCGTCGTCGCGCGCCGGGCTCACCCAGGGAGAGATCTCCGCCCGCACCACGCCCGTGACATCTCGCCAGGAAGCGGGGTCGATCTTCCATACGGCGAGAATGGCGGAGCCCTGGTAAACCCGCTCGAAACCCAGTTCCGATTGGGAGATGGTCTCAATCGGGACGATCCACCAGCGAGGCCTGGGCTCGGCGTCCAGGGAGATTCTCACGCGTTGCCATTCATCCACCAGCGTCAGGTTGGCAGCGTCAATTTCGCCGCGAAAATCCAGCGGCCGCCGAATCCCGTTGGCAAGGAAGTAGCGGTCGGGAGCCGACGGCGCCAGGAGGTTAATGACCAGCTCTGTGCCCAGCGCGGTCTTGGCCGGACAGGGCTGCACCGTCGAAAGTGAGGACTTGCATTCAACCCAGCACGATTCGCCCTGCACCTTTGTGGTAATGGTTTTTTGCGCTGCAATCTGCATTATGCAATCTCCGATTTGAATCGGCGCCGAATTCTCAAGTCGCACAACTCCCGGAATTTCGCGGCCGGCCGGCTGCGTCCAAGGACCGCAAGCCAGAACTTCGTTCTCCTCCAGGCGAAGCAGGCTGAAATCACGCCACCCCTTGGCGGCGGAAAAAACAAAGGTCCGGAACATGTGCCGTTCATAGCGGTCGTAGAGCAGCAAGGCCTCGAGGTTGGCCTCTTTGCTCAAGACCATATCGTGGATGGAAGCAGGACCTTCTTTGGGAGGTTCCTTTGATCCCACGTGCTTTCGCACCAGAGCGTGATAGGCTTCCGGGCGGCGCCGCAAAGAATTCACGAGTTCAGCGTGCGCTGGCTTGAAACGCAGGCTCGAGACGGTCCCCCCGTCCGCGGGCCGGATGATCATTCCGACGGCCGGATGCTCAAGCAGGATCTCTTCCTGGCCGTCCACGTCAAAGTCTTCCCGCCTGACGCGAAGGGAAGGATTATCGGTGAGGCCCTCGACCTTATCCAGCAAGGCCTCGGCTTGGATCAGGTTGCGAAGCAAAGCGCTGCGGAGGTGGGGTGCGTAAAGCCCACCGAAAACCCCGTGCCAGTAGGCATCGTTACATTGCGAGGCCAACACGTGGGTCTGCGCTTCCGTCAAAAGCTGCGTCGCTACATTTTCCTGAGGCCGGCTGCCGCTCAATGCGTGCCAGCGCCGGCTGGTTGCGCACATGAGTTTTTGAATGTGATTCGACTCGGGATACTTACTGAGGAAGTTACGCCAGAATCCACCTTGCAGGAAGCGCCGGAAGCGTTCCCCATTCCGCATGCTTTCGGTTTCATCCAGGCAAGCCTTTAGATCTATGAAGGCTGCCGCAGGCAAAGCCCACTCCATCATCTCCGCGTAAGATGCAGTGGGGAGATAGACCCGTCCGATGGGAGGGTGAGAAGCCATGTAATCCGAAACGGTGGTCGTTTCCAGCCAGTCGCTCTCCTTCTCCAAGGCGTTCAAAAACTTCTCCAGCCAACCGTTCTCATACACGTGCGCGTAGGTTCCCGGCCACACACCAAATTTCTCGCAGTCGTCACCCACGGCGAAAAGTTGGCCAGGCTGGCTTCTCCCTTTGCGGAGGATTTCCAATGTTTCTTCCGGTTCGCGGAAGGGAATCGTGTAGCGGAAGGACTTCAAGCTGGGCACGAGGCGGAGCGGCGCGCACTGTTCTTCTGTGATATAGATTCCATGCAAGCGTGCCGGTTCCAGCCCGGCGGCAACGAAATGCGTATCGTCGAGCACCACGTACTCGACGCCGGCTTCGGCCAGGGGGCGCGCCAGACTCGGCTCCCACACGCGCTCAGCCACCCACGCGCCACGCGGGGCTTTCCCCAAATGTCGACCAAGGTAATCGGCTAACTTACGGACCTGCGCGATCTTATCGTCGTCAGGAATGGACGGCAGGATCGGCTCATAGTAGCCTCCGCCCAGAAGTTCCACCTGCCCGCGCCCCAGCAACTCACGAAGCTGATCGAAATACTCCGGGTGGCGTACCTCTAACCATTCCAGAAGCACGCCGGAGTAGTGCAAGCTCATCCGTACGCGAGGATGCTTCAGGAGGATCTCGGCGAAGGGCAAGTAACACTTCCGATAAGCTTCTTCGATAACGTGGTCGAAGTTGCCCACAGGCTGGTGGGAATGGATTACAAGAGCAAAGAAGACTTTATTCAAGATCAGGATTCCTTCCACCGCCCAGGTATTATCGAAATTTGAAAGTAGCGCCGACCTTCAGGTCGGCAGATGCTGGCCTGAAGGCCAGGGCTACGAATCAGGCTAGGATTCCTTCCACCGCGCACTATGGCTTCTACACTAATTAGAATAAGATGAAGCCTGAAGGCTTGTCAGTAAGAAAAGCACCACAGCCACGGGCCGCTGCAATCGGGAATCAGGCTTCAACGATGCGAGGCCAGGTTTGGCGGCCGCTTTAAAGAAGGAGGAACGATGGATGAGAAACAGCTATTGGGCTACTGTCAAAGAGAACTGGGGGCAATGCTCGATTGCCTTCGACAGACGGTCGAGATTGAATCCCCGAGCGACTCGAAGCCGGGGGTGGACCGGCTGGCAGCGTTTTTCGCCAAAGAGTTCAAGCGGTGCAAGGGCCAGGTTCAGTTGCTGAAACACCCGTCGGCAGGATCCGCCCTCAAGGCGGCGTTCTGGCCAGGCAAACGGAAGCAAAAGCCGATCCTGCTGCTTGGACATCTCGATACGGTGTGGGAACTCGGGACGCTGGCCCAGATGCCCTACCGTGTGCGCGGCCGTCAGGCTTTCGGGCCCGGAATACTCGATATGAAGTCCGGAATCGTCATCGGTCTGTGGGCTATTCGGGCCCTCGAAGCCTTCGAGATTTCGCCGTCCGGCCCGGTGCACTTCTTTCTAAACTCTGACGAGGAAGTGTCCAGCGTGGCTTTTCGAGATGAGATTCTTGCTGAAGCGAAGCGCGCCCGCGCCGTGTTGGTGCTGGAGCCGGCCGCGGCGGGCGGCGCGCTGAAGACTGCCCGCAAGGGAGTAGGTGAGTTTAAGATCACCGTTCACGGCCGCTCCGCTCATGCCGGAGTAAATCCGGCGGCAGGAGCGAACGCCATCATAGAACTCGCACGGCAACTATTCACCATCCAATCGTTCGCACGCCCACGGCGGGGGCTAACCCTCAACGTCGGGAAAATCGAAGGCGGTACGCGGTCTAATGTCGTGCCGGAGTGCGCCACGGCGTGGATCGACGTGCGCATTCCGCGGTTGCATGACCGGGCCATAATTGAGAAAAGGATACGCGGCAGGAAGCCTTACGATCGTGGCACACGGCTTGAAATCGAAGGCGGCATCAACCGCCCGCCGATGGAAAGGGAAATGACCGTCGCGCTCTTTCGCAAAGCGCATGCATTGGGAAGGGCACTGGGTATGGACCTCGCCGAAGCCTCCACCGGCGGCGGTTCGGACGGCAATTTTACGGCCGCGCTGGGCGTCCCGACTCTCGACGGCCTGGGCGGGGTCGGCGACGGAGCCCACGCCCGCCACGAGCATATTCTCATCCCCGAATTACCCCGCCGGGCTGCTTTGCTGGCTTGCTTGTTGGCCACGCTATAGCAACACGCGGGCGCAAAAATGCGAGCAGCCCTGCTCTTCAAAAGCAGTAACGAAATTACCAAGCCCTGTCATTCCGAGCGGAGCGAGGAATCTGCATTTGTTCTTTTCAAGGAGATAAATGCAGATGCTTCGCTTCGCTCAGCATAACAGCGCGATTTTTTACGCTCGCTCAGTGGCTGGGTTGCGGACCGACGCCAGGGTTTGCAGAGGGAGAAGACATGGGCGCGGCGGTGCTTCCGTGCGGAGCTGTGCCGGGCATGCTCGCCGTCGCAGTGGATTCAACCCGCCACTTCTCGCCGGTTTTGCGCATCCGATAGACGATGCCCACGGCCATACTGGGAGCCTGTTTGCTCCGGAATTTCACTTGCGCGATCGCAGTGTCTCCGCTGAAAGTCACGTCGCCCAGCTCCACCGACATGTTCTGGAAGAAAACGTTGGGCTGCTGTTTCAGGTGCTCCTCGATTGCCTGCTGAACTGCCGCTTTCGAATCAATTCCGCTGAGCTTGTGGCAAGCCGCCGAACCGGCCACACTGAGCACTGCAAGACTGATCACCAGCGCGCGCATTGGGACCTCCCCTGTCTCGATCAAGCCTAGCCCTGCGATGCGGGATTGTCAAAAGGAGGTTTGACACACTCGTGTGCCTGGTTTAAATTGACGGCTTGGCCGCTGAGTAGCGGAGCATAACCACAAGCTTGTCATGCTGAGCGAAGCATCTCTGCAGTTTGCTCGACAGCAGGTGGAACAAAAACCAACTGCCGGGATGCTTCGCTTCGCTCAGCATGACATCGGCAACACTTTTCCGTGATCGTCGCGAGTGTTTGCCGGAAGCCACAAGGAGTCGCCATGCTCGATCTGAGCTTCGTCCGTGACAATCTGGAACTGGTTAAGCAAAAAATGCGCGAGCGCGGGTTGGGGGAGGAGCTCGGCGGTTTCGAATCTATTGACCGCGAGAGGCGCAAATTCCTTGTGGAGGCGGAAACGCGCAAGGCGCGCCGCAACAAGGTATCCGACGAAATCGCCAGGTTGAAAAAGGCCAAGCAGGACGCCTCTGCCCTGATCGCCGAAATGAAGCAGGTGGGCACGGAAATTCAGGAGCTGGACGAAAAAGCCAAGCAATACGACGAGCAATTGCAAGAGCTCCTGCGCACCATCCCCAACCTGCCTCACACGAGCGTTCCTGTTGGCCGGGGCTCAGAGGAGAACCAGGAGGTCCGGCGTTGGGGCACGCCTCGCCAATTCGACTTTGAACCGAAGGCGCATTGGGACCTTGGCCCGGCCCTGGGCATCCTGGATTTCGAGCGCGCAAGAAAGATCGCCGGGGCGCGCTTCGCGGTTTACAGCGGCATGGGGGCGCGCCTGGAGCGGGCCCTCGCCAACTTCATGCTCGATCTCCACACGAAAGAGCACGGTTATACCGAGATTCTTCCTCCCTTCATCGTGAACTCTGCAAGCCTCTTCGGCACCGGCCAGTTGCCTAAGTTCAAGGAGGACCTCTTCAAGCTCGAAGGAACCGATTATTGGCTGATTCCCACCGCCGAAGTTCCGGTCACAAACCTCTACGATGGAGAAGTCCTGGAAGCCGAAAAGCTGCCCGTAAAGCACTGCGCGTGGACAGCCTGTTTCCGCAGCGAAGCCGGTTCTTACGGCAGGGACACACGAGGTATTATCCGCCAGCATCAGTTCCAGAAAGTCGAGCTGGTGAAGTTCACCCTTCCGGAGAACTCTTACGACGAGCTCGAGTCACTCACGCGCAACGCGGAAACCGTATTGCAGCGCCTGGAGCTTCCGTATCGGGTGGTAGCACTCTGCACGGCTGACCTGGGCTTCAGTTCAGCCAAGACCTATGACCTGGAAGTGTGGCTTCCCGCCGCCGGCGAATATAAAGAGATTTCCTCCTGCTCAAACTTCGAGGCTTTTCAGGCTCGCCGCGCCATCCTGCGCTTTCGCCGCGGCAAATCCGGTAAGACGGAGTTGCTTCACACCTTGAACGGAAGCGGCTTGGCCGTCGGAAGAACCTGGGTGGCGATCATCGAGAACTACCAGCAAGCCGATGGCTCGGTAATCATTCCAAATGCCCTGCGGCCCTACCTCGACGGACAGGAGAAGATCAGTAAGCAGTAGGCAGATCGGCAGATGGGCAACTGCCTCACCTCTGTTCGCTTCCTGGGGCGGGTTCCGGCATGTAGCGATGGAAGTCGCCGGGCGCGTGGGTGTGTTCGAATTGGATTGTGGAATGGGTGATGCCGAATCCGCTGGCTAAAACCTCGCGCAATCGCTGGCAGATTCTTTCAGTCTCAGAGGTCGGCATGTCGAGGGTTTGGATGTGGCAGGAAAGTGCGTGAGACTCAGCGCCCAGGCTCCAGATATGAATATCGTGAACTTCGCGAACGCCCGGAACTTCCAGCATGGCCTTCGCGACCCGCTCCAGATCCATTCCTCTGGGAAGGCTCTCCAGCAAGATGTTCGTCGATTCCGTAATGACGCCCAGCGCTGTCCACACGATCATACCCGAAATCAGGAAGGCGATGATAGGATCAATCAGCGTTTGACCCGTTCTATGGATCAGCCAGGCCCCCACGATGAGGGCAATATTGGAAAGCGCGTCGCCCAGGTTGTGAATGAAAACTGCGCGCAGGTTCAAATCGCTGCGGCCCGGCGCCAGCGACAATGATATGCTTCCGTTAATGACCAAGGCCACGACCCCGACCACCAACATGGCGTTTGTGGCGATCGGCTCCGGATTCAGAATCCGCTCGTAACCCTCATAGCAGATGAAGATAGCTACGGCCACCAGTAGCAGCGAGTTTACAAAGGCGGTAAGTACGCCGGCGCGCTGGTAGCCATAAGTTTTTTGATGATTGGGAGGCTTGCGCTCAAAATAGATGGCGATCCAGGCAAGCACCAGCGAGGGAAGGTCCGTCAGGTTGTGCCAGCCGTCACTGACCAGGGCGAGGCTGTGCGACATATGGCCAGTGACGAACTCAATCACCACCAGAATCAGCGTAATCAGCAGCGCGCCCTTGACGACCCAATCCGGCCGCTGAAAGTGGCTGTGACTGTGCCCGTGAGCGTGGCTGTGGCCATGACCGTGGCTGTGCACATGAACCCCCGCCGTGATTTTATTCCATCGGGGAAACAGCGCGCAAGAACAGTGGCGAGTGACAAGTGACGAGCAAGAGCCAGTACGAAAGTTAAAGGGTAAAGGCTGAAGGATAAAGGAGAACGCACGACATTCAAGTGACTGCGCTCAATAAGGATCAGACTGTGAGGGTTGCGCCTGCCCTTTACCCTTTAACCTTTACCCTTCACACTTCACTACTGACTCCTTCCCAGCCGTCAGACTAGCTTCGCATCCAACGTGATCTGCGTTCCGGCGAGGGCTTTAGAAACCGGACAGCCTTTTTTTGCGCCCTCCGCCTGCTGCTGGAAGGTGTCATTGTTAATTCCTGGAATTTGGGCTTCGGTGTGCAATTCGATCTTGGTGATGCCAAATCCGCCCTCGACCGGTTCAAGGTGCACCTTGGCGGTGGTGTGAACGCGCGTAGGGGTGAAGCCGGCTTTCGACAATCCTGCGGAGAGAGCCATCGAGTAGCACCCGGCATGCGCGGCCGCAATCAATTCCTCGGGATTTGTCCCTTTTCCAGATTCGAATCTCGAGGCGAAAGAGTAGCTGCCCTCATAAGCGCCGCTGCCCAGCTTCATCGTGCCCTGTCCTTCCCTCAAATTGCCTCTCCATTCAGCTTCGGACGTTCGAACGGCCATGGTGGTGTGCTCCTTTGGAAGAATTTTGAAAGTTTGCGTGGACTGCCCCTCAATCGACCCTAATAGAATAGCATAGCACGCGTGGGCGAATGCGGTTTCGTGCTCCAGCAGGCCGCGGAAAGTCCCGTTTGGCGTGGCATTCCGAGGAGCCGCAGGCGGCGAGGAATCTCGCAGTGCCTTTGTTTTCAGAGCGAGATCCCTCGCGGAGTTTACCCTGAGCACCCAGAGCGAGATTCCTTCACTTCGTTCACGACAGGCTCTTCGCGGAGTTTACCCTGAGCGGCAGAGCGAGATTCTTCGCCCCGCTCAGAATGACAAGCGCAGGGCTCAGGACGACAGCGAAGGGCTCGGAATGACAACGCCGCGAGAAATTGTTCCGCAGCCTGCTAGGGAATCAGGACGATCTTCCCGTAAGCGCCGGGTTCCATCACCGCCTGATGGGCGAGCGGCGCGTCGGCGAGCGGCATCTCGCGGCCGACGATGGGGTTGAGCGTTCCATTCTCCAAACCCGCGACGAGCGCCGCGTGAATTCCGATCAAATCATCCTTTGTAGCATTGAACAACGTGAATCCCTGGATGCTCAGGTCGCGTTGCATGGTGGCGCGAGGATTGATTTCAATACTGCCGCGATTGCCGATCACCACCACGCGCCCGCGTAGAGCGAGCAAGGTTAGGTCTTTCGCCAAATTCACGTTTGCGAGCATTTCAAGAATGACGTCAACGCCGCGGCCCTTCGTCAACGCAATGATTTCCTCTTCGTAGCCCGGCCGGCGGTGATCCAACACGTGGTGCGCGCCCTCGTCGAGCGCCAGCTTTCGTCCTTTCTCCGTGCCCGCCGTCCCGATCACGGTGAGCCCGCTCGCTCGCGCCATCTGTACCGCGGCAATGCCCACGCCACCACTGGCGCCATGGACCAGCACGGTCTCTCCCGGCTTTCCCTGCGCGCGCTGGTAAAGGGCGCGGTAGGCTGTTGCGTAGGGAACGTTAACGCCAGCCCCCTGTGCAAAGCTGACCGGCGCGGGCAAAGGGTGAACTTGCGAGGCCTCACAGAGCGTCTGCCCGGCATAGGCGCCGCGCAGGGTTCCACCCACGTAGACACGCTCACCCAACTGGACGTTTTCCACGCCTTCACCGACCGCCAACACCGTCCCCGCGGCATCCATGCCGGGCGTATAGGGCAGCGAGGGCTTGACCGCATAACCGCCTGTGCGGATGTAAGCATCCGCCGGGTTCACACCTGCCGCCTTCACACTCACCACCACTTGGCCGGGGCCGGCAGTGAGGTCCGGCACCTCCTCGAGTTTCATCACTTCCGGCCCGCCGAATTCATGAACGCGAATGGCCTTCATATGCTCTTCCTCCTCGTAGCGCTGACCTTCAGGGCAGCACCTCGAATGACGACTACTGAGGGTTACATAATCTCGCGACGGACCAACCCCCTCACCTGTCCGTCGGCTGACGGACACCCCCTCCCCCAAGGGGGCGAGGGGGTGATTTCACATAATTCTGCAATCCTCAGTAGAGGTCGGCGCTACCGTAGGACCGCCGCTACAACGCGTGCAGCCCCGCATCCTCCGCCACCACTTTAGCAAGGGCCGCCCAGTCCAAGTCTCCCCACCCTCGGGCCACAGCGCTCACGTAATGGTCGCGAATCGCGCTGGCGACGGGCATGGGCACCGCGGCTTCTTCGGCGGCGGAAAGCACCAACCGCAGATCCTTCAGGCCCAGGCGGAGCGCAAAGCCTGGGGGCGAGAACTTGCCTTCAACGATGATTTTGCCGTAAATCTCGTAAACGGGAGATTGGAAAAGCGAGCCGTTGAGGACCTCGAGGAATTGCGCGGGCTCGACGCCGGATTTGCGGGCCAGCGCGAAAGCTTCCGAAAGGGATTCGAGAACGGAGGCAATCAGGAAATTCCCCGCCAGTTTGAAGGCATTAGCCGCGTACTGCTCGCTCCCAATCACGAAAACTTTCCTTGAGACGGCCGCGAGAAGCGGGCGCACGCGTTCTATCGCGTCAAGGGGACCCGCGGCTACTACTACGAGCCGCGCTGCAGCGGCTGCGTCCGGCCGTCCGAAAACCGGTGAAGCGACAAAAATCTGGCCGCGACGAGTGTGCTCCTCGGCAAGTCTGCGCGAGAGTGCGGTGCCGATGGTGCTGAGGGAGAGGTGAATTCCTCCCTCGGCGAGAGCGTCGACGATACCGCCGTCTCCTAGCGCCACCTCCTCGAGGGCCCGGTCGTCCGCCAGCATGGTCATGACCATTCCCGATTGGCACGCTTCGCCGAGCGAGTTCGCCAACTGAGCCCCGGCGGATGCGAGGGCCTCAGCTTTGCTTCGCGTTCTGTTGTAGACGGTCAATTGGTGACCGGCCCGGAGCAGATTCCGCGCGATCGGGAGCCCCATGTTTCCTAATCCGATGAATCCGACCTTCATACTCCCTCCTCCTGCGTTGTAGAAGTGGCCTATCTCGCCGAGTGGGCGGCTCCCACGTGCTGTGCGGAAACGCGGAGGAGGTGTGAGCGAACTCGGAATGTGTCATCCTGAGCGGAGCGAAGGATCCCTGCAATTGTATGTAAATCGTTCTAGTACGGGAAACTGCAGAGATCCTTCGCTCCGCTCAGGATGACACATTCAAAATTTCTTCACAGCCTCGGAGCCTTTCGGCACAGCAGAGGACAAAGTCACACACGCAACCCAGCCGCTCCAGCGCGATTCGGACAAGCGTACGCCCTACCGCAGCCTATTGTCTTCTGCTTTCTTGTGGTACTACGGAGATGATTCGTTTCTCGCCGTGGCGGAGAACCGTCACCTGAGCTACGACACCCACTCTTTCGTCGGTCAACAATTGGTGCAGCGCGTCAATTCCCGCGACAGGGTGATCGTCATAGCCCACGATCACGTCCCCTTCGCGCAGTCCCGCCATTTCCGCAGGGCTCTGGGCTTCCACTGAAACCACCAGCACGCCGCTTGCGACATCGAGGCCGTTCAGCCGCACCAACCGGCGCTGAAGCGGAACATCCTGCCCCGCCACGCCGATGAAGCTGCGGCGTATTTTCCCATCCCGGATCAGGCGGGCCGCAACAAATTTCGCGGTATTGGCGGCTATGGCGAAACAGATACCCTGCGCTGGCAGGATAATGGCCGTGTTGACGCCTACCACCTGTCCCTGCGAAGTCACCAGCGGGCCACCGGAGTTTCCAGGATTCAGTGCGGCGTCGGTTTGAATCACGTTGCTGATCAGCCGGCCCGTCCGGGAGCGGAGCGAGCGGCCCAGTGCGCTGACCACTCCTGCCGTCACCGTGCATTGAAATCCGTAGGGATTTCCTATGGCGATTACCAATTGTCCCACGCGCAGCGCCTGGGAATCGCCCAGTAAGGCGGGCACGAGGTTTGCGGCCTCGATTCTTACCACTGCCAAATCCGTCTCCGGGTCGTCGCCCACCAGGTCAGCCTGAAAGCGCCGGCCGTCAGTGAGCGTTGCCTCGATCTTGCTCGCGTTGTGCACCACGTGGCTGTTGGTGATGATAAATCCGTCGGGCGTGAAGATGAATCCCGACCCATGCCCGAGAGCCTGGCGTGGGGCGCGTGGGTCCGTGGCCTGTTCTCTCTCGGATATCTGATGAACTTCGAGGTTGAGAACTGAGCCGCTGACCTTTTCCGCGGCGCCGATCACGGCGCGCGAGTACGCGTCGAGAAGTTCATCGTCAGGCCCCGGCACGGCTGTCGATACAACCCCACCGTACGGGGCGGGAGTAATATCCAGTACATCCTCTAAGATTGCTTCCATTCTCCCTCCTGTTTTGAAGCCGATAAGTACGCTTTATTAGATTCCTGTCGCTCAATTCCGTTTCGAAAGCCTCCCACTGCGCGTCATTCAAGCGAAAAGCCTTAGCGAAGCGTCGCACGGTCAATCGTTGTGGTTGCTCCAGGACCGCCACAGGGTTCGCCCCTAGAACTCGGCTTTTTCGGGCCATCTCAACGGCGCCCGAGCCGTCGCGGTACACCACAACGCACGTTTGAGGTAGAATATCCAGTGGCAGGCTGAGGACTGCCGATCCAGAAGTAGTGTAAGGACGGGATGTATGAGTCTCCTCGATCCAGGACGGACGAACAAAAGCCCAGCGCGGCGAGTGAACCTCAAATGCGCACTCGGTAAATTGGCGGCACTGACGGTGCTGGTTGGCGTGTGCGCGGCGCCGGGCTTCCTCCTTCGGGCGCAGAATACGTCGTCGGGTTCGCCGTCGTCCGGCGCCAACAACCCGCCTCAACAGCCCTCCACTCGGCCGGGCGAGACTGCACCGCCGACAACCAAAGACAAGATTAAGGTGCGGGTACAGGTGGTGGATGTTCCGGTGACTGTCGTCGGCAAGCGCGGCCTCCCAATCATTGACTTGACGCAAAGCGATTTCCAGATCTATGAAGACGGCCGGCCTCAGGCCATCCGCTACTTCAGTCAGGAGTCCCACCTACCTCTTCGGATTGGCCTGATCCTGGACACCAGTAACAGCGCGCGACGGCAACTCGAGTTCGAAAAGAACGCGGCGACGGATTTCGTCTATCAGATGTTGGAGGGGAGGAACGTCAGGAACCAGATTTTTCTGCAAACCTTCGATACTTCCAGCTCTCTGATTCAGGATTTCTCGACCGACCCTGAAGCCCTCAGCGAGAAGATCCAGGATCTGAAGGCAGGCGGCGGAAAGGCTTTGTATGATGCCATCTATAATTCCTGCAAGGATAAGATGATGCACGCAGGCGACCCTGAACGCACGCGGCGGATCCTGGTGCTGATCAGTGATGGCATGGACGTGCAGAGCCAACATTCGCTGGATGAAGCAATTTCCATGGCGCACAAGGCCGAAACCATGATCTATACCATCGGCAATGCGAATTATGGCTTCACAAATCCCGGAGACGATGTCCTGGCAGGTTTTGCGGAGGGCACGGGCGGTGGAGCGTTTTTCCCCCTCCGCGAGGCCCCCGGCACCGACTTGGCAACCGGCTACTTATCCCACGGACAGATCGGAGAGACATCGCAGAACAAGGGACTAGGCGCGGAGACCGGTACGTTTTCCGCGCAACGGCTGGTGCACATTGCCGACGCGATGGAAGCCATCTACCACGAGTTGGGAGCACAATACGATTTGGGATATACCCCCACTAATGACGTCCTCGACGGTACTTATCGAAGCATTCGCGTCCTGCTGACGCGCAAAGGTGTCACCTGCCGGTGGAAACCGGGCTATTTCGCCACCGGGGAGTGAAACTGGATCGTCCCGCAGCATAGGTAGCGTGAGAAAGCCGAACGGCTGCCATCCCTGGCGAACGGGAGGACGACACAGTTGCTAATCGTTGACACGTTCGGAGTCTTCAGTGCAGGTTTGACCTCATGAGAAAATGGCGTCCGCACAAAACCTCGGCCCTCAGGGAACAACTTCGGCGGGAACAACAACTGGCCCTCGCCCAGCTTTCGCCCGCCGAACGCTTCCGCAGGGCGCTGGACTTATCTGATTTCTGTCTTAAACAAGCTGCCAAAGGCCGTGAGCTCCGTGCTCTATCAAGCTCTCCGCAGAATCTTAAGCGTCCTTGAAGAATTGGGAGTGCCTTGAAGCGGTACCTGATCTTCATGGCGGACCGCTGATGAGGAAAACTGCATGGATTTAGCCAATCTGCTGGCGACGTTTCGCAATGCCCGCGTCGTCGACCTCAGCCAAACCCTCGAAGAGCACATGCCGCACTTCCCCACGCACTCCATGTTTTTTCACAACCTCTGGGGCTCTTACTGGCATGGCGGCCGCTCGCTGAGTTATCAACTGGTAATGCATGAGCACAACGGTACGCATGTGGATGCGCCGGCGCACTTCATCAGCGATGCCAAGCCACACGCACACGTCACCATCGACCAGATTCCCGTGGCCCGCTTGATCGGGCGGGGCGTTCACATTGATTGCCGCTCCTCGAAGGAGTCCGATTACGTCTCGCGCCGGCAGATCGAAGACTGGGAATCCCGGCACGGCGCGATCGCGCAGGGCGACATCGTGCTCTTCGATTTTGGCTGGTCGGCGCGCTGGGCACTTCGTCCCAACGATCAGCGCTACGTTGAGAACTGGCCGGGCGTCGGAATGGAAGCCGCGGAATACCTTATCTCCAAAACTGTGGCGGCCCTCGGCGTCGATACGCTCTCCCCGGACCCGCCGGAAGCGTTGCGCACCAAACCCATCCACCCCGTGGTGCTCGAGAAAAACCTGCTGATTATTGAGAACCTTACCAACTTGGGAGAACTGCCCGATTTCTTCCTCTTTCTGGCTTTTCCACTTAAGATCTGCGCCGGCTCCGGCTCGCCCATTCGGGCCGTGGCCGTGTTCTAGGTGGTCGCTACGCACTTGTCTCAAACGCCATAGACTCACCACCCCTCGCCCCTCCTCAGCGAGGAGGGGAATTGGACTCCCCTCCTTGGTAAGGAGGGGTAGGGGGTGGTTGTTGCATGTTGGTTAGTCGGGACGTTGCGCGCGGGGGCGCAGGAAGAGGATGAGGCCGGAACCCAAGAAGTACGCCGCACTGAGCATGCCGAAGGCGTATCTAAAATTCCCAGTATGTTGGTTGATATACCCGACAGCCAAGGGGCCGAAGTACCCGCCGAGGTTTCCGAGCGCATTCACTATGCCCATGGCGGAGCCCGAAGCGGTCCGGGGCAGCGTCTCTGTCGGAATCGCCCAAAAAGGTCCCAGCGCACCGTAGGACCCCGCGCCAACCAGAGAGATAGCGAGGAAAGAGAGGGCAGGCGAATAGCGGCTCAATAGAACGCTCACCAGCATGAAAAAGCCGCCCCATGCTATTGCCAGAGCCACATGCCGGCGCCTCTCCCCTGTCTTATCCGAATGGCGGGATATAACGATCATCCCGACCGCGGTCATCAGATAAGGGAGCGTGAAAAGAAGTCCCACCTCGGCGCTGCTTAGTTTTTGAGCTTTTTGCATAGCGCTCGGCAGCCAGAATAGATAGCCGTAGTTGCCGCAGTTCTGCAAGAAATAGTACGCCACCATCAGCAGAAGGGCGGGGCGGAGAAGAGAGCGATGAATGGGTTCGGGAGTGACGGGCTCGAGATCTGAGGCCTCGCGTTCCAGCGTGGTTTCGAGGTACTGAAGTTCCTGGGCGGAAATCCAGCGGGCCTCGCGTGGATGATCGTCAATAAAGCACCACCAGATCACCAGCCACATCAAGGGGAAGAGGCCCTCCGAAATGAGGAGCACGCGCCAGTCCCAGCGTCCGAGTATCCACCCGGAAAGGGGCGACGACGCGACCACGGCTACGGGAAGGCAGAGCATCCAATAGGCATTGGCGCGAGCCCTTTCGGCGCGTGGAAACCAATGCGCCAGCAGGATCAGGGTGGCCGGCCAAACGCCGCCCTCGGCCACTCCCAGAAGAAACCGCATTGCCCAGAACTCGCGCCAGGTGTGCACGAACCCGCAACCTACGGAGCAGGCTCCCCAGAGGACCAGCAGGATGGTCACGAAGCGCTTGGCGCTCCAGCGCTGCGCCAGGTATCCGCCCGGGATCTGCAAGAGCAGATAGCCCCAGAAAAAAACGCCCGCAGACGCTCCCGCTTCGGGAGGCGACATGTGAAGAGCTTTGCTCATCGAGGGCAACGCCAGTGAAATATTCGTGCGGTCGATGAACGCGATCGTGTACATCGCGAAGGCAACGGGGATGATGTGCAGCCAGCGCTGTTGGGGCATGAGAATCAGACCCTGAACGAGTTGCAGCATAACAGCAGTAACACGGGCTTTGCAACGCCTGTTTGTGACGTAGGCTCATAGGATATAATGACAATGAGATAGGAGAAGGGCATGGCGGAACAACAGCTTCTGTGCAGAGTGGTGATGGATCCAGATGTCTGCGGGGACAGCCCTGTATTCGCGGGACCCGGATTTACATCGCCATAATCCTTGACGGGCTCGCTGAGGGTCTGACTCCCGAGGAGATTGTCGACCATTATCCGCAATTGAGCAGGGAGGACATCCGGGGAGCACTGGCCTATGCAGCCGAGCTCTCACGGGAAAACCTCTGGAAGGTGCCATCCACTTCATGAGGCTGAAGCTGGACGAAAATTCCTCCATGCTCAATATTCAGGTACGAGCTAATTGACAAGATCTGTTTCTCTGGTATCGTGTAAGAGAAGGTGTTACCCGGTGACACCCTATTTTCTATGAGAACTCGCCAGACTTTTACAATTTCGCTGCCACCCGAGATGGCGGAGCAAGCCGAAAAAGTAATGAGGGCTGAGCATCGGACGCGCTCAGAACTTTTCCGCGAAGCGCTTCGCACCTACATTTCAATTCGCGTGTTGCCTCAAGAAAAGCCCACGCCGGCCGAGTTGCGCGCCATTCGTCGCGGTGAAGCCGCTTACCGCCGGGGAGATTACATAACGCTTGATGAATACTTCCGCGAGTTGGACCGTCATCCTCGCCGGACCCGCAAGAA
>JBEKLY010000049.1:0-34128 GCA_050010015.1 Terriglobia bacterium
CGGGGCTGTGAATATTAACGCCACGTTCCGTCCCACGGCTCACGCCGTGGGCTACTTTCTGGCGCCGCTCCGCGGCTTTCGAAGTCCCGGCGCCTTAAGTAAACGCTTATGGGGCGTTGCCCCCGGCTACTATCTTGCGCCCTTGCAGGGCGCGAATCATTTGTACAGATGGCTGATGTCCAGCCGCTTGGCGCCCAGCTCGTCGCGAAGCTGCCGGCCCGTGAAATGCAAGAAAACGTCGTCGAGGGTCGTGCTGTGCACGGTGACCCGGTGGGCCTTGACGCCCCGTCGGCGAGCCAGTTCCATAATCGCGCCCAGCGTCTCCGCTCCGTCCTGGGAGGTGATGCGCGTAACGCCTTCGTGCTCGCTGACGTTTAAAACCAGCGGGAGCGCTGCCAGCGCATCGTGCCAGTCGGCCGGCGCTCCGCCAAATTCCGCCTCGATCACCTCGTGAGCTGGGATGCTGTCTTTCAGCCGCGTAGGCGAATCGAGCGCCACCAGTTTCCCGTGGTCGACGATGGCGATTCTTTCGCACAGCTTGTCCGCCTCGTCCATGTAGTGCGTGGTGAGCAGGATCGTCAATCCGGACTGCTTCTGGAGTTTTTCGATCATCTCCCAAACATTCGTGCGTGAGACGGGATCCAACCCGGTCGTCGGCTCGTCCAGAAAGAGAATCTTGGGTGAGTGTACCAATCCACGCGCGATCTCGAGCCGGCGGCGCATGCCGCCTGAGAACGTGCCCACGAGGGCTTTTGAAAACTGCGCCAGGTCGACAGCTTCAAGGAGTTCGCGGATCAGCGTCTCGCGCTCCTCGGCAGGGACGCCGTAAATCTTGGCGTGGATTTTGAGATTTTCCTCGGCGGTCAGTTCGGGATCGGAGGTGAGCGCCTGCGGAATCACGCCAATCGAGTTCCGCACGCCTTCGGGATCCTTGCGCACGTCGTGTCCGGCAACTCGCGCCACGCCTTCACTCGGCGGCGTGAGCGTGGTGATCATGCGGATGAGCGTGGTCTTGCCCGCACCATTGGGGCCCAGCAGTCCGAAGACTTCCCCTTGCGGCACCTCGAAGCTCACGTGGTCAACCGCCACAAACTCGCCGAATCGCTTGGTCAATCCTTGCACTTCAATCGCATTCATACGCCCTTGTTTGCCATCCGGCGGGTAGGGCAAGCCCTACCCCTACAGCCTGTAGGGGGTCGGCTTGCCGTCCCCTGGCGTGGTCTAAAAATGCAGCCAGCGGCGTTCGCTCGCCGGCCGTGGCAGGAGCACATACGCCGTCATGCCGGCAAAAAGGCGACGTTCCTCGTTGGGAATCGATACTTTGATTTCAAAGGTCACGATGTCCCGTTTCGTGCGGCTGACGTCGCGTTGCGTGGCGAAGTCCGACTCCGCGCCTTTATAGAAAACGGTCCCCTCGAGAATATTTCCGGAAGGCAGGCGCACTCGCAGCTTTTGGCCAAAGGTAATCCTGTCGACGTACGTTTCCTCCACGTCGGCCTGCACCCAGAGGTGGTCGATATCCAGCACCGTCACAATGGGTCCGCCGGCCTGCACGGTTTCACCCTGGCGCGCCACACGCACCGACACCACGCCGTCGGTCGGGGCGTAAACCTTGGTGTATTCGAGCTGCGTTTGCGCCTGGTTTTCCTGTGCGACGGCTTGTGCTATCTGCGCGCGCGTGGCAACAATATCGTCCTGCTGAACCTCCACCTCTTTGCGGTTTGCTTCGGCAACCGCCAATTGACCCTCGGCCACCCGCACCTGGTCTGTGAGCGCTTTCACGTTGGCTTGGGAGCCAAGGTAATTCTGTTCGGCGGTGTCGCGCTCCTGCGCGGTGAGGACAGCTTCCTTGAAAAGCCCCTCGTCCCGCTTGTAGGTGATTTCGTTCAAAGCCAGCGTTGTCTTGGCTTGCTCGAGTTGGGCGCGAGCCGCCGTTACCGCGGCTTCCGCCTGTGCGACGGCAGCGGAAGTTTGCTGGTCATCCATGGCGCGAGTCTCACGGGACTGCTCGAGGCGCGCTCGAAAGGTGCGGATATTGGCGGCCGCAGAGTCGCGCGCCGCCTGAAGGTCCTTGGGATCGATTTCGGCGATCAACTGGCCCTTCTTCACGAAAGTCCCTTCCTGCACCAGCAAATGCTCGAGGCGCCCCTGCACCAGTGGACTGGCGATGTAGTCGTTGCCCATAATGATGCCGGTGAACTGGATGTCTTTCGAACTCGGCGTTGTGAAGGCGTAGACCAGCGCTGAGATGACGAAAATCACCAGAAGAAAAATGAAAAAACGCGCCACTCTCATGGTGTCCTCATTCTCGTGGCGGCGGATTTACCCCGCCATAAGTGGTGACGATTTGCCCCGGCGAATATTGTAGCGGCGGAGATGGCTCGAAGAGCCAGGCGCACGTACAAGACCCCGCGAAATCTCCCTCGCGGGCCAAGCCGCCCATTTGCGTACTCAACGATAGTTCAATGCCCCGAGGTTTAAGTATAGCGTAGCGCAAAGGCCGCGGCAACCCGGCGTCCCAGGCGGTAGTGTCCTAATTTGGCCCGTAGCGCCGGCTTCCAGCCGGCAATGGAGCCGCCAAGATGGCGGCGCTACGACCAAATTAGGACAGCACCTCCCAGGCCTGTTAACGGCTGGGTTAACACCCGGGTAGCGCTCCCCAGGAATACGTTTTGCCTTGACCCGTCTTCCGCTTCTCTTTAGATTTAGCAAGATGAGGAAGGAACGCGTCGATCACAGTGCTGTCGGGAGCCGCGAGCGTCCAGTGGCGCGATCTCACACCAGGAGCCCGTTGACTCGTCACTCAGCACTCGCTGCTGGTCACTGTGTTCTCCTGTTGCTGCTCAGCCCATTTTCAATACAGGCAATCCAAGCTCCTGCGCCGCCGCAATCTCAGCCCTCGCAGGAAGTGAAGGAAACTCAGGCGCTTCAGGATGCGGTCCGATCGGCCGAGGACAATCCGCAACTGCTGATCAAAAACCTGGAGGGTTTTCTCGAGCGCTTTCCGGCCAGTGCGCGGCGCCAGCAGGTCATCGAGGTCATCTACCAGTCCGCCGTGCGCGCCAACGACCTTCAAACCGCTATCGAATACGGCGAAAAGCTGTCGGCGCTGAAGCCGGACGATCCGGCGCTGGTCTCTTCTTTAGTGGACATGCTGGGCCGTCAGGGAGACACCTCGAGCCGTGCCAAAGCGCTTGAATATGCCACGCGGCTTGTCGATCACGCGGAAGGGGTATACCAGGAAGCTGCCCGCACCGCGCCGCAAACAGCGAGGATCGCCGACCCGATTGCTATCGCGCTGGCTCAGGCCAGCCTGCTGCGAGGAAAGCTTTACGCCGAGGCCGGGAACCTGGACAAGGCCGAGGCGGATTACGAAAAAAGCTATGCCGTCTACCCCTCCGAGCAGCTTGCCGAGCGCTTGGGCGACCTGGCCGTAAAGAGGAATGACGTTAATCGGGCTGTCGATGAGTACGCTACAGCGTTTGCTTTTCCTGGCCCCGGCCTCGACCCGGCCGAGCGCGAGGAAGTGCGGCGCAAGCTGGGCAGTTGCTATCTGGCGCTGCACCGGTCCGAGAAAGGCCTGGGTGACTTGATCCTCGCACGCTATGACGAACTCTCGCGAACGCTCGCCTCACGATTCCAGGGCTCAGGGCAGCCCAACACCGAGGTGCGGGATCCCTTTGCCTATGTGCTTAAGCGGACTGACGGCTCGCCACTGACCCTCGCCGATTATCGCGGCAAGATTCTGGTGCTGGAGTTCTGGGCTACCTGGTGCGGCCCCTGCCGCCTGGAGGGAAGGCTGCTCGAAAGCGTCACTGAGAAGTTCCGCAACGAGCCCGGCGCCGTGTTCCTGGCCGTGAACGTGGACGAAAACCGGGCCAACGTGCCGGCCTTCGTCAAGGCAGAGCACTGGACTACTCCTGTGGTCTACGCTCAGGGACTGGACCGGCTCCTGAGTGTGGTCTCGCTCCCCACCTTGATGATCTTCGACCGCGGCGGCCGCGTGGTGTTCCGGCAGGAAGGGTTGTCAGTCGCCACGTTCGTGGATACGGTGGAGAAGAAGATCCGGACTGCGCTGGGACAATCTGTTGCTGCTGGATCGCGTTGACTCAGGCGTGTGGGGACGCAAACACGCGCGGGTATCACGCCGGCGACTAGGCCAAGCGTTAGGAGTCAGTGGTGGGACGCGAACTTCGCGCGGGTTCGCCTTCCATGGCGGCACGCAAAATGCGATTGATGCGCGTTTGGTAACCGCGGCCTTGACTCTTGAGCCAATTCAGTACGTCCGCGTCAAGACGGATGCTGAGTTGTTTCTTGGCCGGAGGCCAAGGCACCCTCGCCTTCGTAAAGAAAGACCTGCTGAGCGGTGGTATGTCCGAATAGTCAATCTGGGCATCGGTCGTGCGGTCAATTCGCACTAAGTTGCTTGTAGTTGATTTCTGGTTTTTCATATCGCCAACTAATACAAGTCCGAGTGCGTGCCGGTGCGGACCAGGTAGAGGTCGTCCCCCTCTATCTTGTAGATGAGCAGCCAATCCGGCTCCAGGTGACAGTCGCGGTAATGCTTCCATTCGCCTCTGAGAGGGTGGTCTCTGTACCCAGGCGGAAGAGCACCGCCTTCCGTAAGGAGCGAGATCAACTCACGCAACTTCGACATCTCCTTCCCGCGCCTCCTGGCCAACTTAACGTCACGCCGAAACCGCGCTCCGCTAATGAGGTTTCGCACGTTCAAATACCCAGGTCAGTAAAAAGGTCGGCGTCGGACTTAAAGCGCTTGCCCTGTCCTCGGTCCGCTGCTAGCATCGCCTTGACGGTGGTGGCATTGGGGACTCTTACGCGAAAGGGCAATGCCTTCTCGGCGGCCACCCGGACAAGCAAGATACGCACTGCGTCGGAGACCGACATGCCCATTGCGGCCAGTGTTTTTGCGGCTCTCTTCTTCACCTTTTCGTCCACGCGGATGTGTACCATCGTCGTCGCCATAAGCTTTGAACCTCGCTGAGATGCATTGTATCTCAACAAGGAGGAATGTCAATAGTTCACCTTTTTCGTAGGGCACGGTAGGCCGAAAGCCAGATGTTCTCCTCTCGCTGGGGCTCGAGGGGCACCGCTAGCGGGTCGTAATTTTCAGTGGCGCGAATGATTTCTCCCGGCTGCAATCGTTTCAGATGGTAGACGTAAGGCCGCGGGCCCGTGCCGGTGAGCGATTTCTCAACTTTGAAGAACTCGCCTTTGAAGTGAATGGTGCGCCGGTTTTGCCAGGTGGACTTTGGCTGGCAGGACATGATCATGAGAGCCTCCGCCTGACCGTCACTCAGCCACGTGACCTCATCAGCCACGAGGGGCGGCTGGTGGCGACTCTGACTCCGCTGACGGAGGACGCGATACGACTTGTCGATGATCCAGAGCGGGAGAGTTCCCACAATCTCTTCCGTGAAGGCGGCTCCGAGGGCGCGGACGACGCCTTCAAACCAGAACCAGCAGATGGTCCAGGTCACCGCGTTGAGCGCGACAAAAATGTAACCTAACAAGCCCATCATCATTTCGTTGGGGTGAATATTCGGATGGCCCCGCAGAGCGCTATCGAGCTGGACCTGGGTGTGATGGGTGACGGAATACGAATACCAAACCACCAGGGCGCAGAGTGAAGCGAGGACCTCCAGGACTCCGGATATAAAGGTCGCGGGCCGCCAACGAATCGACTCCGCCCAAGGCAGTTTGGCGCGCCAGGTTTCCGGCAGCAGGGAAAGGAAGGGGCCTAAGAGGTAGGTCAGCATGCCTCGAAAATCGGGGATCTTGCAGTTCAGTAAGGTTCAAGAGTCCCGGAAGCGCTGCCCGTCATGGGTCCTCATGAGGGCCCGGCTAGGTCGTGTCGCTAGCCGGACTGCCGGTGCCCGGGCCGAAACAGTGCTGCTTGCTGCAGCGGTACATGGCAGCCAAAGTGTCGGCATAGGTGTTGCTCCAATGCGGGGCCGCTCCGGCCTTCACCACTTGTTTGACCGCCGCTTCCACAATTGGACGATTCAGGTTATTGACGTTCTCGCGGCTCTCGATGGAACTCTTGAGGGATCCTAACTGCCGCTCAAGCTTGGATACTTGCTTCTTCGCGCGCACTATCTCCGCGTCGATACGGACCTGCAGCCGTGCTATGATGTTGCCGTCATCGCAGTACATCAAACCCTTGTCTTTCAGGTCGTTCATTTGACGCATGAGGAGATCCAACGCGCCGATGGTGGCGAACATTTTGTCGGTTTTGTCACGGAGATTCTTCTGCTGCTTCTCGGTCGGTGTCGGTGGCGTCTCGCCGCGCACCGCCGACACGGCCATGCCTGTGCCTTCTTCCGCGAAGAACTTGATCCAGTCCTCGGCTACGCCGCCGCCGTAGTCGGCCAACTGGTCCATGGCCTTCTCCCCCAGGTGCGCGGCCAGACTATCGCCGACTCCCCAGGCCACAATAGCGGCGATCCAGGCAGGCCCTCCGACAAGCCATCCCACGCCAAACACAATGAACTTAGCTGTGGTGTGAAGGACCGCGTGCTTAACGCCGGAAGCTGCCACGGACTTGGCCGTTGAACCGGCGGAACTCAAGCGCGAGATTCCCGCCGACCACCATTGGCTCCAGCTCTGAGGGTTGGCGTTGCTGTGGGCGCGACTCCACAACGCCGTGAACCGCTCTGAGTTGTTCTTTCTGGCTCGTTCCTGATCGACAGGATTGGGCATACCTCGCTCCTCTCGCGCCAGCAGCAACGCCCTCGCCCTGTTTCCGAGTGGCGCAACGTGCCGGAGCGTGCTACCAATTTTAGGTAGCCTTTCCTCTGCCTCTTAAGACTGGAATTTCCGTCTTCAGTTTTCGAACTGCCCGAAATCTACAGCCGTCCGCCTCTAATGTCAAGGTCCAGTCGAATTTACTCGCAGCTCCGACTGCAACATAAACATAGTATAACCTCGAACTTCGGGTCTGACATCACAGCGGCATTGTTCGACAGCACGGTTCACGGATAGCGCATTTACAAAAAGCAAGTAGCGGCGGACCAGGCCGTTGGGATCCGCAGCTTTTCCTATTGGCGTTGGAACTAACCCCTCACCCGGCTCCGTCAGCTGACGGACTGATGGAAGCGCCGGAGCGCGACACCCTCTCCCCTTGGGAGAGGACTACCATTCGCAAAAGGGTAAGACCTATGATTGGAGGCCGTTCGTCTGCATAATGAACCTATGGTCCTCGAGACTGAGCGGCTCATTCTTGATACCTGGCAATCGGCGGACTGGACAGCGTTTCGTCCGATCGCGACAGACGCCGACGTGATGCGATTCATCACGGGTGGCGCACCATGGACCGACGACCAGATCCGGAATTTCGTGGAGCGTCAGATCAAACTGTATTCCGAGCGGAGTTTCTGCCGATGGAAACTGCTCGATAAAGCCGCTGGAGAAATGATCGGCTTTTGTGGCGTGGGGTTTTGGCGCGACGCGCCGGACCCGGAGATTGGTTGGTGGCTGGCGCGCCGTTATTGGGGTCGCGGGCTCGCGACCGAAGCGGCTCAGACCTCGCTGCGGGATGCGTTTGAACGGGTGCGGCTGGAGCGGATCATCTCCGTCGCCAGGCCGGAAAATGCGGCTTCGATTCGAATCATGGAAAAACTGGGGCTCGACTTTGATTGTGAGTTTGAGAACGAAGGCGTGCGGCTGGTGCGGTACGCGATTGGCCGCTCGCGGTGTTTTTCACGCGTCCACCCCCTCACCCGGCTCCGTCGGCTGACGGACTGATGAAAGCTCCGGCTGCGGTCCACCTTCTCCCCCCCCAGGTGCGGAGGGAGGTGATCTGTTGGAATCTCCGGAAGGGACCCCTCACCTGTCACGCTCCGGCTGATTAAAGCGCCGGAGCGTGACACCCTCTCCCCAAGGGAGAGGGCGGTAAGTCTACAGGCTGCTAGTGCGCCGGGACGAGGGTGAGACGTTTGGGGCCGGCTTCGAGGATGTGTTCAGGGGCCTCCACCATCATCAGCTTGAAGTTCTCGATGAAGCGCGCGGCGAGGGCGTCATACTTTTTGAAATACTCGTCGCGGCTGGGCCATGTGCCGGCAGGATCGAGAATGTTCGAGGGTACGCCTTCGCAGCTGGTGGGGACCTCAAAGCCAAAGACGGGGTCTTTCTTATACTCGACGTTGGCCAGTTTTCCGTTGAGGGCGGAGTTAAGAAGATGCCGGGTGTGGTGGATGCTGATGCGTTTCCCGACGCCGAAGGGCCCGCCGGTCCAGCCGGTATTCACCAGCCAGACAGTCGCGCCATGCTTCAGCACCTTTCTCTTCAGCAACTCGGCGTAAGCATAAGGCTGGTGGACCATGAACGGCCCGCCGAAGCAGGTGCTGAAGGTGATCTCGGGTTCCGTGCCGAGGCCGATTTCAGTGCCCGCAATCTTGCTGGTGTAACCAGATATGAAGTGGTAGATGGCCTGGTCCGGACTGAGCCGGGCGATCGGCGGCATCACGCCGGAAGCGTCGCAGGTGAGGAAGATGACGTTTTTAGGATGGCCGGCGCGTTTCTGGGGCAGATAATTCTCGATGTATTCGAGGGGATAAGCGGCGCGGGTATTCTCGGTCACACGATAATCATCCAAGTCGAGGCGGCGCGAGACCGGGTCGAAGGTGACATTCTCGAGGATGGTGCCGAAGCGGCGCGTGCAGGCATAGATCTGCGGCTCGGCTTCCGGCGACAGGCGGATAACTTTGGCATAGCAACCGTCTTCGAAATTGAACACGCCGTTGTCGCTCCAACCGTGCTCGTCGTCGCCGATCAGGTGGCGCTTGGGGTCAGCCGAAAGCGTGGTTTTGCCGGTGCCGGAGAGGCCGAAGAAGATAGCCACGTCGCCGTCCGCGCCGACGTTCGCGGAGCAATGCATGGAGAGCACGCCGTCCAGCGGCAGCATGAAATTGAGGACTGTGAAGATGGTCTTTTTAATCTCGCCGGCATAGCTTGTGCCGCCGATGACCGCCAGGCGCTCGCGGAAATTCAGCACGATGAACGTCTCGGTCCGCGTGCCGTCGATCATGGGCGAGGCGAGAAAGCCGGGCACGGCGATGACGGTGAATTCCGGGACGTGTCTCTTTAACTGGTCCTGGTTGCGAATCTTCAGGAACATGCAGCGCGCGAAGAGGCTGTGCCAGGCTTTCTGCGTGATGATACGGATGGGCAGGCTGTATTCCGGGTCGGCGCCCGCGAAGCAATCCTGCACGAAGACGTCCCGGCCCTGCAAGTAGCCCTGCAAACGCGACAGCAGGCCGCTGAAGTTCTCGCCCGTGGAGGGGCGGTTGTACTGCCCCCACCAGACTTTGTCCTCGGTCGTCTGCTCGCGGACCACAAACTTATCGGCAGCCGCGCGCGCCGTGTGTTTGCCGGTGCTCACCACCAGCGGCCCGAGGTGAGTGAGTCGGGCTTCCGACCGGAACACACTTTCTTCGTAGAGCGCCGGAGTCGGCAGGTTCCAATACACGCGGCGCAGGTTCGTGAGACCGTGATTCTGCAGGCCGTAGTCGCTGGCCAGCTTGCCGGCTTCTTGAACTGCAGGAGATTGAACGTCAAGATAGATATTCATAACCAGTCCCTCACCAGCTTGCGGTCGCCAAGGTAGAGTTCGTTTGCGGAGGTCGGGTCAAGCGCCCACTGGATGCGCTCGATTCCCTCCGTGATGTCGCGGATCGTGCCGCAATAGCTGAGCCGCAGATGGCCTTCGAAGCCGAATTCCCTGCCCGGAACCGTCACCACGCGGACTTTCTCGAGAAGGAAATTCGCCAGCTTTTGCGAGTCTTTCATGTAGGCGCTGAAGTCCGGGAAGCAATAGAAAGTGCCGTCCGGCTTGGTCACTTGCACGCCGTCGATGGCCCGCAGGCGGTCGATCATTATATTGCGGTTGTTCTCGAGCGTCATGCGCAGGTTCTCAACGGAAGATTGCACGCCGTTCAAGGCTCCCACGGCGGCCCATTGCGACGGTGCCGAGGGGCCGGAAGTCTGCTGCGATTGCAGAGTCGCCATCGCTCCCACCAGTTCCTTGTTGGCAATGGCCCAGCCGATGCGGAAGCCGGTCATGGCATACATCTTCGACACGCCGTTGATGACCACCAGCTTCGACTGCTCCAGGGGAGCGTCGGCGTAGTCGTAGCACACCGGAGCGCTCTTGCCCTCGAAGACCAGCCGGTTGTAAATGTCGTCCATGATCAGGTAGAGACTCTTTTTCTCGCAGAACTCCACGATTTCAGCGATGAAATCTTTCGAGAACATCGCACCCGAGGGATTATTAGGACTATTAATAATAATCGCCTTGGTATAAGAACCAACGGTATCAGCGATCTCCCGCATGGCGGGCTGGAAACTGCCATCTTCGGGCGTGATCACCACCGGGCAGCCTCCCGCCATTTTTACCATCTCCGGGTAACTCACCCAGTAAGGCGCCGGGAAGATCACTTCGTCCTTGGGATCGAGGATAGCGTGGAGCAGGACCATGATCGCCTGCTTGGCGCCGCCCGAGACGATCACGTTATCCGCCGTAGCGATTTTCTTGTATCGCTCCTCAGTGTAGCGAATGATGGCCTTCTTGAGCGCCGGGATGCCATCCGGCGGCGTGTAACGAATCTCGCCGGTATGCAACATGGAGGTGCAGTTGATGACCGCGTCGATGGGCGCCTTGCTCTTGGGTTCGCCACCGCCCAGGTGAATTACCGGTTCACCCTTTTCGCGCAGCAGCGCCGCGGTCTCGTTAAGTTTCAAAGTCACAGACTCTTTGATATTTCGAGCGAGTTGACTGAGGCTCATAGATTTAAATTCCTTTTATGCAGAATACGCACGGGCAGAAAACTATACACAGTTGTTTAAATCCGCGCCAGCAATTGATTTTATGGAACTTATAAGCAATCCTCGCGAGGACACAATGTCATGCCCGGCGCCCGCCCGGCCGGCTCCCCTCCTTGATGAGGAGGGGCTAGGGGTGGTTGACCTTGGCACCACCGCCCCCTACCTGTCCTCCTACGAAGGAGAGGATTCACTAGGGGACCCTTTCTCAAGTATCGAGATCTGCCCCGCCAGGTCGTCGTCGCGATACGCCATGGTGAGCGTTCGGCCGTCATCAGAAAGCGACCAGTGGTCTCTGAAATAGACCTCCCGGCATGGCGTCATCATCCTCGATTCGATTACCAGTTCGTCCCCTTCCCAGCGCGCCAACGTCCGAGCCGGGGCTCCGCCAACGGATTTCGTTGTTTCAGCGCCGGTTTCATAAGCGAAAGAGACCCGCTTTTCCGCACCGTCCGCGTTGGTGAGGTGAATCTGCTGAACCAGCCGCGGTTCCCGATGCTCGATCTCCATCACGATACGCCTCGGTCCTGACCCGCGCAGTGTACTTCGCTCAACATTCAGCTCCCACACACCGGAAAAGTCCGGTCGCGCGTTAGTAGCGTTCATATGGCTCTGATATTGTGCCTCAGCCTGGCGTTAATTCGAGTTGAGCCAATGTTCCTGCCCAAAGATTGCTGCAATCAGAACCTAAGCGTGGTATCTTGCTTGTCTTGGCGCAGACCCTCGTATGATAAACCGACTACCGGTACGGAATGCAATTACTTTTTGAGAGTCGGTTTTCGCCAGTCGGGATGCGGGTGTCACCACCCCTGGCCCCTCCTCAGTGAGGAGGAGAATTAGACGAGCGGACTCCCCTCCTTGGTAAGGAGGGGCGGGGGTGGTTGTTCTTCCGGCATGGGACGGTTTTATGCGGCTTAAGTTGGTTACCTGTGAGATTTTTTATCGGGAATTTTGCTCGGTCATGGCGCGTTCGCCGAATACGGTGGACGCGGAATTCCTCCCCAAAGGACTGCACGACATCGGCGTCGAGGGCATGCGCACGCGCCTTCAGGCTGCGCTCGACCGCGTGGACGACCCGCGCTATGAGGCCGTGTTGATGGGCTACGCCCTCTGCAACAACGGGGTGGTGGGGTTGACTGCCGGCAAGTACCCGCTGGTGATTCCTCGCGCCCACGATTGCATCACGCTCTTCCTCGGAAGTTCCGAGCGTTATCTCGAATACTTCAACAGCCACCCGGGCGTCTATTTCGAGACCACCGGTTGGATGGAGCGTGGCAAAGCGGACGGGGAACTCAGCCAGCTTTCGGTTGGAAAGGTGCTGGGCGTCGGTCAGAGTTACGAAGACCTTGTGGCGCGCTACGGCGAAGACAACGCCAAGTATCTTTGGAGCGAACTGGGCGACCTGAGAAAGAACTACCACAAGCTCACTTACATTGACATGGGGATGGGACCGGATGCGAGTTTCGAGCGGCAGGCTCGCGAGGAAGCCGCCGAACGGGGTTGGGAATTCGAGAAACTCGAGGGAGACCTCGGCATGTTCGAGAGACTGGTGGATGGAGTCTGGGACGAAAAGGAATTCCTGGTGGTGCCGCCCGGAAAGCAGGTGGCGGCTGACTACGGCGGCGGGTTGATCACCATTAAGGTGTAGGGGCGGTTCGCGAACCGCCCCTACGCGAACCGGGAAAACGTATGAACGGTCGCGAGCGTATACTTGCCATGCTGGAAGGCCGGCCGGTGGATTCTCTTCCTGCCATGCCCATTACCATGATGTACGCGGCCAACCAGATTGGCGCGAAGTACTACGACTATGCTACGAACTATCGCGTCCTGGCCGACGCCCAGGTCGCGGTGGCGGAGCGATTCGATTTTGACTATGTCAGCGTGATTTCGGATCCCGGGTGTGAGGCTTCGGCTCTGGGCGCCGCGCTGAAATTCTTCCCTGACCAGCCACCCGCTGTCGATGAGGAACACGCGCTGCTGAAGGACAAGGCAACACTGGCCATTCTCGAGGTTCCACATCCCGAGAAGGCGGAAAGAACTCGCAACCGGGCGCTGGCCGTGAGGCTGTTGAAGGAGCGCGCCGGGAAAGATAAAGTGGTCGAGGGTTGGATCGAGGGCCCGTGTGCGGAAGGCGCTGATCTGCGCGGCATTAACACTTTGATGCTGGATTTCTTCGATGACCCCGCCTTCGTGCGCGATCTGTTCGAGTTTATTGTCGAGTTGGAATTGGGTTTCGCGAGATATCAAGTGGAGATGGGAGCGGATCTCATAGGCGTCGGAGACGCCGCGGCTTCCCTGGTGGGCCCGAAGTTTTACAACGAGTTTGTTTGGCCTTACGAACAGATGTTGGTGGGCGCGCTGCATGCGGAGGGGATTAAGACCAGGCTGCACATCTGCGGCAACACGCGGAAGATCCTCGAGGGGATGGGCCGGCTGCGATGTTCCATGGTTGACCTGGATTGGCTTTCGCCGATGTCCGAGGGACGCGAAATAATGGGACCACAGCAGGTCCTCCTGGGCAACCTCGACCCCGTGCGAGATCTGAAAGAGGGAACGCCCGAATCCGTTTACGAGGCGGTAGGGGATTGTCATCGGCAGGCTGGAGACCGATTCATTGTCGGGCCGGGCTGTGAAGTGCCGCGGGGGACGCCACCCGCCAACCTGCTGGCCATGGTACGCTACGCGCGGGAGCACACGGCGGCGTAGGGGCACGCCAATTGGCGGATGGTTGCCCAGGGCGGCCACAAGGGCCGCCCCTACGAAGGCGGAAGGTAACAGAAAGCGCTTGACTGCAAGCCCATCCCATCGGATTATTCTTTGGCCCACGCGGGTCGAGCTGAGCGCGGGGGCGGGAACCTCTCTGCGCGACCTGTTGTTCGAGCAAGGGGTCGAGTTCCCCTGTGGTGGCCAAGGCAGGTGCCGGGGCTGCCGCATCCGGGTTCTCAAAGGGCACGCGGAAGTTAACCGGGCGCAACAGGAGCGGCTTTCGCCCGGGGAAATCGCGGAGGGCTGGCGTCTCGCCTGCCAGTGTGCCGTCGAAGGCGATCTGGAAATTGAGCTGCGGCAATGGGACGCTGCCATACTGGTCGATGACACACCCTTCGCCTTCGAGCCTCGCCAAGGGCTGGGGGTGGCGGTGGATTTGGGCACCACGACTCTGGTCGCCCAATTGCTCGACTTGGAAAGCGGTAGGGTGTTGGCGGTAAGCACGGCGCTGAATTCCCAGGCGCGTTACGGCGGCGACGTGATGAGCCGGCTGCACTTCGCGGTATTGGAGGGAGGACAACGCCAACTCGAGGGTTTGATTCGCCGGCAGATTGGCGCGCTGATTGAGCAACTGCTGTTTTCGGCGGGAAGGCTCCCCACGGAAATCGTCGACATCGTGGTGGTGGGAAACACCGTCATGCACCACTTCTTTTGCGGCATCGACGCCGAGCCGCTCTCGCATTATCCCTTTGAGCCCGCGGAAGGCGGATTGAAGAGATTTCGCTCGAGCGAACTGGGATGGAAGCTTCGAGGAGACCCCGAAGTGCGTTTTCTACCGTGCCTGGGCGGATTTGTGGGAAGCGATGTGCTGGCCGGCATTCTGGCCACAAAGCTCTCTGAGCACGAGGACCTGGTGGGGCTCGTCGATTTGGGAACCAATGGCGAGATCGTGATCGGGAACAAGGAAGGATTGCTCTGCGCGTCTACGGCCGCGGGTCCGGCGTTTGAAGGCGCAAAGATTTCTATGGGCATGCGCGCCTCGACTGGGGCCATCTCGCAAGTGACGCTCTCACCACCCCTTGATCCCCTCCGCAGGGAGACGGGGAGTAGACAGTTGCATTGCCGCGTTATCGGCGACGGTGCGCCCCGCGGCTTGTGTGGCAGCGGATTGGTGGACGCGGTGGCAGCGGGTCTGGAGCTTGAAGTAATCGGAGCTTCCGGGCGCTTTGTGAACGGCGAAACCAGTTGGATGCTGGCCGAGCCTGTCGCCCTTACGCAGAATGATATTCGCGAGCTTCAACTCGCCAAAGGGGCGGTCGCTGCAGGCATAAAGCTGCTGATGCAGAGGAGGGGCGCAAAGGAGCTTAGCCGCCTCTATCTGGCCGGAGCTTTCGGCAATTACATCGATCGCTTGAGCGCGCAGCACATCGGCCTGATTGATTTTCCGCCCGAGCGGGTCGAAGCGGCGGGGAACACAGCGCTTCTGGGGGCGAAGCTTGCCCTCTTTAGCCGCGATTCCGAGGGCGGCTCCTACGACGGCCTGCGTCGCCGCATCGAGCACGTGGCGCTCAACGCCGATCCCTGTTTTCAGGATGTTTTTGTGGAGGAACTGGCGTTTCCAACGAGTAGCAAGTGCTGACTGAGACAGACTGCGGAAACCTCCGCTTCCTTGTCATTCCGAGCCCTTCGCTGTCATCCTGAGCGAAGCGAAGAGACTTTCCTGAACGAAGTGAAGGAATCTCGCTCTGGATTGTTTTGAAGGCGCTGCGGGATTCCTCCTCGCCTTCGGCTCCTCGGAATGACCGGCAAAGAGGGTTTTCCAGCGACCTGTACAGGCCAGCGCTACGAGTTAGACAAAAGAACTATAGAACGGATATTGACAAACTAAGGAGATGGAAATGAGCATTTTTGCGGAGCTGCAACAAGCGATCATTGACGGAAAGGCTCCCCTCGCCAAGGAACTGACAGAGCGAGGGCTGAACGAAGGGATCAGGCCCCATGAATTCTTCCCCGCCGCAATCATTCCAGCCATGGACGAAGTGGGTCGTCGGATGAGGGACTGTGAGTTCTTCATCCCCGAAGTGCTGATTGCCGCGCGGGCGGCAAGAGGCGCTACGGACATCCTCCGGCCGTTGCTCCAGGGCGAGGAAGCCATGAAGCCCGCGGGCACCGTTGTCATTGGGACGGTAAAAGGCGACTTGCATGACATTGGCAAGAACATTGTCGCGATGATGCTGGAAAGCGCCGGGTTCCGGATCGTAGACCTGGGAGTGGACGTTCCGCCGGACAAGATTGTCGAGGCCGTGAAGCAACATGGGGCCAATTTCGTGTGCATGTCGGCCCTGCTCACCACCACGATGGTGAACATGAAGGCGGTTATTGAAGCTTTGACGGCGGCCGGGCTGCGGGATCAGGTGAAAATCCTGGTGGGTGGAGCTCCTCTCACGGATGCTTGGGCGCATTCGATCGGGGCCGACGGTTATGGCAAAGACGCTCCCGGTGCGGTCGAGTTGGCACGTAAGCTGGCGCCGGCAAATGCCTGATACGTGGCTTCTGAGCGCGGACGTTTGCTGCTGCGTAGCGCTGACCTTTAGGTCAGCACTCGGGATTCCGACCTGAAGGTCGGCGCTACGAGTCGCAAGCATGCACGCCGGAGGAAATCCGTTGCGAACTGCCGCGCTCCGAGGCCGAACCGGAATCACAGGATGGCGGAAGATGGGGGTGGACTATCATGACTTCGCGAGAACGAGTAAGCCTGGCTCTTCAGCACAAGGAAGCCGACCGCGTCCCACTCGATTTGGGCGGCAGCGCTGTGACTGGGATGCAAGTGGACACGGTTTATGCCCTTCGCCAAGCCTTAAGGTTGGACAAGGCGGGAACGCCGGTCAAGGTTGTTGAGCCTTACCAGATGCTCGGTGAGATCGGCGCGGACCTGCGAGAGGCGTTGGGAGTGGACGTGGTTGGCCTGGGCAAGCCTGCCAACATGTTTGGATTCAGGAACGAAGGCTGGAGACCGTGGACAACTTTTGGCGGCACGCCGGTCCTGGTTCCCGAGGGTTTCAACATCGACCCCGACTCGAATGGCGACATCCTGATGTATCCGGAAGGCGACAAGTCCGTTCCGCCGAGCGGGCGGTTGCCCAAGGGGGGGTTCTACTTCGACAGCATACCCCGGCAGGATCCCATTGACGATGCAAACCTGAATGTGGAAGATAACCTGGAAGAATTCGGCCCAATCTCCGACGCTGATCTGGAATACCTCAAGGATGAAGCCGAGCGGATTTACACCGAAACGGATAAGGCCATCCTGGGGAACTTTGGCGGCACGGCTTTCGGAGATATCGCCCTGGTTCCCGGTCCCTGGATGAAGCACCCGAAGGGAATCCGCGACGTCGAAGAGTGGTACGTGAGCACCGCGATGCGTCGCGATTATGTGTACAAGATCTTCGAACGCCAGTGTGAGATCGGTCTTGCGAACCTGGAGAGGATTCGCCAGGTTGTCGGCAACAAAGTTACAGCGGTCTTCGTGACGGGGACCGACTTCGGTTCCCAGCACGGCCCCTTCATTTCCCCCAAGGCCTACCGTGACCTGTTCAAGCCTTTCCATATCCAGGTCAATAATTGGCTTCACCAGCACACCACGTGGAAGTCCTTCATTCACTCCTGCGGGTCGGTCAGGGCGTTGCTCCCGGACTTCGTCGATGCCGGATTCGACATCCTCAATCCCGTGCAATGTTCGGCAGCAGGCATGGATGCTTGCGAACTTAAGCAGGAATTCGGGGCGCGCGTCACCTTCTGGGGTGGCGGCGTCGATACCCAGCGCACCTTGCCCTTCGGCACTTCGGACGAGGTTCGAAAGGAAGTTTGCGACCGTTTGAAAGCCTTTGGCCCCGGAGGGGGGTTCGTTTTCAATACCATTCACAACGTTCAGGCCCGCGTGCCCGTCGCCAACGTGCTCGCGACGTACGAGACAGTGCGCGACTGCGGGAAGTACCCGCTGCATTAAGATTGTCGGGGCGGCCCTCTTGGCCGCCCTGTCTGACTGTCGCGACAGGCCTGAAATACGGCCCTTCTCCATTGCTCATACCGTCTCTCCCCTTTTCGACCCCCTTCTCTGAAATGCACTGTCATACCGAGCCCTTCGCTGTCATCCTGAGCGCAGCGAAGGATCTCGCTCTGGTCATTTTGGTTCGGTCCGCCCGACGCAGAGCGAGATTCCTCGCTGGCGTGCGGTAGCGCCAGCTACCGCCGATCGCTCGAGTTCCAAGGCGGCAGCTTCGCTTCCGCACTCCATGGCGCTTCGCGCGTCTTCACGGTTTCTGGTTACCCATCAGCCGGCAGGTACTCGCCCGTGCTCCGCCGCCCTCGTTCAAACCCGCCATACATCTCGGGTGGTATAATGTGAGCTTACAACGCTGAGGGCGGTGGTGGCGTGATTGACCGTCGCTCGCGGGTTCAGGGGAAGGTGCTTCCACAAAGGCTGCGCGGATGAAGTCGTTGGAGGAATATATCATCTTGGCGGGCGAGGGATTCTGACTCCTGACTTCTAACTCCTGACTCCTTCTTATATGTCCGGCATTCCCACACCGATTTCCGACTACCCGCCGCCCTTCGTGCACGTCCGGCGGCGATATTGGCCTGTGGTCACGCTGGCGATCATTGGCATCAATGTTGCCATCTTTCTCCTGCAGACATACGCGGGCGGCTCGACGAATACCGACGTGCTTTTGGATTTCGGCGCGTCGTTCAGTCCTTACTTCCGCCGTGGAGAATACTGGCGGCTGGTGATGCCGATGTTTCTTCACGTCGGTTGGCTGCACCTAATCGGCAACAGTTATGCGCTATTCATCCTGGGGCCCATTCTGGAGCGGGTATACGGCGCAGGGCGCTTTTCTTTCCTTTACGTTGCCGCCGGGATTGGCAGTTCGGCGCTGTCCATGAGCGTCTCGATGAACGTCGCGGCCGGCGCGTCCGGGGCCATTTTCGGAATCGCTGGCGCCATGCTGGTTGCGGGCTTTATGCACCGAGACATCATTCCGCCTCGTTGGGGCCGCGCCTTCGGCGCTGGGATCGTTCCTTTCATTGCCCTCATGTTATTCCTCGGATTTTCTGAGAAGGGAATCGACAATTGGGGACATGTGGGAGGGTTGCTGACGGGCGGGATGTTGGCGGCCTTTATTCCGCCGCCCAAGCACGGCCTGGCGCTAGAGTTCGGCGAGGAACGGCCTACACAAGCGATCATCGTTTTGCCCGTGCTGGTGGTGGGACTGGCTATGGTCTCAACGGCGCAGCATTACGCCATCTCTCGCGATGTTGCCCGGCTGCTTCAGCAAGGCGTGCGGCTGCGGCTTGCGCACCAGGATGCCAAGGCCCTGGAACGCTTCGAGGCCGCCGCTCGGCGGTCGCCGCGTGACGAGCGCCCGCACATGATGATGGGCGCGGTCTACCTGCGCGGGCAACAGTTCGACAAGGCCATTCAGGAATACAGCGAAGCGGCGCGCCTTAGTCCGGGCACCCCGGAAGCGCAACTGGCGCTGGGTGTGGCGTACCGCATGAAGGGCGACCTCGGGAAGGCGCAGCGGGCCTTCGAAACCGCTTTGGGCAAGAACCCCGCCACGGCGGACGGCCAGCGCCTGCTGGCTGACCTCTATGCCGATCAGAAGCTTTTCGAGGAAGCCGTCCAGCATTATAAACAAGCCTTGCAGATCGAGCCCAAAAACGCCGAGTCTCACAATAACCTGGCGTGGCTTTATGCCACCTGCGAGGACCCCAAGTGGCGCGACCCGCACGCCGCCCTCGAGCACGCACGCGAAGCCGTCGAATTAACACAGTGGCAAGAAGCCGGCTTCATCGATACGCTGGCCGAGGCCAATTACGCCAGCGGAAGCTACCGGGAAGCGGTGAAGATCCAAGTGCTGGCCCTCGAACTCGACCCGCGCGATCCTGAGTTGCAGGAGCATATGCTCCGCTACCGCAAGGCCGCGGGCGGTTAACGGCACGTCCTGAATTCACGCCCGAGTTGATCGCATCGCGGGTAGCGCATACGTGCCGACGGTAGTTGTCGGCATGTATGCGCCTTTCGGAGCCACCTGAGTATGCCACGCCGCGATTTGCATGCCGTGGGCCTTTATAGTGGCCCTGTGGCACGTCGGGGACCCGACAATGGGCGCATATATCGTCTCCAGGCGTTGCGTCGCAGGGCTTCGCCCTACGCCAGCCAGCGCTGAAAAATCCCCATTCCTCGCGGGGTCCGCGCTGGTCGCTGAATTGACAAGCAAGCCCGTTCACCCCAGCAGGCGGTCGCATTCGGCGTGCGAGCCAATCCAGAACCACACCACGATTGACCCCTCCATGACCCCCAGGGCGCGGTAACCCAGGCCAATTCGCACGGAGTAAACATCGCTTTCCTCATCTACTTTCTTGAATCGCAGACTGGGGTGGCGTGGATCGCGAAGAAACAAGCGGTAAGCGCGTTGCGCCTGCCGGCGTACGTCGTCAGGAAGTGAAGCGAAGGCCTCGCGGAAAGCGCGGGTGGTACGCGACGGGATCACAGAAGCTCGTCCAACGAGCGAGTGGCGCCGCGGCGATGCTCGTCCAGCGCCTCGGCGGCCAGCTTGCGCAACCTGGCAGGATTCTTCCGCAGCGTCTTCGCCCAGGCGTCTTCATCTTCGAGCGTGGCGAGAATCTGGGAGGCGATCGCGTCCTGCTCGTCTTCAGGAAGCTTACCGACCTTCCTCAGCGCATCCTCAAGTAATTGCGTCATGCCTTCACCTTACCAAACATTATCACAGGTCGCAAGCCCGCCGAACCACGCCGCTGGCTCTCCATGCAATTTCGCTTGACAAACTTCGGGACGTATGATAGCCTACAAACATTGTCCTTCTTATGGACAAATTGTCGTAGGCAGGCGGACCGGAGCGACAAGGTGCAAAGATTGGCTGGAGAGTCACGCCGAGAGGGGAAAGCTGGGCAATACAAGAAATGGAAAATCGTGGGAACGAAGCTAAGAAGTGGCTGAAAACAAAGGAACATCACTTCTCACAGGGTGCGATTTGTGCGCATTTTAAGGGCGAATCTGCACCAATTGAGCCCTAAATGGAGCAAGAACGACGCATTTTGCGCGAACGAAGCGGGGACTTCCGGGTGGCTAGACGAGGCCAGAGTACGGACAAACAGTCGGCTAGACCGGCTCTCGATTATCCATTTCAGGCTTTGTTCGCGGCTGAAGTAACCCCTCGCCCGGCCCACGACGGCTGATGACAGCGCCGTCGCGGGTCACCCTCTCCCCACGGGAGAGGGCTGATTTTTCGCGGGGAGAGCGCCGGCCCGCACGAGCTGGATTTTCGAATTTCGAGTTTCGATTTTCCAGTTTCCATTTTCCAGTTTCCATTTTCCAGTTTCCGGTTTCTAATTCTCTTCTATGGACTCGACGCCTGACTACCGCAAGACTGAGGACCGTTTCTCACAAGAGGTCCTGGAATTTCCCGCCGTCCTGGAACTCGTGGGCGCGTATCTCTCCGGGCCGCTAAGCTCGCCGATTCTCGACGCCGTCGAGCCCCAAACGCGCCTGGAGGTAATCCGCCGACTGCTCGAGCAAGCAAAGGAAGCGCGAGAATACCAGCGGGAGAGCCCGCGTCCAAGCCTGGGCAGCCTGCGCGACCCGCGGCCGCTGCTTGAGAAGCTGCGCATCGAGGGCGCGGCGCTCGCGGCGCTCGAGATCTTCGCGTTGACGGAACTGGCGCGCGCGGCACTCGCGACCCAGCGGCTGTTTATCAAGTGCCCATTGCCGCGTCTGGACGAGTGGGCGCGCAGCTTCGCGGACTTCCGCGACCTGGTTACAGAACTCGAGGGGAAGATTCATCCTGACGGCTCGGTGGATTCATCCGCGAGTCCGGAACTCGCGCGGATTCGGCGATCGATCGAACGGCTGCGCGTCGAGGTACAGGCCGTGCTCGAGCGCCTGCTGCGCCACCTCAGCCGCGACGGGGTGCTTCAGGATGCCGTGGTGACGCTGCGCAACGACCGCTTCGTAATTCCCGTCCGGGCGGAGGAGAAGCGCCGCGTGCAGGGCGTGGTCCACGGCGCGAGTTCGTCAGGGGCAACCGTGTTTCTCGAGCCTATGGAGACCTTGCCCCTGAATAATGAACTCGTGGAACTCCAGGACCGGGAGTTCGCCGAAATCCAGCGCATCCTCGGTGAATTCAGCCGCAAGCTGCGGGAGCGGCGCGACGACTTGCTCGGTGCCACTGAGATTCTGAGCGAACTCGACCTGGCGTTTGCCAAGGCGGAATTCGCACGGCAGTACGATGCCTGCATCCCTGAATTCACCTCCGACCGCGCGCTCGAGCTGAAGGATGCCCGGCATCCGCTGCTCGAAAAGACGCTGCGCGCGCAGCGAAAAAGCCCCGTGCCGCTGAGCATCGAACTCAGGCCGCCCAAGATCATGATGATCGTCAGCGGGCCAAACACCGGGGGAAAGACCGTGGCCCTCAAGACACTGGGCAGCGCGGTCCTGATGGCGCAGGCGGGCATCCCCGTGCCGGCGGCCGAGTTCAAGCTGCCTGTTTTCCGGCGCGTGCTGGCGGACATCGGCGACCAGCAATCCATTGAAGCCAACCTGAGCACGTTTTCTGCGCACGTCCAGAACATTCAGAGGATGGCCGAGGTCGCGGGCGAGAAGGACATGGTGCTGATGGATGAGCTCGGGACCAGCACCGAGCCGAACGAAGGCGCGGCGCTGGCAGTCGCCATTCTCGAGCACTTTCGCGAGCGTGGCGCCATGACCCTCGTGACCACGCACCACTCGCGCCTCAAGGCCTACGCCGCGGAAACGCCGGAGGCGCTCAACGCGGCCATGGAGTTCGACGAGTTGACGCTCGAGCCCACTTACCGGCTGTTGAGCGGGCTGCCGGGAAAATCCAGTGCGCTCGACATTGCGCAACGCCTGGGCCTCGAAACCAGCATCGTGGAAAAGGCGCGTACCTTGTTGCACCCGGCGGACGCGGAAGCGGCAGCCCTGATTGCGGGTCTCCACCAGCAGCGGGAGGAACTCGAACGGCAAGCCGGGGAGTTAGCTCAGCAAGGGAAGGATCAAGAATCGAGGCAACACGAACTGGAGAACCGGCTCGAGGCGGAACACCGCCAGAAATTGAAAGACCTGGACGCGCGGCTGGCGGCGACCTTGCGCGACAACGAGAAGCGCTGGGAGGACACGATCGATCAACTTCGTCGCCAACTCGAAGCCGCCAAGGGCCCCAAGGCCTCGAAGGGCCTGGAGCGCAAGGTGGCTTCCCTCAAGCGCGAAGTCCGGGAAGAGTGGAACACGCAGGTTCTGGAGGCGATTGGCGGCGGTGCGCCGGAGACAGTCGAGCCGGCCGCGGACCGGCCCCTGGCCGTGGGCGACCACGTTCAGGTGGCGAGCCTATCCACTCCCGGCACGGTTTTGGCCTTTCCCGATGAAGAACAGGTTGACATTGCCGTTGGCCACTTGCACATGCGTCTCGAGCGCAGCGAGGTTCGGCGGATCGTCCACGGCGGGGCAGGCGCGGCGTTGCCGGCCATGGCCGCGCGGCGCGGCGACGAGGCCCCAGTGGAACTCAACGTTATTGGCGACACTGCCGACGTGGCCCGCGATCGTGTCGACAAGTTCCTTGACGAGGCTTATATGGCAGCGCGCTTCCGGCTGCGGGTGATCCACGGATTCGGGAAAGGCATCCTCCGCAAGACCCTGCACGAGATGTTCGCTTCGCACCCGCACGTGGAGAAGTTCTACCTCGCTCCCCCTCACGAAGGCGGTGCAGGAGCCACGATCGTGGAGCTGAAAAGCTAGGGACTGGGGGTTAGGGGCTAGGGTCTGGGGACTTCAAACGGGAGGACCGTGCAAGAGGGGGAAGCGGCTGACGGTTACGGGTGGGCCGCGGAACAGTTGAGGCAAGCTGAAATGCGATGATTTGCCAGCCCCTAGCCCCCAGCCCCTAGTCCCTTTTTCGCCGGTTCTTGCCTGAGCGCAGGCAGGAGCGCACGGTCTTCAGTAATTCGTCGGATTGGATTGGCTTATTCAGATACTCGGTCGCCCCGGCGTTCATGGCCGCCAGGTACGTATCAACTTCCCCGTATGCCGTGAGGATGATGACGGGGATGGTATTGCCGCTCCCGCGGAGAGATTCAAGGAAGTTCAGGCCGTCGCACTCCGGCATACGGAGGTCAGAGATGACCAGATCGAACTGCGCGCTTTTCAGTAGTTCCAATGCGTCGCATGCCCCTGCCGCTGAGGTGACCAGGAAGTTTTCACCCGAGAGGATGCGCGCCAGCACCCTCAAGAAGTGCGGGTCGTCATCGATGACGAGTATTCGCCCGGTGAGTTCCCTGCCGGCAGAATCCTGGCCATCTTCTGTAGTCTGAATCCGATCTTGGCCATTGGCTTGTGTCAACATCTTAAACTGGACTCCGACGAATCTCCGAAACTGCGGAATGGAGGCAATTTGCGACTCGTCGTTAGTGTGAGCACGTAGCGCTCCAATCTCCGCTTAGTTTGCAGCATGGTGAAAATGAAGTGGTTGAACGACAGTCTGTCACACTATTACCGGCCGTATTGCGTGGACGTATTGCAGCCAGGGCACACGGCAAGATGGTGGTTGCGGTCTGGGGAGCCGCCCGCGCGAAGAATAAGTGCCTCGGCTGTTCTTAGCGTGCAGAAAGAGCGTGCGGTGCCTGAGCGGTCGCTCATTGCCCATCCGCTGATGGGCACCCAGAAACCATGAGTGGACGATCGTAGGGGGACGGCTTGCCGTCCCTTGGCTGGATGGATCTCACACCACCCGGGGTAGGGCAAGCCCTACCCTTACATCTTTTCAAAGCAGTCGCTCATGCCCGCCCGCTGACGAGCACCCGGAAACCATGAAAATAGCCCGCCGACGGACGTAGCGCGGGCGTCCCGCCCGCGGTCGGCGGGAGCGTCCCGCTCCCGTGCACGGGCAGGATGCCCGTGCCACGGCGGGCGAGACGCCCGCCCTACGATTTTCGGAGCAGTAGAAACGGGTGGATCGACGCGGCGTCGACAGGCAGCGGGTTCTTCGTACCCTCGAAGGGTATCACGATGAATTGGCAGGGTTCCTCTTCACGGGGGCGCGAAGAGGCTGGCTACAAGCGAGACAGCGCAGCCGGAACCGCAAACCGCACTTGATATTTCACTGGCTGCAAACTGTCACGAAAACCTTCACGACAAGGCCGGGGGGCCTTGTACTCCCAGCGGGAAGCGCCCACGGCCATTGCGCGGAACATCGCTATGCAGCGCGAACGATGACGCCGACGCTTTCTTTTTTGCCCAAGCGGCGACGGATGGTGCGGGGATTGATGTGAAGCAATTGAGCCGCCCGCAGCCGATTGCCCCTTGTTTGTTGAAGGACGGTGCGGATGATGGTGTCGTGCAAATCCTTCATACGAGTGCCCAGCGTGAACGCGATTGTAAAGGTCGGCTGCGCTTCCACGGGCACAGCCTCGCCGGCGACGGCGATAGTCTGAGACATTGGGATTACCTCTTTCACAAGAATATCGTTTGAACTGCGGTTAATCGGAATGGTCTTCATTCAAGCCTCCTCGAAAATAAGCACCACAAGGGTAGCTGTCCTTTTTGTCAGCATTTTTGTGTCCACAGGCAAATTTCCGAAGCTGTTGACAAATTTAGGCGTTGCACACTTCCACTTCTGAAAAAAGTGACAAATTGAGTCTGTTCACACATTCTCGTGCGACTTTTGCCCCAAGGTTCTAAAGGGATTTCCAGAGGAGGATTCCTGAATCGCGGAACCTCACGTGCAGTCCCTACGTGTTTTCAATCGATTAGGGAATTAGGACATTTTCTTCCTCGCTGGCACCCCAAGTGCCCGTCTGCTGGTTGTCAGCGGCAGGCTTCCTGCGAACTGAAAGGGCTTAGGGCAGGAGTAAATGGTGGCAAATCAACAAACAATTCTCGACAAGCTTTTGAGGTTTCTCAGCTCTTTGGAGTGCGGCCTGGTCCTACTGGGTTCACTGGGAACGGCAGTGATTATCGGCACAATGATTCTGCAGCGACCCATGACCCAGGAAGGGCAGATTGAGCAGGTCTACGCTCCCCAAACCGTCCGCCTTTTGAACGCCCTGGGCTTGTTCGATGTGTTCCATACCTGGTGGTTCATCCTGCTTTTGGGGTTGCTGGGAGCCAACATCACGCTCGCGTCGTTGGAGCGCTTTCCCCAAGTCTGGAGATTGTTCGCCCGGCCCCACACGCTGGCGGACGAATGGTATGTTCGGCAACTGCCCTTTCGGAAGGAGATACCGTTAGGCTTCCATTCGCCCGCTGAGGCCCTTGCCATCGCCGATTCGCGACTCAGTGACCTTGGCTATCCTCCAAAGCCGAAAAGCCTGGAGAAGGGGACGCTCTACGTGGAGAAGCACCGCACGGCCCGTTTGGCGCCCTACATCGTGCACGCCAGCCTGCTGATCATTTTCGTGGGCGCTATCATTGACGGCCTGTGGGGCTTCAAAGGGTTCGTGAACTTAACCCCCGGAGCCCGGACCCAGTCCGTGGAAGCTATGACCACCGGCGGCGCACCACGTGATCTGGGATTCACTCTGCGCTGCGACGGCGTGGGCATGGAGCGGTATACCGACGGCTCGCCCAAGCAGTACTGGAGCCTGTTGGCTGTGGAAGACAACGGCCGCGAGGTGATCCGCAAAACAATCTATGTCAACGATCCCCTCACTTATCAAGGAGTGCGGTTTTTCCAGGCGAGCTATGGCCCGACCGGCACACCTCACCAGTTGATCTTCGACGCCACTTGGACCGGACAGGATGGAAAGCAGCACCCGGTGCAGCAGATCAGCTTGCAGCCCGGCAAACCGGCTCACCTGAATGATTCTGGAGCGACGGTGGAGTTGACGGAGTTCGTCCCGGATTTCGTCATGGACGGAAATCAGATATCTTCCCGATCCGACGAACCTCGTAACCCCGCGATCCAATTGGGTGTGACCTCGGCAAGTGGGAAGCAGGCGGAAGTGTGGGTCTTCCCGAAGGCTCCGGAAATGGCTCCGCCTAATCCCTCGGGGATCACTTTCGAGCTTCGGGGCCTGGAGATGGAGTACATGACCGGACTGCAAGTGGCGCACCAACCCGGCCAGAACCTCATCTGGGGCGGGTGCCTGTTGCTGACCGCAGGCTTGATGATGGCCCTGTATATGTCGCACGTGCGCATCTGGGGTGTCGTCGGACGCGACCGGAAGGGGCGCCCTGCCCTCCTACTGGGCGGGCAGCCGAGCAAGTATCGCGAGAGCTTTGAAAAGCGTTTTGACGAATTGGCAGGAGAGTTGGAAATCGCTCTTAGCGCGGCCCAGGCTGAGGTTGGGGAAGCGATTTCTGCCTGAGCAGTTTGCGCGACGCCGAGTCGGAGAGACAGCCCTCTCCCTTGGGGAGAGGGTGGCGAGAGTAGCGAGCCAGGTGAGGGGTTCCTCCTCATGTTTCACGCTCGGAGCTGATTTCTTCGCGTCATGACCCCTCACCCGTCCCGCTCCGGCTGACGAATACGCCGGCAGCGGGACACCCTCTCCCCAGGGGAGAGGGCCAGAGCTTTGTTTGGGGAGAGAAACCATGTCGAAAGTTCTGACAGCAACTGTCGATGATCACCGCAGCAGCAACGCCGGCGGCTGGATCCTTCTGAGCGTCAGCGTTGCGGTGCTGGTGGTCATAGCCGTTTCGGTTCCGCATCTGATCGGGCGTGCCGGATGGGCAGGCGGGGAGAAGTTTCTCTATCTCGCGTTGGTTGGATATTTGGGAGCCACGGCGCTTCACATCGCTTCTTTGGCCGTCGGCCGGTCCAACTTGCAGGCGGGCGCTGAAGCCCTGACGCGTGCTGGCCTTCTCATGCACACTGTGGCCATCGCGGCGCGGTGGGTTACCGCCGGTCATGCCCCGCTTTCGGGCATCTACGAAATGGTGCTGGTCTTCTCCTGGGCCGTGGTGGTGTTGCACGAGGTAGCGGAGTGGAAACTTGATATCGCCTTCCTGGGCGCGATAACTTTGCCGGTGGCCACGCTCGCGATCATCTTGCTGCAAGTACTGCCGGGGGAAATCAGGCCCCTGGTTCCGGCGCTCCAGAGCACCTGGCTGCAGATTCACGTTACCCTGGCGATGCTCAGCTACGCAGGCTTTACAATTTCTTTCGCCCTGGCATTGCTGTTCCTCATCAAAGACAGGGTCAGCGCTCGCACGTTCCTCAGTTGGACTTCCGGGCTGATCGGAGCAATTTACGGGGCAATCGTCCTCGGTTCGGTCGACAGCAGCTTCGCCTTCCTGCTCCCGGCTTGGGATGCGGGGGCTCAAGAGAAGGTGATGGTGGCTCCTAAACAGCCGCTGCTGGTTTCGATTTCGGCCCTGGGTTGGCCGTTTGTGATTGTGCTCGCTCTCGCGATAGCGGCGCTTATTTTCAATCTGACCGACTCGTTTAGTGAAAAACCGGGCCAAGCGGCGAACTGGGCGAAGCGGCTTTTCCTGGCATCGATCTTCGGGCAGGCTTTGGCTTTCGCGCTGCTCCTGGTGAAGGTCAACTCAGGACCTTACTTCGTTCCGCAAGTGGGACAGAGTTTTGGCGTGCATCTCGCCGCCAGCCCCTTCCTGCTGGCGGGGATTGTCTGCGGGCTGTTTGCTTCGCTGGCGTGGGAAGTGCTGCAGGGAAAACACGACTCGATCGCCAATTCCCTACCCCAACCCGACACGCTCGATGCGCTGATCTACAAAACTGTTGCTGTTTCTTTCCCGTTGCTAACCCTCATGATCATCGCCGGCGCCTACTGGGCGAACCGGACATGGGGCACATACTGGAGTTGGGACCCCAAGGAAGATTGGGCGCTCATCACCTGGCTGACTTACGCAGGTTATCTGCACATGCGGCTCACGCGCGGTTGGCGCGGGCGCCGTTCCGCGTACTTCGCGATCATCGGATTCGCGATCGTGATGTTCACGTTCTTCGGCGTCACCTACCTGCTGCCGGGCCTGCACGCCTACGCTTAGAGCCAGAGTTCGAAACTGGAAAATAGAAACTGGAAATTGGCCGATTGGGATTGGCAATAGCCCAGGCCACGGACCCTACCCCTCTCCTCCTCCTTGGAGGTATAGCCGCTAGAATAAGCCCGTGACCCCAAGCCGCATCAGCGGCGCGAGAATGTGGCCCACGGCGTGAGCCGTGGGATCGCGGCACACAGAGAGCGCGCTGAGCCGCGTAGTGGCGACAGAAAATCTGCGATCATCAAGACAGATCTGTCGCCCCTCCCGGGGCTTTTCAGGCGCATCGGCCCTGCTTTCTCCCCACGGCTGTCGCCGTGGGCCACATTCTTGCGCCCGCCCTGGCGGGCTCCGGAACCCGATCGAGCTTATTCTGGCACCTATGCGCCCTTGGGGAAGTGGGTGGACCGCCGCCGGCGCTTTCGCGAGCCACGGCGGGCCGGGCGAGGGGCCTTGCGCCAGCCTTAATCCCCTCACTTCACTTGTTTCCCCGTGACAGTCTCCACTCGAAACTTTTTATAGTCGCTGAACTTTGAGGCGTAGTCGCCGAGGGAACTCGAGACGAGGAGCAGGCGTGCGGAAAAGTGAGCTTCGACGTATGAAGGCAGCCAAACCTCATTGTTGGTCCTGGCTTGTTCCATCACCAGCGAAGATCCCTTGCGAATGGAGGCCAGGAGGCCGCCGGCTAGTTTGAAGGAGTCGCTCAAGTGGGCTTCTAAGCGCACCACCTGGCGATCCTGGTCGTCCACCCACAGAGTCCCCTCCAGCTTGTGTAAAAGGTCTTCCGTTCTGTTCCGGGGCTTGTAGGCCGGATTGGGCGCAAAATCGAAGACGATCACCTCGTGTGCGCGAAACTGCTCCCAGCGGGGATGGGTGAAATTCGAGCTTCGCAAGAAAGTTGAGACGTCAATTCTCTCTTTCTTCTTGGAGGCATCGTCACCCTCACTTTTTTTCTTGTCGTAGTCGCGAATGCGCTTTTCGATGCGGCCATCTTCCTTCTTCTGCTCGTCGGGCGTTAGAGGCTTTCCATCCTTCTTCACCTCTCGCCTTACCAACTCCCCGCCCAGATAGAAATCCATGTACTCCTTAACGATGGTCTTCTTTGTTTGCCCGTTCTTGTCGAGTTCGCGGACATCCTCGTCTTCGGTGCAACTGTATTGGTCCACCAAACTTTCGAGTTGCTTCTGATTCTCCTGCACGTCGCGCAACAACTGCTTGATATCGGGGAGAGGCCGGTGGATCACGCTGTCCTGCTGTCCGGCGATGAGTGCGGTCAGCGACAGGAACGCCCCCAGAAAAGCGGCGATGGTGTGGAACATGCGATAGCCAGCGCGAGTTCCGCGCATCGAACAACTCCCCGACCAGTATACACAACCTGCGGCCCCCGTACTCTTCCCAGCAAATAACGCCGCTACCCCGATCTGGGTCGTGTCCTAATTTGACCGTAGCGCCGCCATCTTGGCGGCTCCAGTGCCGGCTGGAAGCCGGCGTTACGGCCCAAATCAGGACAGTATCCCAATCGGGTTTGCTCGCGTGATAGTATGCTATCATCATAGAAAAGGAGGTGGTTCGCATGCGCACTTACGCCGGCAAGATCCTTATTCGGGTACCGTCTGAGGTCCACAAGGAGCTTGCCCGCGAGGCCTTTGAAAGCGGCCGGTCTATCAACGAACTCTGCTTGGAAGCCATCGTGGCCCGCAGGGCTCTGAAAAGTTACGATCCCTGGAAGGCGATCGAGCAAATATGGGATAAGAACCGCAAGGTCCGCCCCAAGCAATTACAAACGGACATCTTAGGAGCTATTTCGGAGGTCCGGCGTGGCCGCTAAGCCTCGGGTCGTGCTGGACACCAACGTGTTCGTCTCCGGCCTGATCAGCCCACACGGATTCCCCTCTGCCATACTCACGGCTCTCCGGTCAGGGCTGTTCACCTTGCTGGCCAGCCCGCCCGTCAACGAGGCGATAATCGAAGTCCTCAACCGCCCCCGCATCCGTGACCGCTATGGCTTGGTTGAACGCATCTTCGATGTGTCGTTCATATTGTGGGAGATGGCGGAACTGGTGATTCATCTGCCCGAGGTACAAGTGTGCAGCGATCCCGATGATGACAAGTTTCTAGCGACAGCCATAGGTGGGAAAGCCGATTTCCTTGTAACGGGCGATGTCGGCGACTTACTCCACCTCCGCGAGTACAAAGGCGTCGCCATCGTCTCTCCCCGGGAATTCATCTCTCGCTTGAAGACGTAGGGTAGAATGGTGTGGGGTCGTCTTTCACCTCGGGAATGGAATGCTTAGCCAAAGGAGGTTTGGTTCTATGGACCTGCAATACCCGATCGGAAAGCACCAGTGGGGAGGAGAAATCACAGACGAACAGAGGGCGCAATTCATCGCTCAGATCGAAAAGGCGCCGGCGCAACTCCGCCAGGCCGTGACAGGATTGACCGAAGAGCAGGTGGACACCCCCTATCGGCCGGAGGGCTGGACGGTGCGGCAAGTGGTGCACCATCTCCCCGATAGTCACATGAATACCTACATCCGTTTCCGGCTTGCCTTAACGGAAGATGAGCCGACCATCAAACCGTACGACCAAGAGCGTTGGGCAGCCCTGCAGGATGCGCGCACGGCCCCTATCGGACTTTCCCTCACCCTGTTCGAATCCTTGCACTCGCGTTGGGTGCTGCTGTTGAGGTCTCTGCGCACTCAGGATTTCGCGCGCACCTTCCGGCACCCCGAAATAGGAGTATTGACCTTGGAGAAATACCTGAGCCTGGTCGCCTGGCACGGCCGGCACCATATCGCACACATCACATCCCTACGCGAGCGAATGGGATGGAGGTAATACGGTGGTAGGGGCGGTTCGCGAACCGCCCCTACGTCAATGATGAGGTGGAAAAAATCTCTCGGGCTTTCTGGCCACACGCCCTTCCGTGTGCTAAAATTGCACCCTTAGCAGGATGCTTAGGAACGCTTGCGGTTGTTGTCCTGAGGAGCCGTCGTCGGCCTGGCTGAAACTAAGGAAGGACCTTCGCAGTTCTTTCATCGCTACAAATTCAGATGTTTCTCCGCACGGCTCAGAATGACGATCGGCAAGGGTTTTGGAGCGACCTGTTAGGTCTGCGGGAAGGATACGTCAAAACTTTGAACTGGGGCACGGCAAAGCGCATTTTCAGGTTTCCCCCGACCTTCGGGCAGAACCTGGCGGTTTTGATCACTGCCTTGGCGGGGATTGTCCTGCTCACGGCTCTCGAGTGGCTGCGCCGTGGCTTGAGCTTCCAGATTGGGCTGGGCATTGCGTTGCTCGCCGCACTTTGCGCCGCAGGGGGCATGCTCATTTACCAGGAGCGGCGGTCTTGGGCTTTGCTCAATGAACTGCGCACGGCAATCAGGAAAATCGCTCCAAACTACTTTACTCTAACCATGCCCCTGCACCTTCAGGGTGGCACGATCGGCCTGGAGAGTGAGATCCGCGGCTTGGCTACCCGTTGGAAGGATTTCTGCGATCACTGCCGCGGGGCTCATGACGCCGAAATGCTCCAGGCGGAGCATCTGGCGACGATGGGGGAGTTGGCGGCGGGAATCGCCCACGAGATCCGCAACCCCTTGGCCGGAATCGCCGGCGCGATCGAGATCATTACCAAAGACTTTCCCAAGGACCACCCGGACCGGGAGGTGCTGGAGGATTTGCGGCAAGAGGTGCGGCGAATCGAAAAGGTCTTGAACGACATGCTCGCCTATGCGAAGCCCAAGCCTCCCCAGTTCGGCCGCGCTGACCTGAAGGAGACGTTCGCCCGGACCCTGCACCTCGCCCGGCAGCAGACCGGCTTAAGACGCATCGAGTTTTCCGTTCAGGTCCCCCCGGACCTTCCGGCTTTCCGCATGGATTCAGAGCAACTCCACCAGGTACTGTTGAACCTGGTTCTGAACGGTGTGCAGGCCATTGAAGGAGAAGGCAAGATCACGATCGCTGCCAAGGTGGATGCTCCCGGCGGGCCAGGGCAGGCCGACTTGGTGGAGATCTCTGTAAGCGATACGGGCGCAGGCATCCCTCCCGAGTCATTGGAGCGGATCTTCAGGCCGTTCTACACCACCAAGAGGGGCGGCACGGGTTTGGGTTTGTCGCTCTGCCGCCGGATCATTCGCCAGCACGGTGGCACGTTGACCGTGGAAAGCAAGCCGGGAAAAGGAAGCCGGTTTATCATTCGCTTGCCCATGCGCGAGGTAGTCGAGGAACCCAAAGAAATCTATGCCCAATGAGAAGGTTCTGATCGTCGACGACGAGAAACTGATTCGCTGGTCCGTGCGTCGACAACTCGAGGAGTGGGGCTACACCGCTCTCGAGGCCGAATCCGGCACGGGGGGACTGTCGCAGATCCGCGCCGAGTCGCCCGATTTGATCCTGCTTGACGTGCGTCTGCCCGACCTCAGCGGTATTGAGGTGCTGCGCGAGATCAAACAGAACAACCTTTCCATTCCGGTTATTATGATAACCGGCGATCCCCAGCTTGATGATATCAAGACAGCGATCAAGCTGGGCGCTTTGGATTTCATCAAGAAGCCCCTGGACTTCGACGAGCTGCAGGTCACCCTGGCGAACGCCATCGACCGCTCGATGTTGCGCTCCGAGCGCGATGGCCTGCGGGAAGAAGTACGCAAGCGTTCCGGTTACCACGAGGTGGTGGGCAAATCGCCGCGCATGCTGGAACTGATGAACTTTGTGCGCAAGGTCGCGGCGAGCGAAGCATCCACGGTGCTCATCCAGGGTGAGAGCGGCACCGGCAAGGACCTGGTGGCCAAGGCGATCCATTACGACAGCGTGCGCGCCGACAAGCCGTTCGTGCCGATCAACTGCTCGGCCATCCCGGAAACCTTGATGGAGGCCGAACTGTTCGGCCATGAACGCGGGGCTTTCACCGATGCCAAAGCGCAGAAAAAGGGCCTCTTTGAGGTCGCCGACGGCGGGACGTTGTTTCTCGATGAAATCGGCGAATTGTCGACTTATCTCCAGGCAAAGCTGTTGCGAGTTCTAGAGGATCAGACCATCCGGCGCATCGGCGGAGTGAAAGACCTGGGCGTGGATGTGCGGGTCATCGCGGCCTCGAACCGCGATCTCGAGCAAGGCGTCCGGGAGGGCACCTTCCGCCAGGACCTTTTCTACCGCCTCAGCATCATTCCGATTTTCATTCCTCCTCTGCGACACCGGAAGGAGGATGTTCTTCCGCTCGTCGACTTCTTCATCGAGCGTTACAACTTCCGCTTTCGAAAGAGCATCCGTGGCATCACGCAGGAGACTCGTAACCTGCTGTTGGCTCACGACTGGCCTGGGAACGTCCGTGAATTGAAGAACGCCGTTGAGCGGGCCATGATTCTGGAGGATGCCGATTACATCCGCCCCACCTATCTCCCGATTCAAGTCACGGGCCAATCGCAGAGTTTTGAGGCCCTTCCGCCCGCGGTTGTCGCTGACTGCGTGTCGGCAGACCCGCAACCCCTTTTGACCACCACCACGACCTCCTGGCGGCCGCTCTCCTCCGGGCGGATGATTCCTGTCCTGGAACT
>JBEKLY010000050.1:0-33686 GCA_050010015.1 Terriglobia bacterium
CCCTTCCGGGGCTGTGAATATTAACGCCACGTTCCGTCCCACGGCTCACGCCGTGGGCTACTTTCTGGCGCCGCTCCGCGGCTTTCGAAGTCCCGGCGCCTTAAGTAAACGCTTATGGGGCGGAACCCCCCAGCAATTGATGCCGGACGATCCCAGTCCTCAGTTTGATCCAAACTGGTCTCCGGATGGTGGTAAGGTTGTGTTCGGCGGTGGTCCCGATGATACGAATTCAAGCATACGGGTGCTTGAGCTTGCCAGCCATCAAATCTCCACCTTGCCCGGCTCACAAGGATTCTACTCACCCCACTGGTCACTGGATGGGAGATACATTGTGGCCATGCCTGCGAGCTCGATGAGCCTCGTCCTGTTCGACTTCCAGACCGAGAAATGGTCGGAACTGATGAAGGGGAAACCTGCTTTCCCGAACTGGTCGGCGGATGGGCGGTATGTTTACTTTTTGCGTGCGCCCGACAATCCGGCGGTGCTCCGAATCCGGATCAGCGACCGCAAGGTGGAGCAGGTTGCCGACATGAAGAACCTCCCGATGACTGGCTACTACGGCATCTGGCTCGGCCTCGCTCCCGATGATTCGCCCTTGCTGCTCCGCGATGCCGGATCCCAGGACATTTACGCCCTCGACTGGGAGGCGCCGTGATTGGCGACGTGGTGTCGCATTATCGAATCCTCGATAAGCTCGGCGGTCCTTGCCATTGTAGCGGTAGCGGCTCGCTCCAGCGCGCGGGCAGAGCCTGTCCTGAGCCGAGCGAAGGAATGCCCTCACCAATGCGAGCGAGACGCCCGCGCCACGGAAGGACGCTTGGTTGCACAAACCGCCGAGTCCAATTACCCTAGGAGACTGGTCGGAGTGGGCTCGCGGGGGATGGATGAGTGTCAGCCTGGAACAACACAATGTTGAGATACTGGAGAATCGCCGGCATTGGGATAGAAAGCCACTCCTGCGCAAAGTTTATTCGCAGTTCGGCCGTGAAATCGCCGGACGGGTTGACCGCACGAAGCCCGGCCTGGTGGTTGAGCTGGGCTCGGGCATGGGCCACATCAAGGAGCACCTGCCCGGCTGCATCACTACCGACGTGTTTCCTAACGAGTGGCTGGACCGTATGGAAAATGCCTATGGGCTTTCTTTCGAGACGGGCGCCGTCAGCCATCTGATTCTCTTTGACGTGTGGCACCATTTGGAATACCCTGGCACGGCCTTGCGCGAGTTCCATCGGGTCCTGAGCGAGCGCGGGAAGGTGATCATCTTTGACCCGGCAATGGGCGTTCTGGGGCGGTTTGTTTTCGGGAAGTTTCACCACGAACCACTGGGCCTCCGAGAGGAGATCCGTTGGGAAGCTCCGGCAGGCTCGATTCCAACCGATTTTGGTTACTATGCCGCGCAGGGCAACGCCAGCCGCGTTTTTGGTTCCAGCGCTTTCCGCGAGCGGCTCCGTTCCTGGCGTGTGGCGGAGGTCGCGTACTTATCCGGGCTGGCTTATTTAGGAAGCGGCGGATTTCGAGGGCCGCAGCTATACCCGATGGCGGCGCTGCCCCTGCTGAACCGGGTAGATTCGTTCCTCTCGCGGTTTCCCGGCCTCGCTTCGCGCATGCTGGTGGTGCTGGAAAAGCAGCTCGAGCCTTCGCAGTTGGGGTGAAGCCCCGAAGGGGCGGCCTAACACAGCCCAGGCCAACGGCCTGGGTGCGAAGGTCTGGCCCTTTTCTGGCAAGAAGCCCTGAAAGGGCGCGATAGTTTTGGCGAATGCCCCGCGTAGACCCGTCCGTCGAGAGGGTTGTTCTATCACGCCCTTTCAGGGCTTGAATACCCCAGCGGCGAGGGTTTCTGACCCAGGCCGTTGGCCTGGGCTGTGTTAGATCGCCCCTATGGGGCTCGGGGCGTTTGCTCCAAATTCGTCCCGCGTTCAGCAATGAACGAGGCGAACGATCAGCCTTATGAGCGAGAGTAACGCGAAAGACATGCGTTTATCGAACGTCGCTGATGCAACAACTCCCGGGCCTTCAGACTCGACCCCTGCCTGGGGTCCGAAGGCTCTCGATCAGCAGAATGAGCGCAACCGGCGGCATCAATCCGTTTGGGCTGGGACACGAGCCAAGTGGATTCGGCGGAACCGCTACTACTACGAATGTCTCAAGCGATTGCTCCGTCACCTGGTCGAGCCCGGCAAACGCATCCTGAACATTCGCTGCCAGACGGGGTTTCTTCTCGATGCGCTCGAGCCCAGTTATGGCGTGGGCCTGGAAATCAGCTCCGAGATGATTGCGGTGGCGCGGGAGGCGCAGCCGAGGTTTACCTACGTTGAGGCGTTTCCGGAAGATCACGCCTGGCAGGAGAAGTTCGACTACATTCTGCTCTGTGACGTGGGGGATATCGCCGATGTGCAAAAGACCCTGCTGCGGCTTCAAACCGCTTGTGAATGCCACACGCGCCTGCTCATCTACACGTACAATCATCTCTGGGAGCCGCTCATCGCGTTGGCCCAGCGGCTGCACCTCAAGATTCCGCAAACTGAACAGAATTGGCTTTCCGAGCATGACCTCGTCGGGCTCTTGACCTTGAGCGGCTTCGAGTGGCTCAAGACCTATCGCAGCGCCTTGTTCCCGAAGTACATTCCCCTGTTTTCCGCATTCATGAACCGAGTGGTGGCGAAACTGCCATTGGTTGGGCGCATGTGCATGATTGAGGTGCTGGTGGCGCGGGCGGCGCCGAAGCCGGTCAACCCCGCGGAGGTTTCCGTTTCGGTGATTGTGCCCTGCAAGGACGAGCGCGGAAACATTGAAAGCGCTGTTACGCGCATGCCGGAACTGGGCCGCTCGACAGAGATGATCTTCTGCGACGATAAATCGACGGACGGAACCGCGGACGAAGTGCGCCGCATGCAGGGCTTATATCCGGATCGCAACATCAGGCTGGTGAACGGGCCGGGAATCTGCAAGTCGAAGAATGTCTGGAAGGGGTTCGAGGCCGCACAGGGAGACATTCTGCTGATTCTCGACGCTGACCTTACCGTGATGCCCGAGGAACTCCCTTATTTCATCGACGCGATCACGCGCGGGGGCGCCGAATTCGTGAACGGGTCGCGGCTGGTCTACCCGATTCCCAAAGCCGCGATGAAAAGCGCCAACGTCTTCGGGAACAAGGCCTTCAGCCTGGTGTTCTCCTACCTGCTCGGGCAGAGGATCAAAGACACACTTTGCGGCACCAAGGTGCTTTGGCGCAGCGATTGGGAGCGGATTCGCCCCTTGATTGGAACCTGGGGCACGATCGACCGCTGGGGCGATTATGAACTGCTTTTTGGAGCCGCCAAGCTGAATCTGCGCATTCTGGACCAGCCCGTCCACTACCAGGAGCGAATCTTCGGCGCCACCAAGATGACAAAAGTGTTCAAGCATGGCCTGATCATGCTGGGGATGTGTTACCACGGGTTTCTGAAATTGAAGGTCGATTATTGATTGGTGTCATTCTGAGTGAAGCGAAGAATCTCGGCAGTTCTGCAGCGAAGGCCACGGCAGACACTCTTCGCGGCCATGAAAATAGCGAACACGGACCCCCTCACCCGACTCGCGCCGGCTGGTGAAAGCGCCGTCGCGAGCCACCCTCTCCCCCAAGGGGGAGAGGGAATCTTCATGGACGGTGGCCAGCCGAAAGATCATGAAGTCTCCGCTCAGCATGATATCGATTTAGACTGAGAGACGATAATGCCTACTCCTCTTGCCTTTATCACTGGTTCGTGCGGCCTCATCGGCTCGGAAGTGAGCCTGTACTTCCACCGCGCGGGCTTTCGCATCGCCGGATTGGATAACAACCAGCGCGCGGTCTTCTTCGGCCCGGCGGGAGACACAAGTTGGGTCTTGGAGCGGCTGCGGGCTTCGATTCTCGGCTATCAGCACTATTCCGTCGACATTCGCGATCGCGAAGCAATCCTGCGGTTGGTTGCGGAGTTAAGACCCGTCATCATCATCCATACGGCCGCCCAGCCATCGCACGATCGCGCAGCAGCAATCCCCTTCGACGACTTCGACGTCAACGCGGTTGGCACCTTGAACCTGCTCGAGGCGGCGCGACGAGCCTGCCCGGAATCGCCGTTCGTTCACATGTCCACCAACAAGGTGTACGGAGATCTTCCCAACACCATACCATTGCGCGAGTTCGAGACGCGTTGGGAATATGATGATCCTGCCTACGCCGACGGCATCCCCGAATCGTTCTCCATTGACCAATCGAAGCACTCGCTTTTTGGCGCTTCGAAGGTGGCCGCTGATGTCATGACGCAGGAATATGGCAGGTATTTCGGGATGCCCACGTGTTGCTTGCGGGGAGGTTGCCTGACCGGCCCGAATCACTCCGGGGTGGAATTGCACGGTTTTCTCAGCTACCTCGTCCGCTGTAACGTCGAGCAGAAGGAGTACAAGGTTTTCGGCTACAAAGGGAAGCAGGTCCGCGACAACATTCACTCCGAGGACGTCGCCAGGATGATGCATGAGTTCTATCAGCATCCCCGTTGCGGCGAGGTGTATAACCTGGGTGGAGGCAAGGGCAACTCCTGTTCAATTTTGGAGAGCTTCCAGATGGTCGAGCAGATTACCGGCAAGCCGCAGCAATACAGCTACGTTGACCAAAACCGCGCCGGTGACCACATCTGCTACTATAGCGATCTCAGGAAACTGAAGTCGCATTTCCCGAACTGGGGAATCACCAAGTCCCTCCCGACTATTCTCGAAGAGATAGCCAACTCCTGGAGGTTTCGGCTGGGTGCGTAGAGGCGGACTTTGTGGCCGCCCCGGCGCAACCACGAGGTTTCTCCTACCACGCCCTGAAATGCGGCACGCGAACCGGGGGGCGACAGGTTGTCCCGGAGGCGTTGTTGCTCCATTTGGTGCGCAGGCCATACGGGATGGTGTAAGACACTGGTTGGTGCTACTCTACGGCATGCACGACATTGTGTCTGCTGTAGATATAACTCGTTCTTTTTCTTTAATTTGTAACCTATTTGCGAAATTGCGGAGCTATGGACCCAGGCTTGCTCTCACAGAGGGAGGAAGTAATCCTTAAGGAGGTCTAGACCTAGCATGAAAAAACTTCTGACACTGCTTTTCACGGGCATGATCGCTTTCTCGTTGGCGATGCCGGTATTCGCGCAGGACACTGCGGGACAGGAAACCACGAAGGCGACGAAGACGAAGAAGACGAAGGCCACGAAGACGAAGAAGACCAAGGCCGCGAAGACAACCGCTTCCAGCCCCTCTCAGTAGCCTTTGCTCGTTTTTCGGTTTAGGTAGGAAATCAGGTTCTAACTCAAAAGCCCCCGTCAGAACTGGCGGGGGCTTTGCTTTTTAGGGCGTTCCCATCGGCCATTGGTCCACCTGCGGCAATGGAAGTCGGCGTCGTCCCCGCGAAAACGGGGACCCATTGCGGGTCGGGATAACGATGGGTTCCCGCGTTCGCGGGGACGACGCGACCCTTGAGTAGGGGCGGTTCGCGAACCGCCCCTACCGGCCCGATGCGGGAATGACGACCAGGGCGCGGTTTTCAAGGATCAGCAGGGACACAATCTCCAAAAGTCTTACAAACGAACCGGGAATGTCTTTGAAAACAAAGGGACGCTTGACAGTTTACCTGCCGAGGGCGAAACTATTCTGTTGGCGGTCTTGGCTATCAGAGGTGGTCAGACTTCATGTCGGTTGAATCGAAGGACGCTCGGCCGGACACATCGTCTCTACTCACAAGGTCGGGAATCCCAACGATATCGCTTGAGCACGAGTTAGTCTCGCGCGGGTTGCGCATGACGCACCAGCGGCGTCTCTTAATCCAGATCATCCAGGGTGCCGAGAGCCATTTGGATGCGGTGGCTCTTTGGGAGCGCGCTCGGGGTCAAGATCCCACGCTGAATAAGGTGACGGTCTACCGGACCTTGGCCATGTTGAAGAAACACGGCTTGGTGGATGAGCTTGACCTGATGCATTTAAGGGGCGGGAAGCACTATTACGAGGCCAGGGCGAGCCGTGATCATGTTCATCTGGCGTGCCTTAAGTGTGGCCGCATTCAGGAGTTTGAAAGTTCGCTTTTCGAGAAGCTTAAGGGGCAGATCGAACGCCAGCGCCGGTTCAATATCAAGGTGGTTCGCGTGGAGGCCGGCGGGTACTGCGAAAACTGTCAAGAACACTGATGGGTTAGCCCTGGTGGAGTTTCTTCCTTCCACTTTGCTGAGGAAGTTCGCACTTTCCGAGCAGAGCGAGGCATCTCGACAGACGGGATGCCCCAAAGCGAGGTTCCCCGCTTCATCCGGAAAGAAAACTGACTCAAAAGTGGAGAGGCGGGCTTCTATTCGGGGCATTGTGTCACACGACGGCCCAAAGAAAATTCTCGGAGCAGCTAACCCGTTCTGAGTCCTCGTGCGTCTAACTTCACGATAGTGTCCGTGTAATAGCCACACTGTCCACATGCTTGTTTTCTTGCCTGCCGTCATTCATAATGTCGGTTGTTCATGACTGGTCGCGGGCTTTGGGAGCGGGAAAGATGACTAAGGAACTGCGCATCGTCGCTTCTGGTTTCGTTTTGGCATGGCTGATCGGGTGCACGACCGGCAACTTTGAGTACCGTGAAGCGGAGAAGGCGGAACTTCGCAAGGATTGGGATACCGCTTTGGTCGATTACCAGAAAGCGGGCCGGGAGCAACCCGAGAACGCCAAGATTATCATTCACACCAGGCTGGTTCGGGAGCAAGCTACGGCCCTGCACTTCAGACAAGGGGAGCGCTTGTTGAAGGAGGGGAAAACGGACGAAGCGGCTGCCGAACTTCAGAAGGCGGTGAGCATCGATCCCACCAATGAAGCAGCGGCTGCCGAACTCGCCAAGGTGGTGGCGGCCCAGGCGGCGGCCAGTAAGGCTCGCGAGTCGCAGCTCAAAGAAGCGCTGAAGTCCAACCAGGAAGCGGAGAATCCAGCGGAGATCAAGTTGAAGCCTTTCCCCAAGGAGCGCCTGGCCCACTTCCGCATCACCGCCGACAGCCGCAAAGTCTTTGACGCCCTGGGCAAGCTTGCCGGCCTGAATGTTGCCTTCACCTCCACCTTCCGCCCCACTCCCCAATTCTCCGTAGACTTTTCCGACGTGACGGTGGAAGAGGCGCTGAACATTGTGGCCCTGCAAACGCATTCGTTCTGGAGGCCGATCACCTCCAACACCATTCTTATTGTCCCGAACGACGCGACGAACCGCCGGGACTACGATGTGGAGGAGCTCAAGACGATTTATCTGACCAACCCGCTCGCGAACGCGGACCGCACGGCCATCGCCACCGCTTTGAAGCAGGTTCTGGGGCTGCGGAACATCATTGACAACCCGGATTCCAATGCCATCATCATTCGCGATAACCCTGAGAACATTGCGGCTGCCGAACAGCTCGTGCACGAACTGGATCGCGGTAAAGCCGAGATCGTGATGGAGATTTCGGTGGTCGAGGCTGACCGCGACCGTGCTCGAGACCTGGGATTGTATCCTGCCACGGTTTCATCCTCAGGTAGCGTAACCCCTGGAATCCAGGCTGGGGCAGGATTCACTCCTCCGACTACAACCACGTCAGGCGGGACCGCCATAGCGACTACGACGGGTATCCACATAGGCCTAAATGACTTCTCACTCGTGGTACCCAGCGTGGCGGCCAACGCGGTATTGACCGATAACCGGACTCATATTCTCCAGAACCCTCAGATACGCACCACGGATGGCCTGGTCGCCAAGCTCAAGATCGGTGAGAGAGTTCCTTACGCCACCGGCAGTTTCCTTCCTTCACTGGGCGCCAGTTCGACCACCACCGGGGTTGGCCTCCTGGCCAGCACACAGTTTCAATTCCAGGACGTGGGCGTGATCCTGGAGCTTACGCCGCACCTGCTCCCCGACGGCGAAGTGGCGATCCACGCCTCGATCGAGATTTCCTCGGTGGGTGCGGACGTTACTGTGGGGGGGGTGAGCGAGCCTACGTTTGGAGAACGAAAGATTGAGCACGACATTCGTCTCAAAGAGGGCGAAACCAGCGTGCTGGGCGGTTTAATTCAGTCCACGCTCACGAATATTGTGGGCGGCGTCCCGGGCCTTGGCGACGTGCCGATATTGAAGTACCTCTTTTCCACGACGCATGCTGAACGCAATGACCAAGAGGTCCTGATTATGTTGACTCCCCGCGTCGTCCGCCTGCCTCAGCCTTACCTGGCGGACCAAGGCAAAACGACCTTGACCGGCTCACCGCTGCCGGCGGGTGCACGACCGTTGCCCGGAGCCGAAATCCCCGGACAACCAATACCGGGTGAACCACAATGAGGGCGCAACAGCACACGGCCGATTATCCGAAACACAGGAGCGCCGGCTGTCCTCCTGAGCGGAGCTCATCGTGTCATTGTGAACGCAGCCCAGCCTGTCATTCTGGGCCAGGCGAAGAATCCCGGCGGTTGATTTTAGGCCCGACGATTTACGAGCAACTGCAGAGCTCCTTCGCTGCGCTCAGGATGACACGATTCCGGCTCAGGACGACAGGTTTTACGTTTGTCGAGCTGATGGCGTCGATTACCATCCTCATGCTCCTGACCACCGTGGCTCTTCCTTTGGCCCGCATACAGATCCGACGAACCAAGGAGGTGGAATTGAGGAGGGATCTGCGGGAAATGCGCGAGGCCATCGATCATTACAAGGATTTTGCCGACCGCGGCATGGTACCCGTTAAAGCCGACACCTTCGGGTACCCTCCGGACCTCCAGACACTGATCGATGGTGTCGAGCTGAAAGGATCGGCTACGGCGAAATACAAGTTTCTTCGCAAGTTGCCCGTTGACCCGATGACGGAGTCAGCCGATTGGGGAATGCGCTCCATGCAGGACGATCCTGATTCCCGGAGTTGGAGCGGCCAGAACGTTTTTGATGTTTTTTCCAAGAGCGACGGGCTCGCTCTGGACGGGACGAAATACAGCGATTGGTAGATGAGGTACTGGCGTGAGAATGCAAATATCAGATCGCAGGCACGGAGTTGGATTCACACTTCTCGAACTGATGGTGGTGCTTAGCATTCTCCTGATCCTCGCAACCATGTCCATGCCCATTTTTAGCTTAGCTATCATCCACGCGCGCGAAGCAGTCTTGAAAGATGACCTGTACACACTCCGGAAACTCATCGACGAGTACACTCTGGATAAGCAAAAACCGCCCAGCGCTTTGAGCGATCTTGTGGATGCAGGTTACCTGCGGGGCGGGATTCCCATCGATCCTTTTACCGGATCGAGCGAAACCTGGCAGACGGATTCCGAAGAGGTTCCCACGAGCCCCAGTCAGACTTCCACCGGAATCGTGAATGTACATAGCGGGTCGGACGGGACTTCGCTGGATGGGGCTGCGTATAGCAGTTGGTAAGTGACGTAGGGGCGGTTCGCGAACCGCCCCTACTTAGGGCCAATGGAATTCGTTTGCAAACTCGGAACGGAAGCAGGGAAGGTCTTAGTTCAGACGGAGCAGGCTGCCTCGGAGGTGGAACTTCGCCACCGCCTGAAGAACGAAGGCTTCTATGTCTTCTCGGTTCGGTCGAAAGACATCTTTGCGGCGCGCTGGACTCCGCGACGCACGGGTCACATCAAGGCTGACGACTTCCTGGTCTTCAATCAGCAATTCCTGACCCTCTCGAAATCCGGTCTACCGCTGCAAAAATCACTTGAATTGCTGGCGGGTCAGGCCCAGAGCGAAGCGTTGCGGGGGGCCATAATCAAAGTGCAGGAGAAAGTCCGGGCCGGAGCGCTGCTTTCCGAGGCTTTCGAGAGCGTGGGGCAGTTTCCCAAGATGTATAGCGCGACGCTGCGCGCCGGGGAGCGCAGCGGCAGCCTGGACCGCGTCCTCGCTCAGTACCTGACTTATCAAAAAACTTCGCGCTCCTTTCGCAAGAAGTTCTTATCGGCCCTGATTTACCCTGCTTTTCTGATGACCTTCCTGATCGGGCTGATTTCATTTGTAGTCACTTTCGTGGTTCCACGGTTTGCCAACCTCTACGCCGAACTCGAAGTCCAGTTGCCGCCTTTGACGCTTTTCTTTATCGCTTTTTCACTGGCGGTGAAGCGATACGCCATTCTCATTTTAGTAGCGGTCGTGGTAACGGTGATGTCGACGCGCGGCGTGCTGCGTTCGCGGCGGGTACGCCTGGCATGGGAACGGACAAAGTTCGCAATGCCTAGGTTGGGCAAATTGCTGCTGAAATTCTCCGTGGCGGAGTTTGCGCGCACCCTGTCAACGCTGCTCCAGGGCGGAATCCCCATAATTACCGCGCTCGAGAATGCGAGAGAATCGGTGACCAGCCCCTTGATGGCAGATGCGATTGGGGCGGCTGTCAAGGAGGTCATGGCCGGGCGCGCGTTGAGCGCCTGCCTGCGGCCCTGCGGCTTATTCCCGCCTCTGGCCCTGGACATGATTGAAGTAGGGGAATCCACAGGAGCCATGCCGACCATGCTTGAGGCCCTGGCGGAGTTTTTTGAGGAAGACGTAAGCGTCGATCTGGCCACTCTGGTGGCCCTGGTCGACCCGATTATGATCGCTTGCATGGCGGTCGTGGTGGCGCTGGTGCTGATTGCGTTCTACTTGCCGCTGTTTTCCATGGCCGCGCAGATTCATTGAGGTTTGTGAGCAGGACCCGCAATTCCCCTCCTTGGATAAGGAGGGGTAAGGGGTGGTTGGTCGTCGCGCACGCAGTCACCCACCACCCCCGGCCCCTCCTCCCGTTGAGGAGGGGAGTTATAGAATTCTTGGAGACAACATTTGGACCAACCCACTCCGGAGATGAACGCGGAATTCGATCAGGTACGCCAACTGGCCGCCCGCTACCATTTTGAGTTTGTGGACTTGCGGGACTGCCGTCCGGACGCGGACCTGCTCCGCACCATCCCGCTGGACATGATGCTACATTACCAGTTCTTGCCGCTCGAGGCCCGCGACCACCAGTTGGTGATCGTGGTGGGCGACCCCACGGATCTGTCGCGGCTGGATGAGCTGGAAATGAAGCTGGACCGGCAATTGCTCATTCGCGTTGCTCCTCCCAGCCAGGTGCGCGATTTCCTGAAAAAAACAGAGCCTTCGCAACGCGTATTGGACGAAGCGACGGAGGAGTTCCGGCTGGACGTTATCAGCGAGGAGGAGGCGGCCGGCCAGGGCCTTTCCCTCGAGAACTTGGTTGAGGAGCGGGAAGTAAGCCCCATGATCCGGCTGGTGGATTCAATTATTTTTGCCGGCCTCGAGCGGCGGGCCAGCGATATCCACATCGAGAGCAGGGACAATTCCCTGGTGGTGAAGTTCAGAGTCGATGGCGCGCTTCAGCAGGCCATGGCGCCGCTGGCGCGAGAGTTCCAGTCCAACCTCATCACCCGCATCAAGGTGATGTCGGAACTGGACATCGCCGAACGCCGCGTCCCTCAGGACGGCCGCTTCCGGGTGCGATACCGCGGCCGTCCGATCGATTTTCGAGTGTCCATCATGCCTTCGATCCACGGCGAAGATGCAGTGCTGCGCATTTTGGATAAGGAATCCCTCTCGGAGAAGTTCCGCCAGTTACGGTTGGAGGTCCTGGGGTTGGCGGATCGCGAAATCAGGCGGCTGCGAAAATTCATCCGCGAGCCTTACGGCATGGTTCTGGTGACGGGACCGACGGGAAGCGGCAAGACCACAACGCTTTATGCCGCGCTTTCGGAAATCAAGAGCGACGAAGACAAAATCATCACCATCGAAGACCCGGTCGAGTATCAGCTTCGCGGCGTGACCCAGATTCCCGTGAATGAAAAGCGCGGCCTGACTTTCGCTCGTGGCTTGAGGTCGATCCTGCGCCACGATCCGGACAAGATCATGGTGGGCGAGATTCGTGACAACGAGACAGCTCAGATTGCCATCCAATCGGCATTGACCGGCCACCTGGTTTTCACCACCGTCCACGCCAATAACGTGGTTGACGTGCTCGGCCGCTTCCTGAATATGGGCGTCGAGCCGTATAACTTCGTGTCGGCGCTCAATTGCATCCTGGCGCAGCGGTTGGTGCGGACGCTGTGCGAACAGTGCAAGCGTCCCACGGAAATATCGCAGGAATTGTTCGAGGAATCCGGCCAAAAACCCGAGGCTTGGCTCGGCACAAGCATGTACGAGAGCGTGGGTTGCCAGTCGTGTAACCAGACAGGATTCCATGGACGGACGGCCATAGGTGAGTTGTTATCCCTTTCCGACCGCGTGCGCGAGCTTATTCTCGAGAAAAAGCCCAGTTCGGAGATTCGGCGGGTGGCACGGGAAGAAGGAATGGTGTCACTGCGGGAGTCGGCGCTCGAGAAGGTCCGGGCCGGAATCACCACGTTTAAGGAGATCAACAAGGTCACTTTTGTGGAGTAAGTTGTGGGGGCGGTCCTTGTGGCTGCCCTTTTGAAATCGAGGGCAGGGACGGCCACTTCGGACGCGCTTGGAGTAACTATATTCTGTTTGACTGGAATTTGCGGCTCTGCCGCCTCGCCTTGCGGAAAGGCTGTGCCTTTCCGGAGTCGGCCCCAGATATTTTTCTCGGGTTGAGGCTGCGCCTCAACCGGCGAGGCGCAGCCTCGCCGAAGAACAAGCGATTGATTTGCAAACGGACGGAAAGGCGAAGCCTTTCCGCAAGGCAGAGCGGCAGAGCCGCGTGGCACACGGTGGGTTAATCATAATGATTTGGGACACGATAAAATCCAGGCTGTTGCCCAAGTCGGGGGGAAGAACCGGTTCGTTCCTGGTGCCCTCTGTGGTGCTTGATTTGCAGCCGGATTTCATCGCGGGCGCGAGATTGGACAGAAAATCGCGCCAGGTCCGCCGGATCGCTGTTCGGCAGATTGAGCCGGGAGCGCTGGATCCTCTTGCTGCCCGGCCTAATCTGGCGAAGGCGGAAGTGGTGCGCCGGGCCATCCGTGAAGTCCTGGAAACCGTTGGAGACCGCAACGATCGGCTGGGCGTTCTCTTGCCGGATCCCACCGTGCGCGTGGCCGTCCTGCATTTTGAAACCCTGTCTAACCGCCGGGGGGAAGCTGAGGCCCTGGTGCGTTGGAAGATGGGAAGCATCCTGCCGTTTCCGGCCGAGGAGGCCAGGGTCAGCTACCAATTGCTCTCCAAGACTGAACAATCCGTGGAAGTGCTGGCGATGGCGGTGCGCAATTCCGTCGTCGCGGAATATGAGGCGGCCTTCGAGGATATGGGGGCCGGGCCCGCGCTGGTCCTCCCTGCCACGGCGGCGCTTCTCCCCTTGCTCCCGACGGGATATCAAGGCAGCAAGGTTCTGGTGCATGTCTGTTCGGGTTCTGTGACGTCGGTCGTCGTGGTGGGGGACGGTATCAGCTTCTGGCGCAATCGCCAGCTCGAGCGAGTCACGGCGGTTGGAGATGAGGAAGTGGTCAGCGAGTTCGCGCGCGTCGCTGCCGCTTGCCGGGACCACCTTAAGAGCGAGATCGAAGACCTCTACATCTATGTCCGGCCGCCGGCAAGTTCGCCGCTGCTGGACAATGAAATCGGAAAAGTGACGGGACGGCGCGTTCAGCTTTTGAGTAGCCCGGCGTCACGCAGGGGAGAACTTCCGCCCGCCGAGCAGAAGATTCTGGAGAATTTCGGCCTGACGTTTGCCGGACTTTTGGAGAATCAGAACTAGAGGCGCTGAGTCAGCAGTTCCTCGAAGAAGTCAGCCCGCGGAGCGGGCGGCAGCGTGTAGCCCACGGCGTAAGAAGGCGTGAAGAATTTCGGAATGTGTCATCCTGAGCGAAGCGAAGGATCTCGGCAGTTGGTCGTGAGTCGTTTGAGCCCCGGCAAACTGCGGAGATCCTTCGCTTCGCTCAGGATGACAGCCACCTGATTTTTCTATATGTTCTTCCGCCCTGGGCTACTCTATGCCACCCCTGACGGGGCTCCGAAAAGCAGACGCTTATGAGAGTTACCCTGAATCTCGCCATCCCCCCCAGCGCGCGCGAGCGCTATGCGCTGCTGTGGTCGATCCCGGCCACGGTGCTGGGCATCGCAGGGTTAGTTCTGATCAGCTTGTTCTCGCTCCGCTCCTATCGCCAGTATCAAGTGGTGCACGCGTCAGTCGTGCGGTACCAGGATCGGGACAATGCACTGCGCGCCCAGGAAATGGCTCTACGCAAGGCACTGGAAGAACCGGCGAATCGCCGTGTCCTGAACGACGTGCAGTTCGTCAACGCTCTGATTGAAGCAAAACAGGTATCATTTACCAGCTTGGTTCGAGACATTACCCAGCTCATTCCTGATGATGTGCGGCTCAGCGCTCTGGCCATGCAGCCTGATGGCCACGAGCTGGGCCTGCGCTTGGTGGTAACCAGTAAAAATTCCGAAGCCATCGAGCGGTTCTTGAGTAACCTTGAGGACTCCCCGCACTTTAAGGATGTCGCGATAATGAACGGGGGGATCGAGGAGACCGGCGCCGATAGCGAACTCGAGAATATAGCCTGCACCGCTCACTATGTGGTGGGCGAAAGTGAATCGTCGGGGGAATAATTGCGCAGGAATCGTCGCCAGATCGTAACTCGCGTTTTTCAGATCGCCGGCACTTCCCTGGTGGTGCTTGACGTGGTTCTGTATTTCGCCGTCTACCAGCAAACCCAGTCGCAGCTTTCCTCGGAGCTGGAACAGTTTGCTTCCTTGCGGCAGCGCATCTTTGACGGCGAGGCGCGGATCGAGCGCCTCACAAAGTACAAAGCAGGTTTGCCGGACACTGACAAAAATCTGGCGGCGGTCATCGAGGATCACACCCTGCACCGGCGCACGGCTTACTCGCAGGCCTTTAAGCTCCTGCGTCTCGAGGCGGAACAGTCCGGGGCGGAGCTCGGCAAGGTCGAGTTCAAGCGCAATGACAGGTCTCCGGGTCCCTTGCTGCCTCTCGGTGCTGCGATCAATGCCGAGGGGTCGTTTCCACAGTTGTTGAAGTTTGCGCATGGACTTGAAACCGCGAGCGATTTGCTGGTGATCAGGAGTTTCAGTATGACGGAGGGCAAGGATACCCCCCAGCAATTGCGGCTGCTGGTGGATATGTACTTCACACCGTGAATTATTGTTCGTAGCGCCGGCCTTTAGGCCGGTATGCCGACCTCAAGGTCGGCGCTACGCCGGGATTCGGATACCATGAAGCTGAGTGGACAAAGGGAGAAGTGGGGTATCGCCATTCTGGGTGTCGTCTCACTTCTGCTGATTGTGAGACTCGTTAGCCAGTATAACCAGATGCGGGCGACGGTGAAGCTCCCCGTGGCCAAGGCTCGCACGCAACCCAGGGCGGGCGCCCCTGCACGGGCTGGCGCGGTGGTTGTGAAGCAACCCCTAAAGCCGAGGGCGCCGGATGACCTGTCCATTTACAATTCAGTCGTCAACGTAGACTTACTAAAGAAGTACGAAGAGCGTCCCTTGCCGGAGTTGCATCGAGATCCCTTCACCTTTGTGGCAGTCGCAGCCCCGCCGCGTGTCCAAGCTCCTGGCGTGGCGGCCGCGCCGCCCCCAGCCCCGCCTCCACCTCCGTTGAATTTGAAGGTCATGGGTTACACTGAGGGGAAGGGGGCAGCCGATGAAGCCATGGTCGAACTCTGTGCTGCGAGCTGCGAGACCTCGTCCCCGGATGACCAGGTACTGGTGGTTCACGCGGGCGATCCCGTCGGGTCCCGATACAAGGTCATCAAGATAAATCCTACGGTGGTTACCGTTGAAGATGCTGCGATCCATCAAACCGTTGATTTGCCCATCCCGCAGTAGCCCGACCGGGTTCGCGCTGCTGATTGTGATGGTGGCGGCCGCAGTCCTTTTGATCGGACTGACGGCGGCGCTGCCGAGCATTTATCAGGAGGGCCAGCGTGAACGCGAACTGGAACTAAAATTCCGCGGCATCCAGTACGCGCGCGCCATCGCGGGCTTCCACCAGAAGTTTCAGCGCTACCCGGCCAACATCGAGGATTTGACAAAACTGACGAGCGGATTCCGCTTCCTCCGCAAGGAGTACGTCGACCCCATGACCCCAGGCGGCAAGTGGCGGTTCATCCACGCCAACGCCCAAGGAGTCCTGCTGGATTCGAAGACGCAAGGCCCGCCACCGGGAGCGATGGGGCAGTCGGGCATGAGTCCTGGCGCAGCCGGGTTTGGGACGCCAACCGCTTCGGGCACGGGTGGTTTTGGCCAGCAGGGGATGGGGAACAGCACCTTCGGAGCGCAACAAGGCAGCTCATTCGGCCAGCAAAGCACGGGGGGAAGTTCGTTCGGCCAAACGGATACCGGCAATCGCGGCTTTGGCGCGCAGGGCGCCGGCGGAAGCGGCTTTGGACAGCAGGCCACCGGTAGCAGCGGATTTGGCTCGTCATCCGGCGGTTTCTCTTCCGGTTCGAATTTCGGCGGAAACACTTCCGGCGCCCAGCAGAACTCCGGTTTCTCTTCGGGAACCCCCCAAGGTGGTGGAACCTTTATCGTTGGCGTCGCCAGCACGAGCCGCAAGCAATCGATCGGCATTTGGAACAAGAAGACGCACTATGACGAGTGGGAGTTTATTGGGATAGATCTGGGTGCGCTCGGCATTGCTACCTCGATCCCCGGGCTCCCGGCCGGTTTAGGCGGACAGTCCGGCCAGGGAAATCAGCAAGGCGGCTTCGGCCAGGGAGGCCAGCCGAGTGGTTTTGGGCAGGGAAATCAGACCAATGGCTTTGGGCAGGGAAATCAGCCGAGTGGTTTCGGCCAGACAAATTCGACGCCCGGGCAGAATCAAGGTGGCTTTTCGTCCCCAGGCGGGTCCGCCCCCAGCGGATCCGGCTTCTCGCCGCAATGATCCAATGGTAGACTTACAACGGACGAGATTATTTTGGTTTTCAACTTACAACCAAGCGTCGAGAACTGACGACTAACTACTGAGAAGTGACCGTCGAAGCGTACCAGCAATCTGGCAAAGGAATTATGAGCGGAATTTGGCGGATGAGTCGTGCCAATCTTGTTACGAGAGTATTCCTGGGCCTTGTCGTTGTGCTATCCCTGATGGCCGCCGGGTGCGCCTGGACGCCCTCGTCGGCGGGAATTGTGCTCACTGTAACCCCAGCCACGGCCTATATCCCCGTGTCGTCGTCCTTTCAATTTGGCGTCACTGTTAGCGGGTCACCAAATTCTCTGGTGGTGTGGAGTGCGGGTGGCGTGGTGGGCGGGAATGCCACCGTCGGATTTATATCCTCTACAGGTTTCTACAGGGCGCCGGCCAACGTGCCGTCGCCGGCCAAAGTCACCATCACAGCTACGAGCCAGTACGACGCCGTTAGTTCGTCTTCTGCCACGGCGACCATCGTCAATCAGACGTCCGGCGCGCACGCGGTGCAAGTGGCTTCGGGCCAGACCGTCATGAACATCAACGTGGTGGTGCCGCAATTAACTCCCACGCTGACGATTTACGGCGCGGGCACATGCGTTGGCAGCACCTGCTCGACCTCGGCCACCGGCGCGCAAGTGCCGCAGGGTGGCACGGCCACGATCTTTCTGGTGGGGAACGGAGTGGTTGCCGGAACTGTGTATTCGATCAGTGGAAACTCGAGCGATGTGACGGTAACACAGCCTGCCGGTTCACAATTCGGTCAAACAACCAACGGTACGCCGTCGGTGACTTTCAATATTTCAGTCAGCGCCACTGCGGCGCCCGGGTTAAGAAATATCATGGTCTCGAATCCTGCCACGGGTGAACTCTCCGCCTTTGTGGGTGGATTACTCATTGTTCCTTCGGGGCAATAAAAACCAATGAAGATGCGTCCCCAAATCTTGGCACTGTCATTCCGAGCGAAGCGAGGAACCTTGCTCTGCTCGCTCCTCGTTTTACTCCTGATGATTCTCGTGGCGGCCCCGGCGTTTGCCACCACACTGGTGAGGATGAGCCTGGACCAGCTCGCCGAGGCTTCGACGGAAATCATCCGCGCCCACGTGCTCAGCCAGCAGACGGTCTGGAACCCGCAGCACACTCGCATTTACACTTACACCACACTCGCCCTGGACCAGACCTACAAGGGTGATCCGCCGTCCTCCCCTGTCATCCAGCAGCCCGGCGGCACGGTCGGCAAGACGCGGCTTTTTGTGGCTGGAACGGTTCAATTCCACCCCCAGACTGGATACCTGTTGTTTCTGGAGCGGTCCTCGGCGGACCCCTCGAAATTCCTGCTGGTCGGAATGGTGCAAGGGGCCTACAGGATCTACCGTGACGAGAAGACGCAGGAGGAAAAACTCATCCTCCCGCTGGGCTCTCTCGCGCGCGGGGTTCCGGTTTCAGGTCCCGGATCGATCCTGGCCGGTCCGGCGGTTCCGGTCCGTCAATTTCAACGGGACATTTCAGCTTCGCTGAGCAGTCCTTTGAGCATTCCGCGAGGCACCGCGATACCCGTGGCCATCAAGTCCGCACAGTCTGCGGGTCTGCGGAGGATGGACGTAAGAGGACGAACAACCACCGACCTTTTCCCAAACTCTGGCCTGGTAATTCCCGCCGGCAGCGCGATTTCCGGAATGGCGGAGCGAGTCGGCGATTCCTGGATGATCTCCTGGACGGAAGTTTCGATTCGCGGCAAGCAGGTGCTTCTTTCGGCTCGGAACACGGAGCCTGCTGAGAAGGCGCTCGAGGGCCGTAACCTTGTGGTCAACGTGAGGTGAGGATGCAGCAAGGCAATCGAGTCTCGCGAGTGCGCCGCCCGGTGTTATTTGCCCTGGCAGGAAGTATGACCCTGCTGGGCGCTATCCTGGCGTTCGCCTACACGACTTATCAGAATGACGTGGGCGAGGTCCCGCCGACGACCATCTCCCCGGAAATCCCCGGGGTTGCGGTTCCTTCACGCTGGCCCAATGCCTCCTTTACATGGGTGTTGGACAATCCCGGTGCACCACCGGGCAATGTCGACACTACCGATGGCACTGATCCCCTGCCTCTCAAAACAGCGCTCGTGAATTCCGTCAATGCCTGGGCGACCGGTTTGCTCAACGGGCAGCAGTTGACCAATCTCGCTGTTACCAACGGCAGCGATGTCGCGAATCTGCCGAATCCGCAGGTTGACTGCACCAACGTCGTCACGTTTAACGATAGTAACGCTACCGACTTTCCTACCGGGACAGAGTCGGTGGCTTTTACCACCGTCACTACTGATTACGTCAGGGTCGGACCGCCGCAGACCCCAGGGACGATTTACACCTTTACCGAGTGCAACACACAGGAGACTATAACCACCACTTCGCCTGCCATCATCTTCGACGCGGACATCGCCTTTAATCCCCACGTTGAATTCTCCACTTCTACTCCGCCGCTTTCCGGCGCCTTTGACCTGCCCGCCGTCGCTGCGCACGAATTCGGCCATGCGCTGGGTCTCGACCACAGTGGAATTGCTCACGCTGTGATGTTCCCGGCAGGGGACACCGGCGAGAGCCAACAACGGACCCTTGCGACCGACGACTTGATCGGCATATCTTTCCTTTACCCCTCGTCCAACTTTTCGAGCTACATGGGTGCAATTTCGGGCCAGGTGACCTTCGCCAATGTGGGCGGCGTGTACGCGGCCCATGTAGTGGCCATCGACGCGACTTCCGGCAACGTCGTCGTGGACGGTCTGGCTAACACGAATGGCAGCTACACGTTATACGTTCCGCCCGGCAGCTATAGCGTGCTCGTCCTTCCGCTCGCCCCGGACGATAACCACGGCATCTACTCCCTCAGCGACTTCTCCGGCTGGACGTGCGGTTACGACCAGAGCGCGCCGCCTTGCTGTAACCCCGGCAACGGTCAATGCATCGGCTCGCCTATTACCAGTCCAACTAATTTCACAGGAACGTATTATTAACTATTAATATATTCGGATCGAGATTCCTCGCTTCGCTCTCCTGAAAATCTGGGTATCCCCGCGAATCCGGCTGGTAGGGGCGGTTCGCGAACCGCCCCTCTCGAGGGCATGAAAGAAACCCCTCACCCGTCGCGCTCCGGCTGATGAGAGCGCCGGAGCCCGACACCCTCTCCCCACGGGAGAGGGCCACATCGCGATTTTTGTTAGGCCGGTTTTTAACACGTGACGCCGGCACGGTTAGCTCTACGCGCACGACTGTGATTCCGCCATGAGCCGCGGTGTATACTGTTCTGCGAGATCGCAGTAGGAGATGGAAAGCCATGAAAAGGACAAAAGAATTCACTGCTATTTTATTCTTTGCAGCTTGCCTCATCGTGCTGGGGCCCTATGCCACGGCGTGGAGTCAGCAAGCGCCCTCTGAAAAGCCCAACGAGTTGGTTGTTGGAAAGCTGATCTACGTCGAATCCATGCAAGATGATCTCGACCGGTGGATTATCGACTTCCTCCGCCGCTGGGGGAAATACAAGATTACGACCAATCCGGAAGGAGTGGACTTAGTTATCCAGGCTGTCAATCCGGACAAGGAACTGCGTCTCGAGACGCGCGGGGGCACCGCCGAACCGAAGGGCTCCGACCGGCCGCATTTACCCATCTCGAAGAAGCATCCCGAACTGCCGGCAACTTCGATCGCAGTTGTGAACTGGGTATCCAGCCAGACCGTTTGGCAGGCGGACATCTTGAACCGAAAACCAAAAAAGGACGAAACCGATGTTCCCGCGGGCCCGCAGACGAAGATCTTTGCTCGTGACATGACTTCGGACCAGATCGCGGCGAAAGTGGTCGATAAGCTGAAAGAATATGAACAAGGGTTGGAGAAGCCCGGAGGAGGAAAATGAGAATTGCCATTACGGGCGCGGCAGGGTTGTTCGGGCACGGCCTGGCGGCGGCCTTCTCCTCGCGCCACACCGTCATCCCTTGGACACGGGCGGATGCCGACATCACGGATGCCGAAGCTGTGCGAGTGCTCCTGGAGCGAATTCGCCCGGAGGTTGTGGTCCACCCGGCGGGCATTCCGGATTTGGATATCGCCGATGCTGACCCCGCGCGAGCGCACCTGGTGAACGTCGAGGGCACCCGGCACGTGGTGGAGTCGGCTCGCGCGGTTGGAGCCGCGGTCGTCTACATTTCCACGGATGCCGTTTTCAATGGTCAAAGCACTCGGCCCTATGTTGAGTCCGATCCGCCTGACCCCATCACGGTTTACGGACGAACCAAGCTGGCGGGCGAGACCATCACGCAAGCCCTTCCACAGCACTGGATTTTTCGTGTCCCCGTCCTGTTTGGGCCGGGGAAGACGAATTTCATCGAGAAGGGCCTGCATAAGATCGTGGCCGGGGAAGATTACATCGTGGCATCCGACCAGATAGGTTGTGCCACCTACACAGTCGATGCCGGCTACAAGATCATGGAGGTCGTTGAGGCGCGCCGCTATGGCCTCTATCACCTCGCAAACCAGGGCGCGTGCACCCGCTTCGAACTCGCCCGGCGCGCCGCGGAGTTGGCCGGCCTCGATCCCGGCAAAGTGGTCGGAGTCCCTTCGGCGCAGATGCGGCGCCGAGCCCCCAGGCTGAAATATGCGGTGATGGAAATGGCCGCACTCAAAGCGGCGGGATTCTCCTTGCCCCGGCCCTGGACCGAGGCAGTCGCAAATTACCTTCACACGCTTTCCCTACGAACCTCTCCCGAGTAGGACAGGCACTCCTGCCTGTCCCAAAGCTGGTTTCACTCCGCAAGGAGGACAGCAGGAGTGCCTGTCCTACTGATTTTAGCGTGAGAGTGCGTCAAAGGGCGGATGAGACGACGGCGGCTGGCGGGAGGACGAATCGGGAGGGGGTGGTGAGAATCCCAGGACGGAACGGAGCCGCTCCCAGACTTCCTGCATCAACCGGTGCCGGGGGATAAAAGGCCAACGGTTCTTCTTGATCATCTCCATGGTTTGAGGATCGGACACGTCACCGGTAATTACCAGAACCTTGCCTACCAAGCTTGGCCGAAGATTTTTGAGAGCGGAGACTGTTTCCGTTGCGTTCATCTCGGAGCAGCGGAGATCCAGAAGAACCGCGTCAAAGCTCCGCTTTTCGACTATGGCCAGCGCCTCGCGGGCACTCGGGACAATGTTGCCTTCACATCGCAGTCCTGCCAGCAGGACGCAGAGGACGTTGCGGATGGACGGTTCATCCTCGACGATGAGAACGGTGCGAAGCTCGTGACTTTGGTTCAAATAATCCTCGGTAAGGCTGAAAAACACCCGGCACTAACTCGTGCCAGCTCCTTCGCGCACCGGGCCGAGCCAATTGAGATTAACCCATTAATCAATCTTGCAGTCAAGAGTATTAAGGTAATGTTTCCGCAACGTGAAGTCATCCGCATTCATGTGACCCCTGCCGCCTGTCATTCTGAGCGAAGCGACGAATCTCGGCAGTTACCGACTTAGCTGCGGAGATTCTTCGTTTTTCTGAAACGGTGTAGGGGTAGGGCGTGCCCTGCCCTCGGTTAGTAAGTGGCGTAACCGCGAGGGGACGGCAAGCCGTCCCCCTACAAGTACGTGAATGGCGGGAACCATTTTTCATGGTTGCTGGCTCCCGTCAGAAAACGGGCGTGCGCGACTGGTCGCACGCTATTCTTCTGAGGGCGATGTCGAAAACTCCAAATCGTGCCCGGGCAGGATTCGGGCCTGCATGGCGAGAATGCGCTCCCGATCTTCTTGGTACTGTTTTCGATGGTGGGGAATCATGGTCAAAACCTGTTCATCGTGCGTGCGGCTGAGAAGAGCATCTCCCGCGATCACCGAAGGACGGTCCTCGGCGTGAACAATGATCGAAGCGTGGCCGGGAACATGTCCGGAAGTAATCAGGCCCTCAAGACCATGCGGCAGGGGGTGTTGCTCGATCCACCGGAACTGTGAGGGGTCTCCCAGTCGCTTAGGGTCCCACCAGCGCAGTGCGAATTTCCGGAGTTTGCCCATCATCTCCTCTGCCTGTTCGTAGTCGAATGTCTCAGGATAGTATTTCAAGATGAGGGTCTCCCAATTCTCTTGGTCCAGAAGATCGGAGTAGGCGGCCCGGCACCAGTCATAGGACTCCTGGGAGCCGAAAATATCGCTGGCCGGGAAGAGCTTATTATTTGACACATGGTCGATATGGAAGTGAGAGTTGATGACCGTCTTGATATCGGTGGGCTTCAAGCCGCGGAGCTCCAGGGCCTCCACAATCGAGTGCGCCTCGTGGGGCATTCCAGTGTCGACAACGATGTGATGACGCTCATTGGAGAGTAGCACCGAGGTTGCACCATGCCAACTTCCCGGCAACAGCACATCAACTTTCCACTCGCTCTTCCGCATGCCGCTCCTTCAACAAAGATCGCAAGGCTTTCACAAGCAGCATCGGCATTTGCGCCTGTGGCGGATTTGTAAGAGGTATCGGCCAGGGTACAGGCAGGAGCGCCTGCACTACTTGCACCTTGCAATGCCATTTTAGCAGGAACGGCCGGGCCCCAGGCGGCAAAAAGGGGATCGATGCTTTAATGAAGAGGGGCAGTCATTTCCAGGGAGGCTAGAAATCTTGAAGTCGAAAATCTGGTGTAAATGAGTCACGTTCTTGCACTGCAGTAAAGCCCCTGAAACACGCGTCGTCGGGCTGGGGCGAAGCCCCGTTAGTGTCCTGAGTCAGAAGTTCGTTGAAGAATTGAGCCCGTCAGCCGACGGGCGGCAGCGAGTAGCCCACGGCGTAAGCCGTGGGTCGCGAGAGCTCCACCCTCACCCCCGTCCCCTCTCCCGCCCCGCGGGAGAGGGGTGCCGAAGGCGGGGTGAGGGCCATCAAACCCAGGGCTTACGCCCTGGGCTACTCTATGCCGCCCCATACGGGGCTCTAAAGAACGGTCGAGCTTGAAAAAGACTTTGTTAACGAGCTTCTGACTCAGGAGGCTAACTTTCGTCCTCAGCAGTCCAGCGGCTAAGCCTGAGAATGTCCGCCGCGCGCGCCACGCCGATGGGCGTGGTGTTTCCATCCCGATCCACCACCACCACGTTTTCAGTGTTGTGAGCCTCCATTTCCGCGATCACTTGTCGGACGCTCTCACCGCGCCGGGCCACAACGTAGTCTTGACGAGCGACATCCCGAACCTTCAAATCGGAGTCGACACCTTTCAGTAAATCTCTTGCTTCCACGATTCCCGCGAGCTTCCCATCGCTTCCAACAACCGGGATTACACCGGTTGTTTCGGGGGTGACGTCACGGACCACGATTTTGACCTCGTCTTCGGGTTTGAGAGTCGTGAATTCCTTCCTCATCACCTGCTCGATCCGGGCGCGCATCAAAACCGGAACGGAATAATCCTGAAGAACAATCAAGCCCCGTTTCACGAGCTTGCCCGTCATGATGGATTCGGCGCTGAAGAGCCTGACGAATCCGTCGGAGAGGACGCAGCAAACCACCAGGGGAAGTATCGCGTTGGGATTCCGGCTGAGTTCGAAAAGGAACACGATGGAAGTAAACGGTGCGCGGGCGATTCCCCCAAAAACCGCACCCATGGCGACTAACGCGTAAAGAGCGGGATCGCTTACGAAACCGGGAAAGAAGTGATGCCACACCTGCGCGTAGACCGCGCCGACGCCGCCGCCAACGATCAGGGAAGGAGCGAAAACTCCTCCCGTGGTTCCCGATCCAAGAGAGATAACCAGGGCCCAGAATTTCGCCAATGAAACACCCAGCAGCGTCCCCGTGGATAAGCGGTCGTTCAGCATGTCGCGGATCGTGTCGTAACCTGTGCCGAAGACCTGGGGATAGAAGTAGCCGATGATTCCAAGCAGCAGAGCCCCGCACACCGGCGCCCAGACGAGGCGTGGCCTGATGGGGAAGTGGTTATCGAACAGATCTTCCAGCCAGAAAAGCACCCGGATCATAACAATGGCGATCAGGCCCATGATTAAGCCCATCAGAGCGAAGAGCCACAGTTCCTGCATGCTTTTCAAGGCAAAGGCGGGCGTGGGAAACAGTGGAGCCCAACCCCTGAAATGGACTGCCACGGCTGTGGCCACGCTGGAAGAGATGGCGACGGGGATGAAGGAGCGGGCCCGAAACTCGAAAAGGAGTAGCTCAATGGCCACCAAGATTCCCGCGAAGGGCGCCACGAAGGTCGCCGCCATCCCGGCGGCTGCACCCGCAGCCAGCAGGACCCGGCGCTGGTAAGGAGTCAACTTCACCACTTGGGCGAAGATAGAGCCGAACGCCGCTCCGGTTTGTATGATGGGGCCCTCCGCTCCGAATGGTCCGCCCGTCCCGATGGCAAAGGCCGTCGCGAGCGGCTTTAGTATACCCACGCGCATCCGGACCAGGCTTTTCCCAATCAGCACCGCCTCCATGGCTTCGGGGATTCCATGGCCCTTCAGGGTCGGCTCCCAGAAATGGACCATGAGGCCCACCAGAAGGCCGCCGATGGGCGGGATGAGAATCACCCACGCTCCCAGGTGGTTGTGAACGGGATAAGTAATGGCAAAGGACCACTTACCGTAGAAAAACACATTGGTAAAAAGATATATGAGTTCAAGCAAACCTTGCGCCACCAGGCCGGCGATGAACCCCACGATGACCGCAAATGCGGATGTAATGGCTACGGTCGGTTCGAGGGCTTTCCCGAATTCCTTGAACCAAACAGTTCGAGCGCCGGCTTGGGGATTTGTTTCCGCCATCGGTTTTAATCAGGCTCCTTTTTCCGCTTCGAGAAACTTCGGCTTGGCCTTGAGGGCCTTGCTCAGGTCGAGTTGAATTCGCTCGAGCTCATGAAGGTGGAGGGTGGCGAGGCCGTTCAAGGCTGTGCTGCCGCGCCGGGTCAGGCGGACGCGCACAAATCGCCGATCGCGCCCGCCCTGGTCCTTGTGGACCAGGCCTTTGCCGCACGCTCTTTGCACGAGCCCTACGACTGCATTGTGGCGCTCCTGCAGGAACTCCGCCAATTCGCTGATGGTGGCCCAGCCGCGGCCGGTATATCCCGCGACGCCCAGAAGTAGGACGTATTGCTGGGGCGTCAGGCCATGTTCGCGCGTAGCCTTTTCGCTGAAACGCAGGAAGCGGCGAAGGTCGTATCGGAACCAGGCAAGGCGCCGGATCAAAAGGGAATTTGCCGGCGCATGCCCCTGAGATCGGTTATTTGACTTCATAACCGGAAATTATATCACATTGTGACTTAGTTGGCTACTCTTTGGGCCACAGAGAAATCGCGACCAAATCCCTCATGGCCCCAGCGTCCACAAAAGCCTATTCCCCGATCGACACGGTTTTCGACAAGGGCAGATTCCGCGAAGAACCGCCCACCCAGACCTTGTATTCGCCCGCGATGAGCTCCCATCCGTCCTTGTCGGTGTTGAAGACTGACAGGTACTGACGATCGATCGCGAGCTTCACCGCTTTGTTCTCACCCGCCGCGAGCTGGATCTTATCCCACGCCACCAATCGTCTCGGAGGCTCGCGCGCACTTGCAGGCAACGAAACATAGAATAGACCTGTGCGATCTCCGCGCCTGCGCGCACGCCTGTGTTCTTGACGTTGAAGGAGACAGTCAATTCGTGGCCTGGCGCGACTTTTAAATCCGAATACGCGTAGCTGGTGTAAGAAAGTCCGTACCCGAATTCAAACAGCGGCTGTTTGCCTTCGGCGTCGTACCACTTGTAACCGACCTTCAGGCCTTCGTCGTAGTCAACTTCGAACTTCCTCGTGTTGCGTGGGCGGGCGCCGGGAAACGGACTCACCATGTCGGCGTCGCTCGCGGGCGGAGGCTGCTCGGTAAGCTTGGGGTGCGGGAGGTCCGCTTCTGCTTTCGGGAAGGTAACGGGAAGCTTGGCGGACGGATTCACATCTCCGAAGAGGATGTGGGCGATGGCGTCAGCCCCGCGAATCCCCGGGTACCAGGCTTCCAGTACGGCGCTCACCTGATCGACCCAAGGCATCGTTACGGGATCGCCCGTCTCGAGAACTACAATAGTATGCGTATTCGCCGCGGCCACCGCGCTGACCAGTTGGTCCTGATTGTCGGGAAGCGAGAGGCTGGGCACGTCTCGCCCTTCGCTGGTGGGCTGATAGCGGCTGACAGCATATGCCTAAAGCCAAGGAGGGGCAAGAGAAAATACCGTTAGCAGAAAGGAAGGAGGAAGCAAGTATCTCAAGTTCCCTTGAGCTACCTGCTTCCCCAGGTAGTCATTAGAGTTGAGTTACTTGTATAGACGTCTAATAGACCGAAAAAGTTGCACGGCGAAAATATTTTGTGCACGCCGATTGCCAACAGGCACACGCTTTGCCCTTGGGATGATAGGAACAAAAGCACTTATCGAGAAATGGCCTTTTGGCTCGATGATCCAGCTTCACGCTGACAGAAGAGCCCTGACTGAAACCAACAGACCTCTCCTCAAAGGTAAGCCAGCCGCCCTCTCGCGGAAGTAAACCAGCGGTCCTCTCGTGGAAGTAAACCAGCGGTCCTATCCTCTTGGGTCTGTATGCGAACCTCGTTCAGGTTGTCATTCCGAGCCCTTCGCTGTCATCCTGAGCCCTTCGCTTGTCATTCTGAGCGGAGCGAAGAATCTCGCTCTGCCGCTCAGGATAAACTCCGCGAGGAGCCTGTCCTGAACGAAGTGAAGGAATCTCGCTCTGGGCGCTCAGGACAAACTCCGCGAGGAATCTCGCACTGAATGTATTTCGAGGGCAGAGCAAGATTTTTCGTCGGCTGCGGCTCCTCGGGATGACAGCAAAAACGAGTTCTCACACTGACTCACCGGCGGAGAGGGTTGTCAGATTAACCCCAAGCCGGTAATAACAGATATTGAAGCCCTGCACGACCGATGTTTCAAATCTGGATAACTCCCCGGACCGTTTCGGCATCACACTGGCGGTTGTATTCTGCAAGCACTCCTGTCACTCATGCACCTTGTTTTCCTCCCCTACCGGGGAGAGGCAGGGGTGGGGTTCGTATGCCGCCAGGCCGCGCCGCTTTCGTGGTGACGGTCGTGTCTTGAGAGGGTTACGTGCGAATTAAACACATCACTTTAAGGTGTGTCTTGCTCGTGCCGTTCACATGCTCAATGGCCTCCGGACAGGGCGCTCCACGGCCAGCCCCGGTACTTCGCCGGTACGGCGCATAGCATCGTTCCCAGTGCAGGAATCGATTTCAAAATTCAGTGAGGTAATTCAGCATGCGAAGTCAACAAATTGCTCTGCTGGTGTTATTGGCGTTTTGCTTCGCTGGCGCAGGCATCGCGCAGAATACTCCGCGATTTGAGCTATTCGTAGAAGGCGGCGGCTCTCTCCTGAATGCCGGCCCCGCGAAGGGAAACGTTGTTTTCGGCTGTCCCACGTGCGCTTTATCCCAGGTCGTCCCCATCTCAGGTTCCGACTCGGCGGCGGGTCGTCTTTTTACCGGAGCGCGCTTCCGATTCACGCGTCATGATGCCATCGAGGCAAGCTATTCCTTCAGCACCAACCATTTCGACTATCGGGCGGGAAACACGTATGCCACAGCGATAGGGTACACGCGGCTTGATGTTGTCTCGTTCAACTATGTGCGTTACCTTTGGGTCAGATCGCGCATCCAGCCGTTCGCCACCGCTGGCATCGGGACGAACCGTTTTAGAGGCGGGCCCGGTTACTGGGTTTACCCGGTCAATGTGATTGCGGGCGGGAAGGGGATTGGGTACACGGTTAATTTCGCAAACCCCGGCGACAACGGTTGGCAGTTCGCTTGGAATTACGGCGGCGGAGCGGACTTCATACTTCCCTGGCACTTTGCCTTGCGCGTTGAACTCCGGAATTATGTAAGTGACCAGCCCATCCCGCTCACCGGGACCAGTCACAACCTCGTTCCCAGTGCTGGATTTGTCTTCAGGTTTAAATGAGATGCGGCCGGAAAGTATGCAATAATCCCTCTGTACATCCATTCATGGGAGGGACCATCGTGCATAGACGAAGTTTCTTAGCTTCATCGCTTGCGGCCTCGACTCTCGCCGTCAACGCATCAACCTCGGGACTTCGCGCCAGTCAGGGCTCCGCGGGAGAGGGCCGTGACTACTACGAACTGCGGCGTTACCAGTTTTTCCGGGGAACGCAAGTCAAGCTCGCTGACGACTTCTTTCGGCAGGCCCTTGTGCCGGCGCTGAACCGGTTGGGAGTCAATCCAGTCGGGGTGTTCAACATCGAGATCGGGCCAGGCAGCCCCGCGGTCTACGTGCTGATGCCCAGTACTTCGCTCGAGACCCTTGTCACCGCAGAGTTCCGCCTTAATAGCGACGCCGACTATGTCGCAGCAGGTAAGGCATTCTTGAATGCACCCGCCGTACAGCCGCCTTTTTTGCGCATCGAAAGCTCTTTGCTGGTGGCCTTCGAGGGAAAGCCGCGGCTCAAGGCCCCGCCGGCAGCCGCCGAACACAAGCCGCGCATGTTTGAGCTTCGAACTTACGAAAGCCCTACCATTCAGGACCACGTCCGCAAGGTCGAGATGTTTAACAGCGGTGAGTTTGACGTATTTGAAAAGGCGGGATTCTGGCAGGTCTTTTACGGCGACACGCTCGTCGGGTCGCGATTGCCCAACCTGACCTACATGCTCTCGTTTGATGACATGGCGGACCGCACTAAGAAATGGGACGCTTTCCGCACTGCGCCGGAATGGAAGAAACTCTCCACCTCGCCGAGGTACGCCTTCGAGGAGATCGTCTCCAACATTACGAATACGATTTTGACACCGGCGTCGTATTCGCAGATCTGAAAGCAGTCGACAGTTTACAGTCTACAGTCGACAGTCAAAAGCACAGGTCATTCCCCGGGGAATCCCTTGAAGGGCGGGTGGCGCCTACGTCGCGACGCTTTACATCGCGATGTAGGCGCCTTTCGGACGTGGACTCTGCCACGGCGGAGCGCAGACATGCCAAAGGACGTCACGTCTGCGCTCCGCCGCGGAGTTAACGGAATTCCGACTTTTGACTTTGGACTTTCGACTCTCGACTTCCGACTTTCTACGCCGCTCCCAGGCGGAAAATCGGGTTCACACCCGCTGCACTGGCCATCAACTTCTGTCCTTCTTGATTCGTTAGGGGAACAAAATTCTGGCCGATGTCCATGCCCAGACGGAAGTATCTCTCATCCCCGGGAGGCATTGCGGCCGTGATGGGCTGGGAGAGCGTCCAGCGATAGCCGAGCGCGGCCTCGTGGGGGAAATCAGCGGGCTCGTACCAGCACTTCTCATGAGGGTGATCATTCCTGAGGGATTGTGGCCAGGTCGTCTTGGCCATACCCTTGATGGCCATGATTCCCATGTCCTTCTTCTTTGCGTGCGCGATCACCTGGGGCCCGAAGTTGGCCTGAGAAGTGAGCACGAAATTAATCGGGAACAGGATTGTGTCGAAGTTGTAGCGATCCATGGCCGCGATTGCTACCTCCACCGAATGCGCCGAGAAGCCGATGAAGCGCAGCTTGCCCGCTGTTCGCGCCGCCTGGAACGCTTCCATGGCGCCGTTGGGGCCGAAAATCTGCTCGAGTTGCGACATCTTCGACAAGGCATGAAATTGGTAAAGGTCCACATGGTCCGTGCGCAGTTGCCGCAGCGATTCGTCGAGCGTCTTCGCCGCGCTGTCCTTGGTGAAATCTCCTTCTTCTCCCCCGGAGCCCTCCTTGCAAGCCAGGAAGACCTTCTTACGGAAAGGTTCGAGCGCCGGTCCCAGACGCGCCTGCGCGTCGCCGTAACTCGGAGCCACGTCGAAGTAATTGATGCCCCGGTCCACGGCCTCCGCGACAATATTGTTGGCAAACGACTGGCTGTTGTTCATCACCACGATCCCGGCGAACCCCACGATGGAAAGCTCTTCGCCGGTCTTTCCCAGCTTCCGCCTTGGAATCGTCTTTTGAACGGCTTCCTCCGCCTTGGAAATCGGCGCAAAAATCTCGCTCGAGGCCGCTAGCCCCGCCGCGCCCGTCGTTCCCGTCATCAGAAAACCTCGCCTGTTCATGGCATACCTCCCTCGCAAATATCGAAACCCAGAAATTGCCTGATTACCTCATGGCCCTCCTCCTTTGTAACACCAGCAGCATGCTCCGTCAACCGCGCCATTGCGTCCACTGGGACGTGGGATCGAAGCCCCCTCTGGGGGAGTTTGTGTGAGAACTCGCCCAACATGTCATCCTGAGCGTAGCGAAGGATCCCTGCAGTTTGTAGCAGCTAGTAAAATCAAGCAACTGCGGGGATCCTTCGTCGCGGTCGGCTCCTCAGGATGACATGTTGGGCGAGTTCTCACACAGACTCCTGGGGGGAGAGCGTACGACAGGCACTCTTGCCTTTCTTTAAGGCTTGCACTTCGCGAGTGTGCTCGCAGGCAAGAGTGCCTGCGCCACTGTATTTCGGACGTGGTATCTCGGACCACCAGGCGCCGACATGCCAAAGAACGGCACGTGGGCGCCACCCATGACCCCATGATTGCGCCCAAGCCCTTGGGTCTCCTGCACTTTTCGCTTGACAAAACACGAGGGTTGTGATAGCCTACTATCATGGTCAGAAAGCGGACAAATCGTCGCAAGCGATCTGCGCAGTTCGCCAACCGCCAGGCACGTGGAATCTTCCTGTGGCGGTCGGGAAGCGGGGGAACTACAAAAAATTGAAAATAGTGGGAACGAAGCGAGGAAGTTATTGAAAACAAAGGAAGTCATCTTTTTTAATGCTGCAAAATACGTGCGTTTTGCGCGCAAATCAGCACAAATCGGACGCTAAAAGGTGCAAGAACAGCGCATTTTGTGCAAAACGAAGCGAAGGTCGCCAGTTGCAAGCGGCAGATTTGGACAGGCACAAACGGGGCTACATGAAGTAGCGACGGCTATACGCCGCCACCTCGCGAGGTAAACTCGATGCTACGTATTCAGACTGAGACCCGGCGCCTGACACCTGGAACCTGACACCTGTATAATGGCCGGTCAGGGTAATTCCGCATTTTGAGAGGGACAATGCCTGCTGCTACCGAGGTTCGCACCAAATATGAAGCCGTAATCGGCCTGGAAGTGCACGTCCAGCTCTTGACCAAGTCGAAGATTTTCTGTTCGTGCTCGACGCGCTTCGGCGATCCGCCCAACAGCAACGTGTGTCCCGTGTGTCTTGGTTTGCCGGGCGCGCTGCCGGTGCTGAATCGCGAAGTGTTGACCATGGCTATGAAAGCCGCCATGGCGCTCAATTGTGCCATCAACCCGCGCTCGCGCTTTGCCCGCAAGAACTACTTCTACCCCGATCTGCCCAAGGGCTATCAAATCTCGCAGTATGACGAGCCTCTGTCTGAGGACGGTTGGATCGAGATCGAGGTGAACGGGTCGCGAAAACGTATCGGGATTACGCGCGTGCACCTCGAAGAGGACGCCGGGAAGTCTCTGCACGAAGGGTTTCCCGATTCGGAGCGCAATTCCTACATCGACCTCAATCGTTCGGGCGTTCCTCTGGTCGAGATCGTCAGTGAGCCTGAGCTGCGCACACCCGAGGAGGCTTACGATTATCTGACGCGACTGAAAAGTCTGCTGCTCTATCTCGAGGTTTCAAACTGCAACATGGAAGAAGGCAGCCTGCGTTGCGACGCAAACGTCAGCGTGCGGCAAGTCGGGGCCTCCGCTTTCGGAACTAAGACCGAAGTGAAAAATTTGAATTCTTTCCGATTCCTTCAGAAGGCGCTCGAATACGAGATCGAGCGGCAGATTGAAATTGTGGAGGATGGAGGAACCATTCACCAGGAAACGCGTTTGTGGGACAGCCGCGAGCAGCGCACTTACGGAATGCGCTCCAAGGAATTTGCCCACGACTACCGCTACTTCCCGGAGCCCGACTTGCTGCCCGTAGTGATCACCGAAGAGTGGAAAGAAGAGGTGAGACGGTCGCTGCCGGAACTGCCGGAGCCGCGCCGCCAGCGTTTTCTGCGGGACTACAGTTTGACGGATTACGATGCCGCGCAGCTTACTTCCTCGAGGGCGTTGGCGGATTACTTCGAGCAGGTTGCCAAGGCATGCGGAGAGCCCAAGCTAGCTGCCAATTGGGTGCTGAGCGAGCTTCTTTACTTGTTGAAAGAAACCAACAAGGAAATCACCGAGTCGCCCATCCCGGCCCAGACTCTGGCGGAACTCGTGGCGGCCATCGCCAAAGGGACCATCAGCGGCAAGATGGGCAAGGAAATTCTCGTGGAGATGTTCGCCACCGGCAAAACCGCGCGCCAGATCATCGCCGAGCAGGGCCTGGAACAGATTCAGGACACCGGTATGATCGCAGCTGTGGCCCGCGAGATCATCGCCGCCAACCCCAAGCAGGCGGAACAATATCGCAAGGGCAAGACGGCGACGATGGGTTGGTTTGTGGGCCAGGTGATGAAGGCTACGCGCGGTCAGGCAAATCCGCAGCTGGTGCAGGAGGTGTTGAAAAAAGAGCTGGGATGACTAGGGTTGTTGGATTGTTGCTCTTCTGTCGGTATGATGTATAATGTGATGTATAGGCGCTTAAGAATGAGAATGAAGAGAAAACAGGTCTATATCTACTCGGATCAGGACCAGCGGCTTCGAGCCTTGGCCCGTCGCTACGGCACCACCGAAAGCAACCTTCTGCGCGCCGGCGTAGACCGCATCCTGGCAGAACCCTTGCCCCAGCAGCGGGATCACCAAGCTTGGCTGAAGTCGCGCGATTTTATCGACTCCCTTATTCGCCTCGGACCTGTAAAAGGCGGGCGACGTTGGACCCGCGAAGATGCCCATGAACGTTAGCTATCTCGTAGACACGAACATTCTTGTCTA
>JBEKLY010000051.1:0-33415 GCA_050010015.1 Terriglobia bacterium
GCTGTGAATATTAACGCCACGTTCCGTCCCACGGCTCACGCCGTGGGCTACTTTCTGGCGCCGCTCCGCGGCTTTCGAAGTCCCGGCGCCTTAAGTAAACGCTTATGGGGCTTGCCCCACCCACGTCGGGTTAGCGGAAATGCGGGGACAGCAAGCCGTCCCCCTCGAACGGCACGCGGGTTGCCGGTTGACGGACGCACTTTTTGGAACTTTTAGCCGCTCCAAGCGGAATACCCGATGAAAGCGGAGGACGATGGCCGATCTCACTGAACTTCGCGATGAGCAGTTGCTGCGGATGATGCAGGCCGGCGACGAAAACGCCTTTACCTCTCTGTATCGGCGTCGTCAAGGAAACATTTACCGCTTTGTGCTCGAGATGAGCGGGTCGGCCCCGCTCGCCGAGGACGTCACGCAGGAAGTCTTCATGGCGCTGATTCGTGAGAGCCGCGGATACGACCCGTCGCGCGGTCCCCTCTCCGCCTATCTGATCGGAATGGCGCGCCATCACGCCCTGCGGATGCTCAAGCGTGACCAGACGTACGTCTCGGCGCCGCAAGCGGAAGAGAGTTGGAGGGATCCGGGAGACGCCGTTCCGGGGTCCGGGGAAGATCCACACTCCGTGATGACCCGCCGGGAAGCGATCGATTCGGTGCGCCAGGCGATCTTGAGCTTGCCCGAGCACTACCGTGAAGCTGTGGTTTTGTGCGACTTGAATGAGATGAGCTACGAGGAAACGGCGTCGGTTTTGGATTGTTCAGTGGGGACGGTGCGGTCGCGATTGCACCGCGGCCGCGCCTTGCTCCTCCAGAAACTCACGGGCGGGGTGAAGGTGGAGCCTGCCCGTGAGGCGATCAATGGCAGCAGGTGTCTGGCATGAATTGCAAAGACTTCGGAAACATGATTCACGAGCTGGTGAGCGGCCGGGTGGCTGACAAGACAACGCAGCTCGAGGCATTGGAGCACGCCGGCCATTGCCTTTGGTGCGCCCGGCGTCTGGATGAAGAGAACAAGCTGACAGAACGGTTGCAAGCCTTCGCCGGCAGTCTTCAGCGACAGCGCGCGCCGCTGCGAATAGAAGCGGAACTGCTTCAAGCTTTTCGCGAAAGGAAGCTCGAAGAAGGTACGCCGCTTTTTGGGGCGGCTTGGAGACGCTTTTGGCGCGGCGCAGCCTGGGGGTTGGCATTTGCCGCGATGGCCGCCACGGCGTGGATTATGATCATTGAATGGCCGCGCCTTCATCGGGGCACGAGCGTCGTTCCATCGCACGTCTCCACCAGCCGGCCGCAGGTTAGCCCCAATGCTTCAAGGGCTAACGTTAACCCGGGTTCGGGCGAGACAGGGGCCACCCTGAAGAGCGACGCCAAAACCCAGGCGGCCCAGATCCGGAATTCGCAGCGGCCCCTGCCGGACGAGTCTCGAAGCGAAGCGACTACGGATTTCATTTCCCTTGGGACTTGCGACGACTCCCAATGCATGGAAGAGGCCACGCTGGTCCGCGTGGCGCTCCCTGCCGAAGCACTATTGGCGTTCGGCTTAGGGACGGACAACGAATATGCGCCGGACGCCATCGTTCAGGCGGACGTCGCCTTGGGAAGCAACGGGGTTCCATTTGCGATTCGGTTTGTGAATTAGGAGGCGAATCGGGTGATCGGGTGAACATAGGACGGAACGCGAATGGGGTGATCAGTGGATCAGATGAGCAAGAAATCTGGACGGCATGGTCTGGCAGGCGGGTGCTCGCGGGGTGAGACCACCGTTCTGCTCTTTGCTGACCCGATCACCCGATCTCCCGATCACCCGATTCGCGCAGGAGGAGACAATATTATGAAAAAGAACAAGTCGAGATTAGCAAGGGTCTGGGCAGCAGGGATCTGCTGCCTGTGCCTGACCGCGGTCTTGTTGCCGACTGCCGCAGCACAAAACCCACCCGCCGGGGGTGGCGGCTTCGGGAGGGCACGTTTCTTCGGCGCCGAACTCTTCTCAGCCGGCAAGGTGGTGACCGGGGCGCCCTATTCTGCGCAAGCGGTTACTGAACACACCCAAGTTCTGGCGGATGGAAACAGCATTCACACCACGACCACCGCCGCCGTCTACCGCGACAGCCAGGGCAGAACCCGGCGAGAGCAGGAACTCGGGGCCATCGGCCCCTGGGCCGCCGAAGGGGGTCCTCGTAAACTGATAGCGATTGGCGACCCCGTGGGCGGATCACTCTACATGCTGAATCCCAAGACCCAGGCAGCTCGCCAAATGCCCTTCCCGGCGCGCGCGGGAGCGCGCTGGAATGCTCAAAGGACTGAGCGCGCAAAGACTGAGAACCCCAACGTGACGACGGAGTCGCTCGGCACGCAAGCGATTAATGGAGTGACGGCGCAAGGGACTCGTACTACTCGCACCATCCCCGCCGGTCAAATGGGCAACCAGGCTCCGATTGTAATCACCATCGAGCGCTGGTACTCGCCGGAATTGCAAACTGAGGTTATGCGCAAGGAAACCAACCCGCAGTTTGGCGATACGACATTCCAGCTAACGAACATCGTGCGCGCGGAGCCTCAGGCCTCGCTCTTCCAGGTGCCATCCAACTATACCGTTAAGAGTGGGCGACCTTCGAACCACGGCCCGGCAGAAGAGACGCCTGCGGAACGGTGATAGCGATTCAAGCGCGGGGGGCGGCCTTGTGCCCGCCCTCCGCTGGCTGCCAAGCTCGATTGCGCATGCCCTCATCACGCGCCGTCGCCTGACTGGTCACAGAATGGGCGGCCGCCCGGCGCACCCCACAGACTTGCCCGCCCTGATGTCGTCATGTTTCCCCTAGCTTTATCTCCCACTACGATGCCTAACCAATTGAACTGCCAGCCTCGTGTCGCTGGACACTGGGGCGCGGATGGATTAGGCTAGTTTGCGGTCAATGAGCGGCGCGACGGGGCCCTCGCCGTGAAACACGCGAGGCCAGTTCCGTCTTGAACGATGGTTCTGTCCAATAGGCTTCCACCACTAGCGTCTGCAGCACGGTCGTCATGGAGATGTGGCGTCACGCTCTCAATCATTTGTCTCCTCTCGTCGCACGCAATTAGCGCCCAAGAAGAACTCGAGCATCCCTACATCGAGCCTAGGGACATCAAGCCTGAGACCTGCCTGACCTGTCATCCCGAGAAAGAACAAGGCCGGTTCATCCATACCGCGGTCACGATGGGTTGCCCGCGGTGCCACCACATCGTGTCTGAGAAAAACAAAACGACGATCACCTTGTTCGCTTCCGGAGCCCACTTATGTGAAAGGTGTCATGAGGCAATTCAAGGCACGGTCATTCACGGTCCGTACAGGAACGGCCAGTGCCTGATCTGCCACGATCCTCACGCCTCGGAATTCAAGGCCGAGACACGTGCTGATGTGAATACGCTCTGCCTGGAGTGCCACGCGCCAAGACGCAGCGCGGGGAATACAGTAAACCTCTTCGGGCTGCAGTCCATTCCGAAGGCCGAGTTCGAAGCGGCCGCAAAAATCGAGCTCGATCCCAGCTTGCGTTTCGGCCATCCCCGGCCGTCTCATCCTGTTGCCGAAGTTGCGGACCCGCTGCATGCGGGCGAAAAGATGTCGTGCCTGAGTTGCCACGCCCCGCACGCCTCGGAACGGGCGCACCTCCTCGTTTCATCGAAAGGCGGCGAAAGCGTCTGCGAGGCGTGCCACCGGGCCATCGGGAGAGGGAATAGGGAATAGGGATTAGGGATTAGCTAGCGGCAACGACGGAGTCGCATGTCCCCCGGCAGCTCACACCTCAAACGCAGCAGCTTGTACGTAATTGCCATTGCCAGTTCCCTACTCCGGCTCCCTAATCCCTGTTCCCGAATCCCTATTCCCTTGTTGGAACCCACTTGCTTATGGGATGGCTTTCGGGAAACAATCTTCTCGTCGAGACTTGCGGACTGCCGAGGCCGGAACGGACGTCGCCAGTCTCGTGCCGGGTGGCTGGGATTCGGAAGGTTGAGCGTTTGCGCTTGCCAGCGACTGCCTGTTACTAAACGGAGGATTTCCTTATGGCCGAGACTCTGTCACGCAGGACTTTTATTTCATTGGCGGCGCTCGCGGCGTCAGGTTTGAAGTTGAGTTTCGCAGCCGGGGACGAGACGCCGACTTCAATCATGCCTCGACTCGGCGTCATCACGGACGAACTAACAGAGAACTTCGAAAAGGCGTTGGATTTCATTTCGGAAAATTCACTGGGCTGTTGCGAGGTGCGTGAACTGTGGAGCAAGAACGTGGTCAAGCTCTCTCAGGAGGAGTTGGAGCGCGCCAAACAATTGATTGAAGAGCACCACCTGAAGGTTTCTGAAATCGCCTCGCCGCTTTTCAAGTACAATTTGCCAGGCATGCCTTCGCCGCGCCCCAATTGGGGCGATACTTTCAAGGCCGCCGACTTGTCGGACAAGGACACCGAGAGTCTGCTGGAACGTGTCTTCAGGATCGCCCCGTTTTTCGGGACTTCCAAAGTGAGGGTCTTCAGTTATTGGCGGGTCGAGGATCCGGAAAAGGCTTACCCGTTGGTCCGCGACCGCTTGGCTAAGGCAGGCGCGATGGCTGCTCAGCACAACATCACGCTGCTTCTCGAGAATGAAACCGATTGCAATGTGGGGACCGGAAGAGAGCTGGGGCGGATGGTTCGGGACATCAATTCACCCAACCTGCTTGCTATGTGGGACCCCTGCAATGCGCTGGGACTGGGCGAGGTGCCCTACCCCGACGGCTACCGCGAAGTCCGCGGCCTCTTCCGCCATATGCACGTCAAGGACATGCGGAAAAATCCCGCCACTGGGAAGTTTCAATACGTTCCGGCAGGCAAAGGTGCGATCGACTATCGGGGGCAATTCAAAGCGCTGCGCAATGATGGATACGACGGGACCATGTCCATCGAGACTTCCTATGTTCGCCCCGATAAGGATAAGCTGGAAGCTACGCGCGAGTGCCTGGACGGGTTGCTCAGCGTTTGGAAATCGTAGCAAGACAGGATTCAGGAGTCAGGAGTCAGGATTCAGAAGTCAGGAGTCAGAATAACAGCATTGGCACGGTGTCATGCTGAGCGTCGCGAAGCATCTCTGCAGTTGATCGCAGGCTGTTTCGCGTGACCGGCAACTGCGGAGATCCTTCGGCCACCGAACGGCAAGGCGGCCTCAGGATGACAGGCGCGTTCGATGAACGGCTCCATTCTGACTTCTGACTCCTGACTCCTGAATCCTGACTTCTTAACATGTTTTCTTCCCGCACCAACTGGCCGCTCGGTCCGAATCGTTTGTCACTCGAGATTGAAGAGCTGAGGCGTCAAGGGGTCTCTCTTTTCGACGTGACCGAATCGAATCCCACACGCTGCGGATTCGTTTTTGATGGGCGCGACATCTTCGATGCGCTCGCTAGTCCCCAGGCGCTGAACTACACACCGGATCCGCGCGGCTTACTTTCGGCGCGGCAAGCGGTGGCGAGCTATTACGCTGAGCGGGGGATCACGCTTGACTCGGCGCAGATCTTCCTGACCACAAGCACCAGCGAAGCCTACAGCTACATATTCCGCCTGCTCGCCGACCCCGGCGACGCCATCCTGGTACCGCAGCCGAGCTATCCGCTCTTTGACTTCCTGGCCGGATTAAACGATGTTCGGGTTATCGCCTATCCGCTGTTCTACGACCACGGTTGGCAGATTGATTTGCCTGCGCTTGAAGAGCGCCTGGAGGACCGCGCACGCGCCATTCTGGTGGTCCATCCCAACAATCCGACGGGGTCGTTTGTGCGGCGTGAAGAACTTGCCGAATTGCTCGCTTTTTGCCAACGGCACGACATGGCTCTGGTGGCCGACGAGGTCTTTGCCGATTATTCGCTGGCCATGGACCCGCAGCGTGTCGTTAGCCACGCAGCGGTCACCGAAGCGCTTACATTCACGCTGAGCGGCCTTTCCAAAATCTCCGCTCTTCCCCAAATGAAGGTGGCCTGGGCGGTCGTGAACGGGCCCGCGCAACTTCTCCGAGACGCCCTGGCGCGCCTGGAGATCATTGCCGACACGTATCTTTCCCTGAGCGCGCCGTTGGCGCTGGCCCTGCCGAAGTTGCTCGAGACACGCCGTGCGCTTCAGCCACAGATACTGGAACGAGTCAGGTCCAATCTGCAGTTACTCGACGCGCGACTTCGAGCGAACCAGCCCATAAACCGGCTGGAGGTAGAAGGAGGGTGGTACGCCATCCTGCGGCTTCCCTCGATCCGAACGGACGAGGATTGGGCCATAGAACTCGCACGCCAAGACGGCGTCCTGGTACACCCGGGGCATTTCTTCGACTTCAGCTCGGAAGGGCACTTGGTGATAAGCTTGATGACCGAACGGGCAGTTTTCGAAGAAGGACTAAGAAGAATCCTCGCACGCGTGGCCCATTGCGTGTAACGTCTTGCGATACGGAGTGTCAGCCATAAATAACATTGGTAGGCCTCTCCTTTGGAGCCTGTGTGAAGACTTCCTTTGGACTGTCATTCCGAGCGAAGCGAGGAATCTCGCTCTGAGCATTTTCAGCGCACTGCGAGATTCCTCGTCGCCTGCGGCTCCTCGGAATGACAGCGAAAACGAGTACTCCCACAGGCTCCCCAAGGGAGAGGACTACTCTTCCAACTGGGAAGTAGGGATAATCCTAGTTTATCTGGCTACGTTTGCCGGCGGGTGCGGGCCGCGACACAGCGCACCGATAGCCTACGCCGCTTTTGTGGCGAATAACGGGAGTTCGACTCTGGCAGAAGTTGATTTGGCGAGTTTCCGCGTGCGCGCAAGCTTGCCGGTCGCGGCCCGCCCGGAACGAGTTCTGGTAAGGCCTCTGAGCAAGGAATTATGGGTAGTAACGGGCTCCGGTGAAATCAGCATCGTTGAGTTTTCCGCACTGCGCGTGGTGAGGAATCTGCATATTGGAGAGGGCGCCCGCGACCTTACTTTTTCATCCTCCGGGCGCCAAGGTATCATCCTCGACCCTGGAAAAGGGCAAATCGTTTTCATCGACGCGGAAAACTACAAGGAAATAACTCGCCTCAGCCTGGGCGCGCCTCTCACCGACCTCGCGTTGACGCCCGACGGGAACACACTGGTGGCTTCTTCCCGCGCCTCGGACCAGCTCTTCTTCGTAAAAGTGGATAGCCGGAGGGTGCTCGGCTCGGTCAAAGTCGGCAGAGGCCCCGGTCCGATGGTTATCCTTCCCAACAGCTCGAAGGTCTTCGTGGGTGACACCGAGGAGCCGGCCATATCCGCAGTGGACCTGACTACACAGCAACTTCTGGCCAACATCGAGATGGCGATTCGGCCGGGCGCGATGGTCCTCAAACCGGACGGCGGAGAGCTCTTTGTGCTCGAGGACGAGGGAACCCGCATGGTGATCGTGGATACGCAGCAGGACAACGTGGAGCAGAACTACCCCACCGGCCACAAGCCTGTGGCTGGAGTATTCCAACTGGACCCGTTGGTCCTTTACCTCGCCAACGCCGGCGACGGCTCCGTGATGGCCTTGGATGTCCAGAACCGAACTTTACTGGCGGCAATCCACATTGGAATCGAGCCGCGAGCCCTGGCGCTCACTCCCGATGAAAGGTTTCTGGCCGTGGCGGACACCTCCGCTTCGACGCTGGCAGTCCTTCAGACAAACCCCACAACCCTGCTCACAACCTTCCCCGTCGGCGCCAGGCCCGTGGACGTGGTGGTCCCAGGATGGATAATTCAATGACGAGTGATAAGTGATGAGTGACGAGATCGGGTGATCGGAAGATCGGGTGATCGGGTGAACGAAGAACTGAATGAGGTACCTGGAAGATGGAAGGTGGCGGATGCGGTAATCCGGCATACCACGTACGACCTACGACCTACGATTTGTTCTCCCGATCTCCCGATCACCGGATCTCCCGATTTTTTCACCAGCTAACGAGTTCGTCGGAGAGCCGCAGAGCAAGCCAGCCTTCTTGGGGGATGATTTGGATGGGCAGGGCGTTCACCCAAATTGAAGCCTGCAAGCGGATTTGTTGGTGGGGCTCATAACCCAGCAACTGATAGTTCAGGCGCAACTCGAAGATGCGATGGAACGCAACTTGGAGTTGGGTGGCTATTCCCGGCGGGACTACCAACGGCTCGTCGTTTTTCCACAAGCTCAACCCGCTCAGGCTGGAGTTGCGGATGGAGGCATGAGCGCGCACACGGCTGCTGTCTACTACGTTCACTCGAATTTCGAATTCCGCATGGTCTTTCAGAAACGCCTCGCTGAGATCCAGACGCAGGAAAAGCGCTTCCCGGCTGAACCCGTAATAGAGCGCTTCCCAAACCCTGGCGGCTCCGTGCATCGAGCCGAAGCGCGGGTCGGGAAGATAGAGTCCGGCGCCCAGCCACTCGAAGTAATTGGTGACCGCGCCATCGATTCGGGGCTGGATGAGCCCCGTGGGTGGAACGCTCAAAGCCGTGTCGCGCGGGCGCTTGATCGGTTCCGCTAACTCGTCCGCCGGAAAACCGCCCAGCATCTTGTAAAGATTACTGAGATGCTTTCGATACAGCAGATCAAACTCTTCATCGTTCGCGGTAGAATGTTCCGGGCCGTACCACCAGCACCAGTCACTGCCCTCAGCCACCCACAACTCCTGTTGCGCAAGATCGACGTCGCTCTTCGGGGCATTGACGCTCGTTCGAGCGTAGAAATCGCGCGCTTCTGAAAGCAGGTCCCAGGCGCGGTTGTCTTCATCCGCTCCAATCCAAACGTCGTAGTTGGCGTTAATCCACGATCCGGGGGTGACATGAGTCAAACGTCCTGGTTCTGTAACCTTCAGGGCTTCGCTCGCGGTCACCGCCTTGAGTTCGGGGTCAGCCGCCAGCCGGGCGTAGAAGCTCTTCAGGAACTCCCTGCCGTTGCCGGGGTAATACTCCCAGGCGTTTTCACCGTCCAGGATAACCGATACAACGGCAGGCTTGCCCCAAACGCTCCGGCCTGCCGCTTTGATCCGCTGGTGCAGGTCTGCCGCAGCATCGTGCGGATTCATGCGGGAGTAGACGAACCCCACCAAGTCGGAAAGCTGGTGATCGCGGAAGAAGAGCGAGATGCTGCGCCCTTCGGAAGTCAGCACATGCGGCCGGTAGAGTTCTGAACCTCCGTCCGTGGTCCCATCGCTTCGACGGTTGAATCCCTTCTGGATGGAGCGCCCCAGCACGCCTTCGTCAGTGGCCGCCCACGCGAATCCCTCGTCAGCGGCCAGACGCAGGACTTCATCCGAGACACTTCCCTCACTCGGCCAAAGCCCGCGCGGCTTCGAGCCGAAGACTTGCTCGTGAAGCCGGACCGCTGCACGCAGTTGGTCGCGGGCATCTTCCGGGTGCTGAAAGCGACGGCGCGGCAAACGAATTCCCGGGCGAGATTCCGCCGCGATATTGGAGTCGCAGAGAAGAGGAAGAATAGGATGGTAAAAGGGCGACGTCGAGACCTCAATCTGCCCGCGCTCACTGGCGGACCTGTACTCATCCAGAACTCTGCGGAATAGTTCCACTTCCTTCTCATGCAGCACAGACTTATCGGCCTCGCTGTAGCCCCGTTCCTGCGCCACGAGTCTTCTGATCTGCGGGTCGCCGGCCAGGTAGATTTCATCAAACCAGGCAAGCTGCGAAAGCAGTTGTAAATCGAGCAGGTCTTGCGCCGAGAAGAAACGCGCAGAGGAGGCGAGGTCCGCATTTCGCGATTTGTCCCACAATTCGCGGAAACGCGGGTAGCGGCTGAGAAGGTTCTGATGGTTAAGCTGGAAAGCGGTTTGCAAAAGGACGTGACGGTCGTCCTGGCTTAATCTTTCGACAGGCTTGAACGCGACTTCGTACGGGCGCTCGAGCGCAGTCTGCTGCGCGTAATCCTGCACCTGCACCACCAGCGAAGGTACCAGATTGAAAGTCATGTGGACGGTCGGGAAATCGCGCAGCATCGCCACCATGCCGAAATAGTCCTTCAACGCGTGAAGGCGCGTCCAAGGCATAGTGTAGCGGCCTTCCCCCAGGTCCTTGTAGAAGGGCTGGTGCATGTGCCAAAGCAGCATTAAGTAGGTCTGGGCCATAAGAAAGTAATCGGCAATCGGTTAGTTTAGTACAGATGCGACCTTGCGCCTCCCACGCTCCGGAGCGTGGCTCTGCCGCCCCGCCTTGCGGAAAGCTCCGAACATGTGAAGAAATTCGGAATGGGTCATCCTGAGCGAAGCGAAGGATCTCTGCAATTGTTCGTAAGTCGTTGAACGATCGGAAACTGGGGAGATGCTTCGCTTCGCTCAGGATGACAGGTGGCTGATTCTTTCACATCTTCTCCGGCTTTCCGACCCGCGTTCCCATCACCAGGTTCTTGGCCAGGCTGCGCCTCGGCCGTTGAGGCGGAGCCTCAACCTCGGAGCAAGATTTTGGGTCCCTTCCCGGAAAGGCAAAGCCTTTCCGCAAGACAGGGCGGCGAAGCCGCAGGTCCTCACCGACAACAGCAGGCGTGATTTGAACAGGCCTGAACTCAACGCGCCGCTACAAATCCGCGAACCCATATGCTACGATGAAAGCGAGGACGGCACGAGGGACATCCGTTTGAGGCCCGCTTCCCGCCCGCGTCAGGAACCATGCGGATACTTACCCGCTACATTTTCAAAGAGATCTCCTCTCATTCGCTGCTGGGATTACTGGTCTTTACGTTTGCAATCTTCATTCCGCGGCTGGGGCGTTTGCTCGAGTTGGTGGTGCGCCATAGCTTGCCACTCCCCCGGATGCTGACCCTTTTCATGCTGCCCATCCCAAGCATCCAGGTGCTCACGGTTCCCATGGCGGTTCTGGTTGGAACCCTGATCGGCCTCAGCCGCATGGCGGCGGACGGCGAGGTTATCGCGGCACGCGCCTCGGGCATCGGACTCTCGCAATTCGTCAGGCCGGTAATGCTCTTTGCAGTGGGTGGGTGGGCCCTCACCCTGTGGATGAGTGTGTTCCTCGCGCCCCAGGCCGGCCGCAGTTTGACTCGCATGGAAGCCGGGCTGAAGGCCAGCCAAGTGCCATACGAGATCCAACCGCGCGTGTTTATTGAACAATTCCCCAATTTACTTCTTTACTTGGAAGATGTAACGGGCTCCCGTGCCAGATGGCGGGGCGTCTTCATTGCAGACACCACTCAGCGTGACCAAGTCAAGGTAACCTTAGCGGAAAGCGGAGTGCTTGTCAACGAAGCCGCCAACGGCCGGCTGGTCATTCACCTGAATCAAGGCATGACGCACGAGATCGATCCGCAAAACCCGTCACAATATTCCGTGGTCACTTTCGCAAATACCGACATTCCCGTACCGCTCGATCAGGCATCCACTTCCGGCCCCGAGAGCTTCCCCACTCCGCTGCTTTCGCTCCATAAGTTGATCGAGCAGACGCACTCGCCCCACGATCGGCAAGCCGCCCTCGTGGAACTGCATTATCGATTTGCTCTGCCTGTCGCCAGCCTGGTTCTGGCTCTGGTGGGAATATCCTTGGGCCTCTCGACGCGCAAAGGCGGCAAGGCCGTGGGACTGATCCTGACCATGGTGCTGGTCTTTATCTATTACATGATCATGGTCTTCGGTCTTAGCTTCGCGAAACAAGGCCGCCTCCCTCCTGTTATCGGGCTCTGGATTGCCAACGTCATCTTCGCCATCGCTGGCGTACTGATGTTGTTTCAACTTCGCAGTGTGCGGAGCCATCTCCAATTCGTTCAGGATTGGATGGACGACTTGGCTCGCCGCTGGGAAGCCCGGCAGGCCCGCCCTCGACGTGGACGAGTCTCCGAACCCTCCGTGAAGACTCGCACCCCCGGCAGTCGGATCTTTCAGATTCTCGACATCTATATTATCCAGGGTTGGTTCTTCTACTTCTTTATGCTGCTGGTTACCTTCACGGGCATTTACATTATCTTCGACTTCTTCCAACTCCTGGGAGATATGGTTCGCAACCACGCTTCGGCAGGCCTGGTCCTGAATTACTACCGCTTCCTTCTTCCTCAGATTATCTACTTGATGCTGCCGCTTAGCATCCTTGTCGCCACGCTGGTCAACTTCGGCCTGCTTACCAAGTCTAACCAGATTACCGCCATCAAAGCAGCGGGCGTCAGCCTCTACCGGATTTCCGCTCCCGTGCTACTGGTGGCCGTGCTCATGAGCCTGGGCATGTTTTTCCTTTCCGACGATTTCCTGCCGCAAACCAACCAGCAGCAGGATGCTTATCGCAATCAGATCAAAGGGAAGCCGCCACAAACCTTCTACCGCCCGGAGCGGCAATGGATCTTCGGGCGAGCGGCTCGCATTTACAACTACAGATTCTTCGATCCTGATAAGAACGTTTTCGCAGACTTCACCTGCTTCGAGTTCGATCCTCAATCCTTTCGCCTCACTCGCCGGGTTTACGCTGCGCGGGCATTCTGGGAACCTGCCATCCGCGGCTGGGTGCTCGAGAACGGTTGGGTGCGCAACCTGAAGGGCGAACAGGTTGAGAAGTACTTTCCGTTTTCGGTTGATATGTTCCCTGAGATGTCGGAAGAACCCGCCTACTTCAAGAAAGAAGTGAGACCTTCTGAACAGATGAGCGCACTCGAGTTGCGGCACTACATCCGCGAACTCAGCCAGAGCGGATTCGACGTGGTGCGCCTCTCCGTCCAATTCTACCGGAAGTTCTCTTACCCCCTGATTGCCTTCGTCGTGGCCCTGCTCGGGGTTCCCTTCTCCTTCACTACGGGCAGCAAGGGCGCGCTTTCCGGAGTCGCACTGAGTATCGGCATCGCCATTCTCTATTGGTCCATCTCCAGCTTGTTCGAAGCCATGGGCAACCTGAGCCAGTTGCCGCCCCTGGTCGCCGCCTGGTCACCGGACGTGCTTTTCGGACTGGCGGGGTCGTATTTACTGCTGAGGGTGAAGACCTGAAAACGCTTGGTGCCCGCGCGCGCCGAGGGCTATAATCACAGCATGAGCCGTGAAACTGGTGAACTCCTCAAGGAAGCATTAACACTTCCGGCTGAAGCCCGCGCTGCCCTCGTGGATTGCCTACTGGACAGCCTCGACACGGAAGTTGACGCGGACGCCGAAGCTGCGTGGCAAGTCGAGATTCGGCGCCGGGTTGCGGAAATCGATTCCAAGGCGGTTTCCCCGATTCCGTGGACAGAGGTCCGAACCCGCCTCATGGCCACACTCGGCAATGAGCGGTAAGCCTGTCGAATTTCATCCAGAAGCCCTCGCCGAAGCCGAGGCCGCGCTGGCTTGGTATCGGGAGCGTAGCTTTCGGGCAGCAGAGGCCTTCGCCGACGATTTGGCGAAGGCTGTTGCAACTATCTCGGAAGCGCCGCAGCGGTGGCTGATGTTCGAGGCGGGATGCCGACGTTTCCCTCTGCGGCGGTTCCCGTATCTGGTGATCTACAGGGAGAAGCCACTGTCGATCGAGGTTCTGGCAGTCGCTCACGGACGGCGTCGGCCAGGGTATTGGCGTACCCGCAACACAACCTGACCAAAACGGTCCAAATTGCGAGGATCGGATCTACATGAGATTTTCTGACCTACCTGTAAGAATCGTAGCGGCCGCCGGCGGCCTTGTCTGGCGGCAAACGAGCGAAGGCCACGAGCTGATCGTCCTCCGCCGAAGACGCCATCAGGACTGGACACTCCCGAAAGGCAAAGTCAAGCCAGGCGAATCATGGGTACAGTGCGCCATCCGAGAGGTCCAGGAGGAGACTGGCTTTGATGTCGAGGTCGAGAGCCACGCGGGTTGGGTGTGTTATGACACGGGGGACATCACCAAAGTGGTTCGTTTCTGGAATATGAGGCCGCTTGGCGAATCCCGGTTCGAGAGTTCGGAAGAAGTGCTGTCCGTCCACTGGCTGGCGCCTCAAGAAGCGCTCAAACGACTGGATCATGAAGGTGAGCGGGTTCTCGTAGCCCAAGCCAGCCGAAAACCCTAAGGCTTCTCTCTCACACCGTCACGACACTGTCGGCTTCCACTAGGATGCCGACGATGTCGTTCATTCCCCCAACTTCCCCGACCGCAACCTTTTCAGTGAGCTGGAAGTGCTCGAGGCACGTCCGGCACGAAACCAAGCGAACACCCTGGCTCTGGAGTATCTTCAGGCCCAAGAGCGCCGGTGAACCATTGCAGACCAACTTAACGCCATCGGTATAGAAGCAAATGGCGGAGGGCTTGACCGGCTGACTCTCCCATGCATGCAGAAGCCGGTCGAACATCTCCAAGCCAAACTGTCTGTCGTTGGGATCAACGTGGCCCAGGCCCTCGCGCGTAACGAGCAGAACGAGTTTTGACATAAAGAGCCATTCTAGCCTACTGCGCGGTGTTGTCAAGAGACACGAAGGCCGCACGAGAGCACGGACGGACTTTGTGTCTCTCGACATCCATTGAGGCCGGTGACACAATGGCCAGCCCAAGGAGCACGTGAAGCATGCAGCAGATCACTCATGATGTTTTGATTTTCGGAACCGGCCTTGCCGGGCTGCGCGCCGCGGTCGAACTCTCGATCAAAACACGCGGCAGCGCCGACATTGGGATCGTCTCAAAAGTGCAGGTCATGCGTGCGCATTCCGTGTGCGCGGAAGGCGGCACGGGAGCCGTGATGCGGCCCGAAGAAGGCGACAGCCTCGAGTTGCACGCCTGGGACACCGTGAAGGGCTCCGACTTCCTGGCGGACCAGGACGTGGTGGACCGCTTCGTGAAAGCCTCGCCGGACGAAATCCGCCTGCTCGAACACTGGGGATGCCCATGGTCGCGCCGCGAGGATGGGCGCATCATGCAGCGGCCGTTCGGCGGACATTCTTTTCCGCGCGCCTGCATGGCAGCCGACAAGACGGGTTTCTTCGAGATGCAGGCTCTCTACGACACTCTTCTTAAGTACAAGAATTTTCGGCGCTACGACGAATGCTTCGTGACTTCCCTGCTTCTCGAGGGCGGGCGCTTCGCCGGAGTCACGCTCTACGACCTGCCCACGGGCGAATTTTTGACCCTGCGCGGCAAGGCGCTCCTAATTGCCTCCGGCGGGCTGGGGAACCTTTACGGTTTCACGACCTATTCCCAAACGGTCACGGGCGACGGGCAGGCCATTGCCTACCGCGCCGGGCTGGCCCTCGAGGACCCGGAGTTCCTCCAGTTCCACCCCACCGGCCTGGTGCCCTCGGGCATCCTGATGACCGAAGGCTGCCGGGGCGAAGGCGGCTACCTGCGCAACAACAAGGGCGAGCGCTTCATGGAGAAGTACGCGCCCAAGGTGATGGAGCTTGCGCCGCGCGACATCGTTTCCCGCTCCGAAATGACGGAAATTCTTGAGGGGCGAGGATTCCCGGGCCCAGACGGCCTTGACTACATCAACCTCGATTTGACCCACCTGGGCGCCGAGCGCATCAACAAGCGCCTGCCTCTGATTCGCGAAGTGTGCATGAAGTTCTTGGGCATTGACCCGATCACTACGTCCATTCCCATCCGGCCCGTAGCTCATTACTCGATGGGAGGGATCGAAGCCGATATCGACGGTCGCACGAAAGTGGAAAACGTCTGGGCCGCGGGCGAGGTGGCGTGCCACTCGATGCACGGAGCGAACCGGCTGGGATGCAACTCGACCGCCGAATGCCTCGTTTGGGGCGGCATCACCGGCGGCGAGATCGCCAAGTACCTGGCCGCGAGCCCCAAGCTGAGCGATCTGCCGGAAGGCAAAGCGCGGGAAGAGGAGAAACGGATCTTCGAAGGATTGCTCAAACAAAATGGCCCCGAGAAACCCGCGCAAATCCGCCGCGAGCTTCGCGCTCTGATGGATAAACATGCAGGCGTTTACCGCACCGGGGAATCCATGCAGCAGGGTCTAGCGAAAATCGGCGAGCTGAAGCAGCGCTTCGCCCAGATTACGATCCAAGACAAGAGCCGCATCTACAACACCAACTTAGTTCAAGCGCTTGAAACTGAGAATATGCTGGAACTGGCCGAAGTGCTGCTCTTCGCCGGTTTGGCGCGCCAGGAATCGCGCGGCGCCCACTCGCGCACGGATTTCCCCATGCGCGACGACGAGAGGTTTCTTGGCCACTCGATGGTTTGTTACACCTGCGGCAAACCGAGGCTTGAGTATAAGCCCGTGACAATCACCAATTGGAAGCCGGTGGAGCGGAAATACTAGGGAATGATGAATGCTGAATAGTGAATGGTGAATTGTAAATTGTAAATTCTAAATTATAAATGTAGCTGATAATTCTAGCCCTCTCCCTTGGGGAGAGGGTGTCCGGCTGCCGGCGCTTTCATCAGCCGGAGCGGGACGGGTAAAGGTTCGGTTAGCACGGGAAAATCAATCGGCGATTAACAAACAGCGATCATCGGGAGAGGTCGGCATGGCCGCAATCCAACGGCACGACAATCGGCTGGGAATTTGGGGATGGCTGGGGGGCGGGAGGTGGGGTGTCGAGCGCTACGCTTACATCCTGCATCGCCTGACCGGCCTCGGTATTCTCTGCTACTTTTTGATGCACGTGGTGGTGACGAGCCTGCGCGCCACCGGCGCCTATTTGTGGGTTGAAGGGGGCGTTCTTCACCAGCCGGTTTTCAAGTTCGGGGAGTTTCTGGTTTTCTCGGCTTTTGCCTACCACGCTTTCAACGGCGTGCGTTTGGTGCTCGTGGAACTGGGATTCGCGGTGGGCAAACCCATCGAGCCGATCTATCCCTACAAGACGTCGCTGAATGTGCAGCGGCCGTTGCTGATTGCCATGATGATTTTGGCGGCGGTCTTTTTTGCGGCAGGGGGTTATCAGTTCCTGGGGTTAGCCAAGTAGCGCCGACCTTCAGGTCGGCACCGGCGGGGCCACGCCGACCTTTAGAGCCTGCCATGAGCGGAGCGAAGGGTCGGCACGTGCTGAGCTAAAGCTCAGCGCTACGAGATCAGCCAGAGTGGTGGCGGCTTGAAAACGACCCCTCACCCGTCCCACGGCGGCTGATGAATACGCCGACGCGGGACACCCTCTCCCCTCGGGAGAGGGCAGCGTTCTGACACTCCCCTCCTTGGTAAGGAGGGGCAGGGGGTGGTTGTCGACCATCTCCTCGGCTAAAGAGCGGGAGGCACGATGCGCGAAACGAAATACTGGACGTGGCACATGGCGGCGGGGGTGGTGATTCTCTTCCTGCTCGGCCTTCACATGCTGATCATGCATCTGGGCGGGACGACGCACTTGTTTGCTCCGCACGCAGGCGAAGCGGTCTCGAAGGCCAACAGCCTGTTTCGCGATGGCAGGCTGTTTTTCACCGCCACTTACATTCTTCTGCTCGGAGTCGCTCTTTATCATGGTCTCTACGGCCTGCGGACGATTCTGTTCGAATTGACGCTGAAGCCTGCGGTGGAAAAACTCACGACTGTGGTCCTCGTGTTGCTAGGGCTGGGATTGTTCGGATTGGGCACGTGGGCGGCCGTCGTCGCGCACGCCATCGCTCAAGCGGGAGCCAGGGGGTAGCTATGCCGGAGAGCAGCAATGCCGTTCGAGAGATTAACTTTCACATCACGCGCTACAATCCTGAAAGCGACCCCGCGCCTTACGTGAAGACTTACACCATACCGGTGCGCGAGGGCATGACGGTGCTGGACGGCTTGCATTACATCAAAGAGAACCTGGACGCGACGCTGGCCTGGCGCTATTCCTGCCGCATGGGCGTGTGCGGTTCGTGCGGCATGCTGCTGAACGGCAAACCGACCCTGGCCTGCAACACGCAGATCCTGCACATCGCCACTGCAGACCTCACCGTTGGCCCGCTGCCGAATTTCGACATCGTGCGCGATCTGGTCCCCGATCTCATGAGCATGTTCGACAAGCACCGCGGGCTGAATCCTTACGTGACGCGTGCGGAGGAGGATGAGATCAACGATCCGGCAGGCGAGTTTTATCAGTCACCGGAGGAACTCGAAGCGTACCTGCAATTCACCTACTGCATCAAATGCGGCTGCTGCATGGCTGCTTGCCCCACTCTCGCCACCGACGCGCGCTACCTGGGACCGATGCCTTTAGCGGCGGCGCAGCGCTACAATCGCGACACGCGCGACGAAGGGCGGCGCGAGCGCAACAAACTCACAGGCGGTGCGGACGGCGCATTCCGCTGCCACTACGCCGGGGAATGCTCGCGCGCCTGCCCCAAGGGGGTGGACCCGGCGAGAGCCATCCAACTTCTCAAGCGGCAGCTCGTGCTGGATTATCTCCACTTGGCTCGCAGCAAGAAACCGTGCCAGAAGCTGCACGGGCCGGGCCAAGGTAAACCCCTCGCCAACATCCCCGCTGCGCCGGCCAGAACGGTTTAAGAGGTTTTCAATGGATTCCCGCTTTCGCGGGAATGACTGCGACCCGTGGTACCCATGTCGAGCGGATGACGCCAGTCCCTCTGTTACTCGCAGGGCTGAAAAAGCCTCTCGCGTGTGATATCCTCAACGCATAGAGGGTGTGAATGGCTACTAAGACCTTGCTTACCGTCGACGATTATCTCGCGCTCGAAGAACCCGTGGGCGTGCGGTACGAGTTAAGCGAGGGGGAACTCATCGTGACGCCGTCCGCGAACTACTTTCATAACGAAATCCGTGATGAGTTGGGCTCGCGCCTGCGCTCATTTGTCAAACAGCGGAAACTGGGGGGAGTAACCAGTGAGACCGACGTGCAACTCGCGCAGGATGTCGTCCGGCGTCCGGATGTGGCCTTCATTAGCGCTGCTCATTTGCACGGGATTGATCTCCACAAAGTCCCTCTACCGCTTTCCCCCGATCTGGTCATCGAAATCGTCTCCGAGAACGATCGCGCCGACGATTTGCTCCTCAAGGTAAGGCAATACCTCAGCGCCGGGACCAAGGCCGTCTGGCTCTTGTACCCGAGCGCACGCCTCGCCTATCGTTACGTTCCGGGGAAGCTCGAGCCTGAAGTCCGGAGCGCCGATGCGGGCCATGGGTTTGAGGAACCTGAAATGTTGCCCGGATTGTCCATCCCACTGGGGGATGTCCTCACGCCGGTCGTGTAGGGCGTAGGGGCGGCCGTTGTGGCCGCCCGCGGGCAACCGCATGGATTGCCCCTACGTTTCTTTGTGCGATCCTGGATCTTCAATCGAACCGACCCCTCATCCGGCTCGCGCCGGCTGATGAAAGCGCCGTCGCGGCCCACCCTCTCCCCAGGGAGAGGGCCAGTTCTATTCCACTGACTGCTGACTCCTGACTCCTATCAGTTTGAAATCCCACACGCTATTCCAGTAGAATTGAGTTTTAGGGCTGATCCAACAGCGAAGCGGACAGACATGGTCAAATTTCGACAGTATCTCAGCTATCGGGGAGGGCCGGGGCACTGGTCTTGGATTCTGCACCGCGTGACCGGCGTGGGCGTGTTTCTATTCTTGCTGGTCCACATCGTAGACATTGCATTAGTGGGTTGGGGTCCGGCGATTTTCAACAAGCTGCTTTTCCTTTACCGCTATCCGCCCTTTCGGGTGGGTGAGATCGCCTTGGTGGGAGCGGTGCTCTATCATGCCCTGAACGGGGTGAGAATTTGCGTCATTGATTTCTGGCCGGAAGCCACGGTGGTCCACCGCAAACTTGTTTACGCGGTGGGGATCGTATTTGCCGTGGTCTTCATTCCCACGGCGATCTACATGGCAAGCACCATAATGAAGTAGGGGCACATTGGGATGCGCCCCCTGCGCCCCCACGAAGAACGCAGAGGAGAAAGAAGAAGCCGATGAACGGAGCGGGCACACCAAGACCGGAAAGCGGGCTGGAACTTTACGCCTGGATGTTCATGCGGGTGTCGGGCGTGGTATTGCTCTTTCTGGCATTGGGGCATCTGCTGATTATGCACCTTATCCACAACGTCGATAATATCGACTTTCAGTTTGTGGCGCGCCGCTACGCCACACCGTTCTGGAGGACGTACGATCTGGTGATGCTCTGGCTGGCTCTTATTCACGGGCTGAACGGCATTCGTACTCTGGTGGGAGACTACGTTCAGGCAAAGGGCTGGCAGGTTGCCACCCTGGCCTCGCTTTATGTTTTTGGGTTTGTTCTTTTGACTCTCGGGTCGCTGACGATTTTAACGTTTCGACCGTAAGGAAGTTGAGAGTCGAGAGTCCAAAGTCGAAAGTCATAGTTGGATTGCACTTTCGACTTTCGACTCTCGACTTTCGACTAGCTTTTCGACTGAGAACTACCATGGCACAACGCTACGATGCGGTGATTGTGGGAGCTGGGGGCGCGGGCCTGATGGCGGCGCTGCAACTCGCGGGGCATGGCCAGGTGGCCGTATTGAGCAAGCTGTATCCCACGCGCTCGCACACGGGGACGGCCCAGGGTGGAATTGGGGCGGCGCTCGGCAACCTCGAAGAAGACCATTGGGAATGGCACATGTTCGACACGGTGAAGGGCGGCGACTACCTTGTCGACCAGGACGCGGCGGAAATATTGTGCCGCGAGGCCATCGAGACCGTGTACGACCTCGAGCACTGGGGTTTGCCCTTCAGCCGCACCCCGGAGGGCAAGATCGCGCAACGGCCCTTCGGCGGGCACACTAGGGATTACGGCAAGGCAGCCGTGCGCAGGTCGTGTTACGCGGCGGACCGCACCGGGCACATGATTCTGCAAACCTGCTACCAGCAGTGCATCAAGAACCAGGTGCATTTCTACGATGAGTATCACGTGCTGGACTTGCTGATCGAACAGGGACGCTGCGCGGGAGTGGTGGCGATGTGTCTCGCCACCGGCGAGATTCACACCTTCCACGCCAAGGCCGTGCTTTTCGCAACCGGCGGATGCGGGAAGATGTTCCGCGTCACCTCGAACGCCCATTCGCTGACGGGCGACGGCATGGCGGTGGCCTACCGGCGCGGGATTCCGCTCGAGGACATGGAATTCTTCCAGTTCCACCCGACTGGAATCTACAAGATGGGAATTCTGCTAAGCGAGGCGGCGCGTGGAGAAGGCGCCATCCTCCGCAACAACACGGGTGAGCGCTTTATGGAGCGCTACGCTCCCACGCTCAAGGACCTTGCCCCGCGCGACATGACCTCGCGCGCCATCTACCAGGAAATCCGCGAAGGGCGCGGCATCGATGGAAAGAACTACGTTCACCTCGATCTGACCCATCTCGGGAAAGACGTGCTGGATAAGAAGCTTCCGGATATTACCGAGTTTGTGCGTACCTACTTGGGTATCGAGCCGCTCCACGAACTCGTACCCATTCAACCGACGGCCCACTACGCCATGGGCGGAATACCCACAGATGTAGAGGGGCGCGTGGTCATCGATGAGAAAAGCACGCCGCTGCCCGGCTTCTACGCGGCAGGCGAAGTGGCCTGCGTGTCCGTCCACGGCGCGAACCGCTTGGGGACCAATTCCCTGGTCGACATTCTGGTGTTCGGGCGGCGCGGCGGTCGGCACGCGGCGAAGTTCATCAAGGAGAACGATTGGGCGCCATTGCCTGCCAAGGCCGACGAGCCGGCGCGGGCGCTCATCAGAGAACTGAAGAATTCTCGCGGCACGGAGCGCCCGGCCGATATCCGCGACGCGCTCCAGGACGAGATGATGGATAAAGCCTCGGTCTTCCGCGATGCCAAGGGCTTGACGGCGATGCGCGAAAAGCTGCGCGAGCTTCGCGCCCGCTACCGGCAAGCCAGGGTCGAGGACCAGAGCGCTTGCTACAACACCGAATTGCTGGAAGTGATCGAGTTGGGCGCCCTGTTGGACCTTGCTGAGGTCCTGGTGGAAAGCGCTTTGGTCCGCCAGGAGAGCCGCGGAGCGCACTTTCGCGAGGACTTTCCGAAGCGCGATGATCCGAACTGGTTGAAACACACACTGGCGTATAAGGGCGAAAAGGGGATCGATTTCCGCTATAAGCCGGTGACGATCACGAAGTTCGAACCGAAGGAGCGGAAGTACTGAAGTAGTTGAGAGTCGAGAGTCGAAAGTCGAGAGTCGACAGTCGGCGGAGTGAAGGTTAAAGAGTAAAGTGTTAAGGCCAAAGACTACGCGCAAAGCGATGAATGCGAAAGTCCGCCTTTGAATACACAGCCCTCTCCCCAGGGGAGAGGGTGTCCTGCTGCCGGTGCTTTCATCAGCCGGAGCGGGACGGGTGAGGGGTTGTTTTTTCAGTTCGCGTCTGAGGAATGGAAGCTTGGGGACGAGCTGACTTCGGCCGGTGCGCAGCCCCTGGAGTTAATCGATGCAAGTAACACTCAAAATCAAGCGGTTCAATCCTGAGTCGGACAAAGAACCGTGGTGGGGCGAATACAAGGTCGAAGCCGAGGCTACTGACCGGCTTCTGGACGCCCTGAACCATGTGAAGTGGTACCTTGACGGATCGCTCACGTTTCGGCGCTCCTGCGCGCATGGCATCTGCGGGTCCGACGCCATGGTCATCAACGGATCGAATCGCCTGGCTTGCAAGGAACTGCTGAGGAATCTGGGCGATCATATCACGATCGAACCGATGCGCGGCTTTCGCGTGATCAAAGACCTTCTGGTAGATATGGACGCGTTCCTGGCCAAGTACCGGAGTGTGAAACCCTACTTCATCGCCCACTCACCGGAACCCGAGAAGGAAAGATTGCAATCGCCGCAGGACCGGGAAAAATTCGATGACACCACGAAGTGCATCCTCTGTGGCGCCTGCACCACGAGTTGCCCTTCGTTCTGGGCGAACCAGGACTATGTTGGCCCGGCGGCCATCGTCAATGCGCACCGCTTCATATTCGACAGCCGCGACGAAGGGGCGGCGGAGCGAATGGAAATCCTGAATTCCGTGGAGGGAGTCTGGCGCTGCCGCACCGTCTTCAACTGTCTGGAGGCTTGCCCCCGCGGCATCAACGTGACCCGCGCCATCGGCGAAGTGAAGAAGGCGCTGATGTATCGTAAACTGTGAGGATCAGGAAACTGGAAAATGGAAAACAGAAACTGGGAAGCAGAAGGTGTCATCCTGAGCGAAGCGAAGGATCCCTGCAGTTGTTCGTAAACGGCTAGACCATTGAAAACTGCGGAGATCCTTCGCTCCGCTCAGGATGACAGCATGACTCGGCGAGGAATTCTTGGCGCTCTTGGATCGTCGGTGGCTATGTGTGCCGCACCGATTGCGCCGCATCCGACCACCGGGAGTTCACCGCAAACCGGCGAACAAAAGCCCTACGACCTGCTGATCAAGGGCGGCAAGGTGATCGATCCTTCGCAGGGTTTGGAAGCGGAACTTGATGTTGCGGTGCGCGATGGGAAGATAGCAAGTGTGGCGCCGGCGATTCCTGAGGGGCAGGCAGGGCAAGTCGTCCGCGCCCACGGTAAGATTGTGACGCCCGGGCTGATTGACGTTCACACGCATGTTTTCCCCTATGTCGGCCCGTACGGCATCGAGCCTGACCCCTATTGCGTCAGAAGAGGCGTCACGACCGTCATCGACGCCGGAACGTCCGGAGCTCTCACTTTTCCCGCGTTTCGGCGCTTCATCATCGAGCGCGCGGCAACTCGGATTCGAGCGCTCCTGCACGTGGTCTCGATCGGCATGGTGGCGGGCGGCACTGCCAACATGGGAGAACTCGAGGACCTGCGCTACTGCGTCCCGAAACTCGCCGTCGAAACGGCGAATCAGAACCGAGACCTGATCGTGGGATTCAAGATTCGCTTCTCCGAGCACTATACGGGGCCTAATGATCTCGAAGGCATGAGGCGCGCTCGCGCCGCCGCGGACGAAGCCGGCTTGCCCATCATGATTCACATTGGCGGTTCGTACACGCCGCTGAAGGAATTCCTGGCGCTCATGAAGAAGGGCGATGTGGTGACCCACTCCTTCAATAGTCACCCCCATGGTTTGTTGGACACGAGCGGCAAGCTCACGCCGGAAGTCGTCGAGGCCCGCCAGCGGGGAGTGTTGTTTGACGTTGGACACGGAGCGGGGAGCTTTTCGTTCGAGGTGATGGAGAAGTGCCTGGGACAAGGCTTCTCGCCGGACACCATCTCCAGCGACTTGTACTCGGCGAACATCAACGGGCCCGTCTACGACCAGTTAACAGTCCTTTCGAAGTTCCTGGCATTGGGAATGAGTTTGCGCGACGTCATCGCGCGCGCCACGGTCAATGCAGCGCGCGTTTTCAACTTCGGAGCAGAGATCGGAACTATCAAACCAGGCGCCGAGGCGGATGTGAGCGTGCTGGACTTGAAAGACGGAGAGTTCACGTTCACCGACTCTGACAGCAAGACCCGCATGGGCCGCAAAAAGCTCGAGGCCGTCACGACCGTGAAGGGTGGAAAGGTCTTCGAGCCCACGGCCTGAAAACCACTGGCTTGCGCAGAGCGAAGCTCTGCGGCTTCGGGGTTTGGAAATGCGCCAAAACGCAGAGCCTCGCTCTGCGCCAGACGGCGAGCCTCGAGGATTATGTCTGGACATCCAAGGACTTGCTGAGTAAGATTCTCCGGTAATGGATGTATTCGCGCCAGCAAAGCGAAGCGAAATAATGCACCGGGTTCGCTCGGAGGGCACGAGGCCGGAGGTCGAAGTCCGCAAATTAGTGGCTAGCTTGGGGTTTCGTTACCGACTACACTCGAAAGCCCTCTTGGGTCATCCGGATTATCTTGAAAGCTCGGTCGCCAAGACACTACCTCAACGCAGGGACCCATGAAGGCGCTTACACTGCGCGAAAAATCTATTCTGGCAGGTCTCTACCTCTCAAAATTCGATCTTGAGGGCTTGCGGCGTCTCGGCTTCGATGGCTTCGTGGAAGCCTTCAATGTAATTGGCTCTGCCTTGGGGGTTCGGCCGGCGTCGGTCAAGAACTACAGGGACGAATTTGATCCGTTATTTCCCAACCGGCGAAAGGGATGGCACAAGAGACCTATACGCGCGTACTGCAAAGCCATTTTTGACGCGTTCGGGGGTCTCGATCTCGAGGAATTCACGAACCTGCTCGAGCGGTTTATCTATAAGGAACCTGATCTAGAACTCCTAATGGAAGAAGTTGAAACGCAACAGGGGGAAGACCGCTCTTTCGCGAAAAGGCTCGTTACGGGGCAAGCGGCGGAGCAGTATTTCAAGTCTGTCTACAGACAAATCACATTCTTTGGAGACCTGGAACTGGAAGACACCACCAAGCATGGATGTGGGTTCGATTTCAGGCTCCGTACGACGGACAGCTTTTACGGAGTTGAGGTCAAGGGGATGAGCGAATCGAGCGGCAGTATCGCCCTGACCGACAAAGAACACTCCGTCGCCTCGATACTTAAGAGTCGATTCTTCCTTTTTGTTGTGAAGAATTTCAGGGAGAATCCGTATCATGAGTTGTATCAAGACCCGTTGAACGGACGACTAATCTTCAACAGGGTCGAGCAAAAGATAATTCAGGTGAATTGGACAACAAAGTTATGAAGAGCACTACACCGCAGAGCATGACTAGCCACCTAGAGCCACCCATGCAGGAACGACAGCGGCGCATAATAACGGGGGCGACTCGGGGAGCGTCGATCCGGCTGCCGGAATCAGTCGTGGAGGCACGCGCTGGTCTCATTCCTTCCGAGGAGACCGACACTTTCCCTCCGCCGAGTTGGCTGACGGCGAAGGAATTGTTAGCATGGCACCGAGGCTTGCCTGTGTCTGTAAGCTGTGGGACAATTGCGCGGCTATTCCCAGACCGGACGCGGCGCACCAGATAATCTCCCACATCTGACGAAGTCATCCCAGCCGGGGTGTTCGCCTCGACCCTACTAAGGCGACGTTGGCAACTAGCTCCTGGCACCGACTTGCCGGGACATGAAGCGAAGTCGGTTATAGACGCCGGCAACTATGAGTACCAATATCACAGGAATACGGAAAAGATAAGTTGAAGAGAGCCATGGAGGTCGGGCACCTGTTTTTCGATCACAAGGACAACTTACGACATATAGACCTCCGCTATGCGCACGGCACCTCAATGAAGGAGTTCTTTGCAAAGTGGCTTGCAGAGTACCCTGACCCATACCCGCAGCGGTACAGAAAGAACATTCCATTTTACTGGATTGAAAAGAACGGCATACTACTAATGACCTTGACCGATGGCGAGGTCACGTACCCGGTAACGGCAAAATCAACCACGCGACCTTAACCCTCTCGTATTCCAACGACTCCCAAGAAGCGGACCTAGAAGCGGACTTCTATTAGGTCTATAATTCCCTTGAGATCCGTCTAAGTCCATGTTATAAAATATATTGTCTGACTCTAAATGCGGACATGAAAGCGGACATATAAGCGGTCGCTGATGGGGAAGAAATGGTTTCACTGATGGAGCCGATGCGCATCGGGGAAACGTCGCGCCATCGGCCCACTCTGACTGATCTGGCCTTGGAACTGGCGCAGAAATCGGCGGGATTTCGGAGGAGCCTGCCCGAAAGCATGCTCGGGTCGCTTGCCAGCCTGGTGCGGGCCATGAACTGCCACTACAGCAATCTCATCGAAGGGCATGACACGCACCCCATCGATATCGAACGCGCTCTGAAGAACGGTTATTTCACCGATGCCCGAAACCGTGATCTGCAGATGGAAGCGAAGGCGCATATCACCGTGCAGAGATGGATCGATGAGGGGGCGCTGCGGGGACGCACGGCGAGCCGGGAGGGAATCTGCGAGGTCCACGCGCGGTTCTGCGAGTTGTTACCGGAGGATTTGCTATGGGTGGAGGATCCTGAGACGACAGAGCGTGTCCGGGTCGTCCCCGGCGAGTTGCGCAGACGGAATGTAAAGGTCGACGGGCATGTTCCGGTCAGTCCCGGCGCTCTTCCCCGGTTTCTTGGGCGCTATGAAGAGGTTTACGGGCATTTGAGTAAGACGGAATCAATTCTGTCTGCCGCGCCGGCACATCACCGGCTGCTGTGGATTCACCCGTTCCTCGATGGCAATGGGCGTGTGGCGCGTCTGATATCACACGCGATGCTGCTGGAGACGCTGGATACCGGTGCTGTGTGGTCAGTTGCAAGAGGGCTGGCGCGCAACGTGGTGTCATACAAGGGACATCTTGCGGCGTGCGACGTGACCCGGCGCAACGACCTTGACGGGCGCGGGCATTTAAGCGAAGAAGCACTTGCGGCTTTCGCTGAGTTCTTTTTGGGAGTGTGCATCGATCAGGTGAGCTTCATGGAGAATCTGATGGAGCCGAATCGCTTGCGGACACGCATCCTGCTGTGGGCGGAAGAAGAAATCAGACTCAACAATCTGCCGCCAAGGGCGGGGAAGGTGCTGGAAGCGGTTTTGTACCGGGGAGAGTTGCCTCGCGGCGAGGTCGCTGGGATTGTCGGGACGCAGGAGCGACATGCTCGCCGCGTTGTTTCGGCACTCGTGGAGCGGGGCGTGCTGGTTTCTGATAGCTCGCGGGCTCCGCTGCGGCTGGTGTTCCCGGCCGCATTGGCTTCCCGATGGATGCCGGGGTTGTTCCCTGAAAGAACCGATTCTGTCACACGAAGGCCTTGACGCCGTTTCCCTCTCCCAAATGCCGGAGTCTGCGCCGGACTGCCAAACTCGCCGTCCGGGTATCAAACTCTCCCAGTACATGGAATTCCCTTGGCAAGCTACCCCTGAGAGTCTAGGCTGGAATCTGGCGGCCGGCGGGCTCAGCGGACCGCAGCGCCGGACTCGCCCGACCTTCGGCCGAGAGACGGCATGGCGTGGCACCGTGCTTGAGGCGGGCGGATGCGAGGCAAGAGGATCCCGAACCCGTCACGGGGGCCAAATGAAGAAATTCGACGAACGAACCGGGAATGTTTATGAAAACAAAGGATCACAACGGGATGACATGTAGGGGCGGTTCGCGAACCGCCCCTACGCCGGCCAGGAACGAAAAACGGTGGCGCCGACAGGATCAGCCGCGCAGAATCGACGGAACAAAGCGAGAATGTCTATGAAAACAAAGGACCAGCTAAGAAATCAACCGCCCCTAACCCCTCCTTATCCAGGGAGGGGAATCGCGAACTCCCCTCCTCGGACGAGGAGGGGCTGGGGGTGGTGCGACTTTGCGTCCTCCGCGTTTTTTGCGCCTTGGCGCGAAACCGGCTGGAGGCATTGAAAACGGCGGAACAAAGCGAGAATGTCTATGAAAACAAAGGATGACAGTTGCGGGGGTAGGCGGATTTGAGATTTCAAGAGAATCCTGCCAACGACAATCCGTCCAGTCCATCTCAGCCAAGACATTATGTCATTGCATCCCAAGCTTCTCTGCCTTCCGCTTTGAAATTGCCTGTCACTCCGAGCGGAGCGACGAATCTCGCTCTGGTCCTTGTTCAGTGAACCACTCGACGCAGAGCGAGATCCTTCGCTTCGCTCAGGATGACAGAGGAGGGCTCGGAATGACGTTTCATGGGTTCCGGGGGTTCGTCCGCTGACGAACATGAGCGACTGCCTTCCGCCTACTCCCGATCTGCCCACCTGCCTACCTGCCCATCTGCCTACTGCCAAGTCAACCGGAGGCGCTATCTCTGTAGTATAATGGCTCATTAACTTCTGTGGGCTGCGATTTCATGCAGCGAGCGCCCGGCTACGCGCCCCTCGGCATTCGAACGGGCCGCAGAGCAACAAGACCAAAGATGAAGCTTTCTCGTCGTCAAATCCTCGGTTCTTCGAGCGTCCTGTTGGGCTCCAAGCTCCTCGAAGTTCTTACAACTCCTCTCTGGCGCTGGACACGCACGCCCACGCTCGAAGCGGCCACAGTTCCCCACCCACAGGAGGCCTCGCCCGTCACTTTTGTGGACGTAGGGGAGGAGGCAGGCCTGACCGTGCCGAACGTGTGGGGCGGAGTGGCAAGTAAGAAGTACATCGTTGAAGCCAAGGGCAGCGGCCTGGCCTTTTTCGATTACGACAACGACGGATGGCTGGACATCTACTTGACGAACGGCGTGCGATTTGAAGAGTTACCGTACCCGCCCGGCAAGGGCCCCATTCAACACCTCTTCAAGAACAATCGCGACGGAACCTTCACCGACGTCACGGATAAGGCCGGTCTGGGCGTGACCGGTTGGGGGACCGGGATTTGCGTCGGCGATTACGACAACGACGGATGGGACGATCTGTTCTGTTGCTTCTGGGGCCACAACATTCTCTGGCACAACAACGGGGACGGGACTTTTACGGATGTGACAAAGAAAGCGGGGCTCTGGCAAGAGCGCGTGCGCTGGGGTTCAGGATGCACCTGGGTCGATTACGACCGGGACGGATTCCTCGACCTGTTTGTCTGCAACTACATTGAGCTGGATATCAAGACGGTGCCGGTGCCCGGCGCGACCGGTTATTGCCAGTGGAAAGGCGTCCCCGTGATGTGCGGGCCGCGCGGCCTGCCGGGCGGAACGAACATCCTTTACCACAACAACAAGGATGGCACCTTCAGCGATGTTTCGGAAAAAGCCGGCGTCCTGAAGCCGGGTCAACGTTATTCCATCACCTCCGTCGCATATGATTTTGATAACGATGGCTGGCCGGACATTTACGTGGCAGTCGATTCTGAACCCAGCATCTTGTTTCATAATAATCACGATGGAACGTTCACGGATATCTCGGTCATGGCTGGCTGCGCCTATAACGAGGATGGGCAGGAACAGGCCGGCATGGGCGTCGGTGTCGGAGACTACGATTGCGACGGCTGGCTGGATATCTTCAAGACCAATTTCACGGACGATACACCGGACCTTTACCACAACAATGGCGACGGCACTTTTACGGACGTCACCTTCGTCGCCGGCCTCGGCGTCAACACCCAGTACGTCTGCTGGGGCGCGGGGTTCATGGATTACGACAACGACGGGTGGACGGATATTTTTCACGTTACAGGACATGTTTATCCCGAGATAGAGAAATACCATCTCGATGCGACGTTCAAGTCGCCGCGCCTGGTCTACAAGAATCTTGGCAACGGCAAGTTCAAAGACGTGTCGAAGCAGATGGGACCGGGGGTCACGGAGCAATTCTCCAGCCGCGGCTGCGCCTTCGGGGATTACGACAACGATGGTGACATCGATGTCCTGGTCCTCAATATGAACGATCGTTTTTCCCTCCTCCGTAATGACGGAGGAAACAAGAACAATTGGATCAAACTCAGGTTAATTGGCACGCAGTGCAACCGGACTGCGGTTGGCGCGCGCGCCTTTGTGCGAACCGGAAAACACACGCAGATCGACGAGGTCCACTGCGGAACTTCCGTAATGTCCCAGAGCGATTTGCGCTTGCATTTCGGCGTCGGCGACACGAAAGTGATCGATGAGATAGCGATCAAATGGCCTACGACTCAGAAGACCGAGAAGTTCACCAAAGTAGAAGCCAATCAGATTCTCACCATTAAAGAAGGCTCCGGAATTATAAAAGCCGAAAAGCTGGACAAGCAGGAAAAGCCGTGGAAACTCGTGAGCATGAAGTAACGCGGGCGCCGCAATTTAACAGGATGGTGGAATATCCATCAACCTGTCATCCTGAGGAGTCCGTCAGCCGACGGGCGAGGAAGGATCTCGGAAGTTCGTTCAAACTTCAAAAGCCGAGATTCTTCGCTCCGCTCAGAATGACAGGACGCAAGGTTTTTCACCGCCCTGAAGTGCGAGGGATAGCAGAATGAAGCGATATGGCGAGCATCGTTTCCCGGGAAAGCTCTTTGTGGTTGAAGGCATCGACGGTTCGGGCAAGTCCACCCAGGTGATGCTGTTGCACGAGTGGCTGCAAGCAGAAGGCTATGGGGTCATCTTCAGCGAATGGAATTCCTCGCCGCTCGTCCGCGACACCACGCGGCGGGGAAAGAAGAAGCAGATGCTCACCCCCGCCACGTTTTCCTTGCTTCACGCTACGGATTTTGCGGACCGAATCGAGCACAACATTGTCCCATTGCTGAAAGCGGGAGCAGTGGTGCTCTGCGACCGGTATATTTACACAGCCTTCGCCCGGGACGTGGTGCGTGGCATGGATCGCAAGTGGGTTCGGGAGCTCTACAGCTTCGCCGTCAAGCCCACGGCGGCTTTCTATTTCCGCGTCCCCCTCCAGACTGCCATGAAGCGCATCCTGGTGGGGCGGAGCGGTGTGAAGTTCTATGAGGCGGGCATGGACCTGGGTTTGCACGAAGACCCGGAGGAGAGCTTTCAGATGTTTCAGGGGAAGATTCTGGAAGAGTACGAAAGCATGATCACGGAGTTCGACCTCACCACCGTAGACGCGACGCTTCCGATTGAAGAACAACAGGCCCACATGCGTCAGATCGTTAAGGCCAAGCTGACGCAGGCCAAACGACTGAGGGTGGCCCCATGAGAGAAACCTATTCGGTGACATTGCCCAATATGGGCCTGGCGGAACTCACAGGCCGGTTGATTGTGATTGAGGGCACCGACGGCGTCGGCCGCTCCACTCAGATCAAGCTGCTGAGGCCGTGGCTGGAGCAGCAGGGACACGCGGTCCTGGATACCGGCATCAAGCGGTCACAATTGGCGTCGAGGGGAATCCAGCAGGCCAAAGAGGGGCACACTCTGGGGCGCATTACCTTGAGCCTCTTTTACGCCACGGATTTCGCCGACCGGCTCGAGCACGAGATTATTCCCGCCCTGCGCGCGGGATTTGTGGTCCTCACCGACCGATACATTTACTCCCTGATGGCTCGAGCGATTGTGCGCGGCCTCGACCCGCCCTGGATCCATAACGTGCACAGCTTCGCGCTGAAACCCGACGCCACGTTCTATTTACGCATCGGCGTCGACGACTTGATTCCTCGCGTGGTCTTTTCCACCGGATTTGACTATTGGGAATCCGGCATGGATCTCTATCCCAGCGAGGACATGTACGAGAGTTTCCGCAGGTACCAGACGGCTCTGCTGGCGCAGTTTGACGCCATGGCGCAGGAATACGACTTCACAGTGATTGACGCTTCGCCGGGTATCCAAACGGTTTTTGAGCGGCTAAGGGCGGGTATTTCACGCGTTCTTAAGGGTGAACCGCGCGAACCGCTCTTCGAAGTGCCTGCCTCGGCGCCGCCCGCCGTGAATTCCGGCCTTGCTGAGGCGACGAGTGCAGGGAAGGCGAAACGCTCCGAGGCAGAAAAGCAGACAGGTGACCTGCGAGAATCCGCTTGAAGACTCTCATTTAAACATTTCAAACCTTGGCCAAGGCGGGCGCTGCCTGGAGACCCTCCATCCAAGCTTTGATCTCCAAATGGCTGGGAGGATTAACCGTCATCCGAAAGTACTTATCCCGAAATCCCTGCTTGGTAGCGCGATTGCGCAAAATCAGTTTGCCGGTTACTAATGCGAGCGGCAAATGATCGCGCAAAAACTGCGGTCTGGCCATCATCTCGACAATCATCTCTTCCAGAACTTCCATATCGTGCCAATCGCCGAGATGCTGTTGGATTCTCCGCAGCCAGGCGAGCGCCTGTGAGCTGCCGGGCATCCCGAACTGGCTCACCACCTCGAGCAGGTAACGGAGTCGTTTTGCGCCAATGCGCGCGGCATGAATGGAGGTCGCGCGGGGATCACTCTGGGAGACGGCAACCTGCTTCTCGAATTCGTTCCACACCCGCACCAGCGCCTGGGCCAAACGTGCCGGGAAGGGCTCAAGAACCACACCATTTGTGTGAGCCGGAGGCAGTGCGATGTGCCCCTGGTCAGCTTTGGGCCCGAGGCGATCCAGAATCGCTTTGGTGCGCATGTAAAAGACAGCCAAGTTCAACTTGCTGAGCTTCCGAATGGCCCTTGTGAAACTCTCGCTCCGGCGCTCTTGGATATACTGTTTCACGGCCGTCAAGGCTTCCCGGTTTGAGCTGCGACGCCTTGCCAGCCGCCGCTCCGCGTGCTCGAGCAGCACGTCGCAGTTCCGGACGTCTCCTAGCGCCCGCCGGCATCGCCGGATCTTACGCCGCAATCGGCGCGCCTCACGCGGCAGTGGAGCGGGGAAAATCAGGTCGAGTATTTGCTGCAGGCGCCGGCTTGCTACACGCATATCGTGGATCGCGTCCGGGTCTTCGCCTTTCAACACCTTCGCTTCCAGGGATATGAAGCGATTGAGGTGCCGCAGCGCCAGCTTCCTGACTTTATTCCATTCATCTGCGGGGGGAACTGCGCCGCTGCTTGTGGCTGGGCTGTGGACGTGGTGGGTATGATTGTGAGAAATGTCGGCTTGCGTCTCGTTCATAGGAATGGGCTGAAAGGGGTTGAAGGCCGAGGGATTCTTGCCCCTCGTCCCGCTCTTTAAGCCACCCCCTTGTCCTGAATTAAAGTCAAGCCTGTTGGCTTCTACCCAATAGTCTAAACTCAGTGCAGCCAACTTACAAGGAGTGTGGTGGACATCCCTTAACACCCGGGCGGTGTAGGGGTAGGGCTTGCCCTCATAAGCGTTCACTTAACGCCTCAACTGGTCAAGTGGTGGCAATTTGGGTCTCGTTCGCCACTAAATTCAGGCCCGGAGGGCCGACAGGGAGTAGCCC
>JBEKLY010000052.1:0-32228 GCA_050010015.1 Terriglobia bacterium
CCCACGGCTCACGCCGTGGGCTACTCCCTGTCGGCCCTCCGGGCCTGAATTTAGTGGCGAACGAGACCCAAATTGCCACCACTTGACCAGTTGAGGCGTTAAGTGAACGCTTATGGGGCTTCGCCCCTCCCTTTTTTTGTTTTCGGTGAGGTGGCGGGCTCGAGCGCGAGCCTCTCGCCTGCGCTCTATGGGCGCACCGCTACGCTCGAAAGCAACCCTGCCCGTCCATGCTTCTTCAATCTGCCGATCAACGCTTCCTCAATCCGCCGATCCTGAGGTAGAATAGCCCTTGCTTCCCGGTCCGCCCCTCGCAGTTGACTGGTAATATGAGTTGTCCATTGAACCGCTCGTTCGCTCTCCTTCTCTTCGTAGTCGCGGGTATCGCTCAATCGCCGCCCGGGCAGGTTCCGTCTGAAGTGCTGCACCAGATCGCCGTGGAGTTCCAGCAGGGGAACGTCTCGGAGGCGGAGCAGAGCCTGCGTGCAGCTTTGAAGCAAGCTCCGCGCGATCCCGCCGCCCTGAGCTTGCTGGGCGTTCTTCTGGATGCCCAGCAGCGCTACAGCGATGCCGAATCCGCTTACCATCAGGCGCTCGCGGTAGCGCCGGGCAATCCCGGGGTTCTGAACAACCTGGGAAATCACTACATGGCACAGGGCAAGACCGACCAGGCACGAGCCGCGTTTCTGAAAGTGCTCGCCGCCGATCCCCGCCACCCAAACGCCAATCTTCAGTTAGGCCAACTGTGCGTGGCAGCCTGGCAAGGCGCCGCCGCGCTCAAGTATCTTGACCGCTTGCCTTCGGAAAGCAAGGCGTCACCGCCGGTCGCGATTCTGAATGCACAGGCGCTGAAGCTCACCGGTCAGGAAGCGGCCGCCGTCACGCTTCTCCGCGATGTCGAGAACAAAGCTTCGAAGGACTCTAACGTGGCGTTCTCGGTGGGCGTCGCTTTTGCCGGCTGGAAATCTTACACGGACGCAGAGAACGCCTTCACTCGCGCACTCGAGGGCGATCCCGCCAACTTCGACATCCTCTACAACCTCGGGCTCGCGGCGCAAAACGCGGGAGATCTGAAACGTGCTGAGGAGGTTTATCGAATCGCGCTCCAACAGCGCCCCAATGACGTCGACTGCCTTTTCAACCTGGCGAGCATCTACACACGAAGCGGCCACTTTGACGAGGCGATGATGCCGCTGATGCAAGCCCATAAAGCGGCCCCGGACCGCCCGGAGATTCTGTTCGCTTTGGCTCAGGCCAGCCAGGAGATCGGCTTCTACGGCGACGCGGCCACAGCCATTGATGAGTACCTCAAACTGAAACCACACGATGACGTGGCGCGGCGGGAGCGCGGGTTCTGCCTGATCCGCTCCACGAGCCTCGACCAGGGGCTCGAGGACCTGCGCTGGTACGCGCAGCGACACCCCAAGGACGCTCGCGGCCTTTACGAACTGGCGATCGGTGAGACCGTGCGCACGCCCGACCAGGCGCTTCAGCATCTGGACCAGGCACTCGCCATCGATCCGAAGTTGAGCGCGGCCCGGTTCGCGCGTGCAGTCCTCTATTACGAAAAGGGCCGGACGGAACAGTCCGTCACCGAGTTGAAGCTCGTGCTCTCCAAGGAGCCCGACAACTTCCGCGCGCTTGACGTGCTCGGCCAGGACTACGCGCGGCTAGAGCGCTACCGGGAGGCTGCCGAGGTCCTCGATCGCGCCGCCAAACTTGCGCCCAAAGACGCCAAGATCCTCACTCACTACGCCCACGTCCTCACGCGCCTGGGCCGCAAGGAAGAAGCGGAAAAGGTTCTGGCAGATTTTCGGACCTTCTCGTCGGCACAAGGGCCGCGGCCCAATCGAGGGTTGTTCGATTACCTCAACCTCGCGCCGGAGAAGCAATACGCGAAGTACATGGAGAACCTACAGCGAAATATCGGTCTCCGCCCGAACGATCCCGCGCTGCGCGTGCAATTGGGCAACACCTACCTCGAGCAAGGGAAACCCGAGGCGGCCATCGAGGCTTTTCGCGCTGCCAGTAAGATGACCTCTGACCCTGACATCCTTGCCTCCTGCGGAAAAGCCCTGCTTGACGGTGAGCAATACGCAGCGTCGCGGGAATTCCTGGAGCCCGCTGTGACCGCATATCCTGCTTCAGCCGAGCTACGGTTGGACCTTGCCATCGCGGTCTTCAACTCCGCCGGGCCCGAGGCCGGGCTAAATACTTTGGACCAGACGCCCCCGGCCGAGCGCAAGGGAAACTACTTCCTGCTGCGCGCTCAAATCCTGGATAGCATGAACAAGCCGGAGGAAGCCGCTCAGGACCTGGCTCGGGGCTTTGCGACTGCGCCCACGCGACCGGACCTCTATTATCAGGCTGCCCTATTCCTCATCAAACACGAGCACTATAAGCAGGCCATCGCATTTCTCGATCAAGCCAACCAGGCCATCGCGGACGCGCCCGAACTCGAACTGCTCCAGGCCATGGCTCATGAACTGGTTCGCGACCACGAAACCACCATGCATATCCTGACGGGGATCGAGTCACGCTGGCCCGAGTGGGCTCTGCCCTATATGATCCAGGGCATCACGCTCGCCATCCGTTTGCGCTCGGCGGAGGCCGAACCGGTGCTCAAGAACGCCATCGCCCTGGGCGCCGATGACGGTATTGCCAATTATTATTTGGCTTTGGTCATCGTAAACAGCAACCCCGAGAGAGTCGAGGAAGCCCACCAGGCCATTGCGAAGGCACTGCAAATGAGCCCGGACGATGTCTACGTTCAGTCACTGGCGGGGAAAATCGACTACCTGCGAAAGGATTATCCCTCTGCGTTGGAGCACCTCAACGCCGCGGTGCGTTTGTGGCCCGAAATGACGGAGGCGCACGAAACATTGGCGGGAGTGTATCGAGCTATGGGCGAAAGAGAAAAATCCGCCGCGGAGCTCAAGGAAATCCTCCGCGTCAAGCAGGCCCATCCCACTGCGGATCAAACGCCGCCCTTCCCGATGGAAAAGCTGCTGTTCTCGGTGCAGGTCCCTTCGCACCCCCCCACGTAGCAAGCCCTCCTAAGTTTGAAATCCCTGAACCGGTTTCGAGATACGCTGCCCGTGGGGCCGCGCCTACTGCCAATTCCTACTGCCTGCTCTTGGCGCGCTCCATCTCCTGTTGCGCCTTGTCGTGAAGCCCCAAGGCCGAATAGGCTTGCGCCAATGCGGAGTGTGCCTTGGCCATATGGGGAGCAATCTCGACTGCCCTTTCCAGTTCACGCGCCGCATCTTGCGGGCGGTTCAGATAGAGGTAGAGTTCTCCCAACGCTTCATGCGCCTCGGCGTAATTGGGGAGGATTTTGATCGCCTGTTCGAAAGCCTGAATGGCGGGCTGCGCTTGCCGGCGGCGGGAATATACGACCCCCAGATTGAAAGCGGCCGAGAAGTTTTTAGGATCGAGTTCGAGCGTTCGCTCGAAGGCTCGCTCCGCAGCTTCCAGATCGCCCGTCTCGAGTCGCGAAACCCCCAGGTAATATGCGGCGACGGAGTTCTTGGGGTCCAATTCGAGAGCCGACTGGTAATACTCGGCAGCGTGGGGAAAATCGTTCAAGTGGAAGTACTCACCCGCCAAGAGAAATCGAATGGTGCCAGAACGCGATCCCGCCTTTTCCGCCTGCTGGAGTTTACGGAGCGATTCCGCGTAGTGCTTTTGCTCCTCGTCGATGAGCGCCGCGGAAACCAGTTCATAAGCCTGGATGCGATCCTTAGGATCGGGCAGAGTCCTACCGCTCGCGTCCGCGAAAGTTCCCGTAGAGACTGCCACGTAACCAAGGGAGCGCAGACTCTTCATGAGCGCAGGATCAGCAACAGCATTTTCGCTGGCACGACCGCCGGTCGAAGGCGTGTAGCGGCTGAGCAGATTGCGCAAGCGATTCCTCATGTCCTGAGCCAGCGCCGGGCGGGCAGAAACGAGATTGTTCAATTCCTTCGGGTCGGCGTGCGTGTCGTAGAGTTCAGGGCGTGTCGTCTCGATATACTTCCAGCCGCGCGCTTGGACGCTGCGCAGGGAGTTCCAGCCGAAGTGAAGCAAGGGAGGATAGCTCTCCGCATATAGGTTTGAGGCGCCCTCGCTCGCGCGCCCGGCCACCAAGCTCAGCAGGCTGCGTCCCTGGACGCCGGCTGGGGTGGGGATTCCGAGCCCTTGCAGAACAGTGGGCATGACATCCACCAGCGATACCTCGTCCGGAACCATACGAGGCGCGTCGCCTGGGATTTTTATGATGCAGACGACGTGCAGGGTGGAGTTGTAAACAAAGAATCCGTGCGTTTTCTCGCCATGCTCACCGAGACTTTCACCGTGATCGCTCACCACCACCACGACTGACTTCTCGAGCAACCCCTGTCGCTCGAGTGCGGTCGTGAGCCGCCCGACCTGCTCGTCGGCAAAGGCGATTTCCCCGTCATAAGGACGGCCGCGGTAGCGCTCCGCATAGGGCGCCGGAGGACGGTACGGGCTGTGCGCGTCGTAGAGGTGAACCCACAAAAACAGGGGCTGCGGCGGATGGCGCTTCAGCCATTTCTGCGCCTCATCCACGACCTTGTCGCCGGGACGCTTCATGTCATCCAGGTGCACTTCTTCCGTGCCCGCCAACCGAAAATGATCAAAATAAGTATCGAAACCCTGGTTCAGGCCGAAACGCGAATCCAGCACGGGCGCGCCAAGAAAAGCCGCCGTGGCGTAGCCGTGATCGTGCAGAATTCCGGCTAACGTGACGATGCCCGGCGGCACCCGATTGCCCACGAAATCGTGTACGCCGGTGGCAAGCGGATACATTCCGGTGAGGAGCGAGGTGTGCGCCGGCAACGTGATGGGCACAGGCGTGAAAGCCTCGGTGAAGCGCGCGCCCTGCGCGGCAAGCCGGTCAATATTGGGCGTCTCGATCGCGTCATATCCGTAACACCGCAAGTGATCGGGACGAAGCGTGTCGAGCGTAATTAGGACAACATTATAACTAGGCCCCTGGGCAGCCACGCAGGGAGTGAACAATGTGGCCAGAGCCAAAACCATCAAGAGGCGTTTGGCGCGTAGCATGCAAATCATTCTACTCCACTGCGGCGAGTTTACGTCCCACCGGGCGATGGAAACTCGCCGCTGTGGCAATGAAGCGGCGAGATACCCACCCTATTTTAATGTCACGTCTACCGCGATTTCGCGCTGTCCTTTCGCCGGCGGCGGCACCACCGCGCCCTCAGTCGCCACGCCATTAACTCTCAGCGCCGCTTGATTGCCTTCACCTTCGCGTGTCACGGTGATGTGGTAAGTTACGCCGCGGAACATACGAGTAGCTTTGAATCCCCGCCAACTCTTGGGTATGACGGGACGGATCTCGAGCCCTTCAAAAGACGGACGAATGCCCAGAATCCACTGCGTGATGGCGTAGTAATTCCAGGCTGCGGTCCCCGTCAGCCAGGAATTCTTCGCTTCGCCGTGCGTGGGGGCATCGCGCCCGGCGATCATCTGCGAATAAACGTACGGCTCGCAACGGTGCAGGTCGCTGATCGATTCGCGCGCGGAAGGGTTGATTCGCGCGTAATAATCGTGAGCACGATCGCCGTTGCCGACTCGCGTCTCGGCAATCATCACCCAGGGATTGTTGTGGCAGAAGATGCCGGCGTTTTCCTTGTACCCAGGCGGGTAAGAGGAGATTTCGCCCAGTTCGAGATAGTACTTCGAATACGCGGGTTGCTGCAGAATGATGCCGTGCTTGGTGGCGAGACGTTTCGCGACCGAGTCCATCGCCGTTTGCGCCCGGCCATCGTCGAGCCCGATTCCGGCCAGCACGCAAAAGCCCTGCGTCTCGATGAAAATCTTTCCCTCGGCGCATTCTTTCGAGCCAACTTTGCGGCCGAAGTCGTCGTAGGCGCGCAGGAACCACTCGCCATCCCACCCATATTTGCGGACCGTGTCCTCCATCTTGGCCACTTCGGCAAGATAGCGTCGCGCTTCGTCCTCGCGCCCACGACGCCGGGCAATCTCCGCCAGTTCCCTGCCCGCGAGCACAAACAGCGCGGCAATGAAAACCGATTCAGCGACCTTGCCTTCCTTGTTGGTGGTGGTCTGAAACGATTGTCCGGGGGTGTCGGAGAAGCAATTGAGATTCAGGCAATCGTTCCAGTCGGCGCGGCCGATCAGTGGAAGCCCATGCGGCCCCAGGCGGTCGAGCGTGTATTGGAAGCTGCGCTGCAAATGCTCGTAAAGCGGCTGCTCCGAGCCCGGCGCGTTGTCGTAGGGGACGGGTTCGTCCAGAATGCTCCAGTCGCCCGTTTCTTTCAGATACGCCGCCACACCCACGATGAGCCAGTGCGGATCGTCGTTGAAATTGCTTCCCACATCGTTGTTGCCGCGCTTGGTGAGGGGCTGGTACTGATGATAAGCGCCGCCGCTGGGCAATTGCGTGGCTGCAAGGTCCAGGATGCGTTCGCGCGCGCGCGCCGGAACCATCTGCACGAAGCCCAGCAGGTCCTGGTTGGAATCGCGAAAGCCAAGACCGCGTCCAATGCCGGACTCATAGAAGGACGCCGAACGCGACATGTTGAAGGTGGCCATACACTGGTAGGCATTCCAGACGTTGACCATGCGGTTGGTGTGCACGTCCGGCGTCTCCACCTGGCAGATCGCGAGCAGCCCGTCCCAGTATAGTCGCAATCGTTCGAAGGCCGCCTCGGCGTTGGCGGAATTCAGGTATTTCGCAATAACCGGCTTCACCGTTTTCTTGTTGACGGTCTGCGAATCGGGCGGGTCGAACTTCTGCTCCTGCGGGTTTTCGTGGTAGCCCAATAAAAAAATGACCTCTTGAGTCTCGCCTGGTCCCAGGTCGAGCTTGACATGATGCGCACCTATGGGCGCCCAACCGTGCGCGACAGAATTCGACAACCGTCCGCGCTCGACGGCCAGCGGCTTCTCCCAGCCGCGGTACGGTCCCACGAAGGCCTCCCGTTGCGTGTCAAATCCTACTGCCTTGCGCGAGCAGGCGAAGTAAGCGAAGTGATTGCGCCGCTCGCGGTATTCCGTCTTGTGGTAGATCACGCCGTCTTCAATCTCAACTTGGCCGATGCTGAAATTACGTTGAAAATTCGTGGCGTCGTCATTGGCATCCCACAAGCAGAATTCGATGCTGGAAAATACAGAGAGCGAGGCAGGCTGAGAACGCCGGTTGGTCGCGGTGAGCCGCCAAATCTCGAGGTCTTCGTCTAAGGGGACGAAGTAATTGGTCCGTGCTTCGATCCCTTTATAGCTCGACCCGATGATGGTGTAGCCCAAGCCGTGACGGCAGCTGTAGTTCTCAAGAATGTGCCGGGTCGGCTGCCAGGAGGGCGACCAGAATTCGCCGGATTCCTCATCCCGCAAATAGATGTACCGGCCACCCAAATCATAGGGAACGTTGTTGTAGCGATAGCGCGTGACACGCCGCAGCCGCGCATCACGATAAAAGGAATAGCCCCCTGCCGTGTTCGAGATGATTCCAAAATAGGCCTGGCATCCGAGGTAATTGATCCAGGGCAAGGGGGTATCCGGTTGCGTAATAACGTATTCTCGATTTGCGTCGTCGAAATATCCATATTTCATAAGGAGCGCTCCAGGAATAAATGCCGGTCTCGCGAAGTGGATTCCCGCCTCCACGGGAATGACTGCTTTTCAATGGACGCGCAATTATACCCGAATCTTGGGAGTGCGGCGCAGGACGACAAGGGCTCCCCGGAGGGGAGCAAATTGAGTAGCCGGGGGTGAAACCCCCGGACCAGACCCCCACACCCTGCCTTCGGCACCCTTCTCCCCGCCAGCGGGGAGAGGGGGAAGGGAGTGAGGGGCGACGTTTCCGGGGACCCTACCCCCGGCTACTCAAGTCCAGCCTCTTCGGGGCTGGCCCCCCCCTGGCGAGTAAACCCTCTCCCCCTTGGGGGAGAGGGTGACCCGCGACGGCGTGTTCATCGGCCGTCGGGGGCTGGGTGAGGGGGTCGCATCCTCATAGCGACTAGCCAAGGACATCAAGACCGCCGGCGCGGGCCGCCCAGTCCAAATCCATTTGCAAAGACGCGAGGAAACTGAGACACTCATTCTCCTTAATACCGCCCTTGCTGCGAACGGAGACACAGGCATGTGCGATTCCCCCAGTGAATCCTCCACCTACGCACAGTGTCGTCACCCCTCAACGACGTTGGCCCGCTTCGTTCTTCTTCTTGTCTTGTTGCCGGCGCTTGCCTGCGGGCAAAAGAATGAAGGCCTCAACATTAAGTTGGATCAGGTGGGTTATCCCGCAGATGCCCCGAAAGTTGCCCTGGTAAGCGTTCCGGCGCGGACCTTCCAGGTGAAGCGAAACGGCGACAATGAGGCGGTCTTCACGGGAACATTGAGCGCGGGCGCCACGGACCTGAACTCGCGGGACGTGGTGCAGGCTGCGGATTTTTCGGGCCTTCGGACCGCTGGGACGTATTACCTCGTGGTGCCCGGCGTGGGCCGCAGTTGGGATTTTTCCATCGGCTCGGACGTTTTCTCGCGCACTTATTATCTAGCCATGCGCGCCTTTTACGGACAACGCTGCGGAACGGCGGTGGAACTGGGACCGGAGTTTCCACAGTATAAACATGCGGCGTGTCACCTCGAGGGAAGCTTCCATGCTTCTTCCGGGAGACAGGGCCGGCGCGATAACGCCGGCGGCTGGCACGACGCCGGGGATTACGGCCGCTATATGGTGAACTCGGGGATCGCGACCGGCACGCTGCTTTGGGCCTTCGAAATGTTTGGGTCGAAGTTGAAAAACATCAAGTTGAATATTCCTGAGAGCGGCAATGGCACGCCCGACATCCTCAACGAAGCTCGCTGGAACCTCGAGTGGATGCTTAAGATGCAGGACGAGGACGGCGGCGCGTGGCACAAGCAAACCAGCGAGCACTTTTGCGATTTCATAATGCCAGAGGACGATCGCTTGCCGAGCGAAGTGATCGGCATGGGCAAGCCGCCCTTCAAGAGCACTTGCGCAACCGCTGACCTGGCCGCAGTCGCAGCCATTGCTGCGCGCGTGTACCAACCGTTCGACGAGGATTTTGCCGCTCGGAACCTGCGCGCCGCGCGGGCGGCTTGGGAGTGGACCGAGCGCTATCCGAACGTGACTTTCAAGAATCCGCCCGGAATCTCCACCGGCGAATACGGTGATCCCGATTGCGGGGATGAGCGGTTGTGGGCGGCCGCGGAGTTATGGCGAACCACCGGCGAGGCCCAATACGATCGTTACTTTGTGGACCATTATTCGAGCTACCTGGCGTCCCTGCGCGCGCTCGATCCCGAGACTTGGCGACTGGTGGCGCCGATGGGCTTGTGGGCGTATGCCCTCGCGGCGCGCCCGGACTCCGATTCGCGCGCGCTGGCCACCGTCCGTGAGGCAGTCTTGGGAGCAGCCAGCAAGACCGTCGAGCGCACTCGCCGCAATCCCTACCACATCAGCCTGGGTGAGGGGGATTTTCATTGGGGCTCGAACGGCCTGGTGGCGAATTACGGCATGGAGTTGCTGGTTGCCAACGCGCTTTCCCCGGACCGCGCGAGCGTGGAGGCTGCGCTTGACAACCTCCATTACCTTTTGGGCCGCAACACCTTCTCGATTTCGTGGGTGACGCAAGTCGGCGAGCATCCCTTCCGCCACCCTCATCATCGCCCGAGCGGCGCGGACAAGAATCCGGAGCCTTGGCCCGGACTGCTCTCGGGCGGCCCAAATGCCGACCGCCAAGACGCCATTCTCGCAGCCCTGCCCGCCGGTTTGCCCCCAGCCAAAGTGTATAGCGACGAGCAAGGATCCTACGCCAGCAACGAAGTCTGCATCAACTGGCAGGCGATGCTGGTGTTTTTGCTGGCGGGAGTCATGCAGTAGAAAAGAGGTTCCATGAACCTTCATCCTATCGATATTGCGATCATACTGGCGTACCTCGTCACTTCGGTGCTGGTGGGCTATTGGGTTTCCCACCGCGCGTCCCGCGACATCAGGGCGTACTTTCTGGGTGGCAACGTCTTGCCATGGTACGTGCTGGGCATTTCGAACGCCTCCGGCATGTTCGACATCAGCGGCACCATGCTGCTGGTCTACTGGATGTTCGTCTACGGCCTGAAGAGTGTGTGGATCCCGTGGCTGTGGCCGACCTTCAACCAGGTTTTTCTGATGGTTTACTTGTCGGCGTGGCTGCGACGCTCGAATGTGATGACCGGTGCGGAGTGGATCAAGACGCGCTTCGGCACGGGCCGTGGCGCGCAACTCTCTCATTTGATCGTGGTCGTCTATGCCTTCGTGAGCATCATCGGCTTCTTCAGCTACGGGTTCAAAGGGATCGGAAAGTTCGCTTCGATATTCCTGCCCTGGCACCTGTCGCCCAACCTGTACGCCACGATTTTGATCGCCATCACGGCCATTTACGTAATCAAGGGCGGCATGTTCAGCGTGGTGGTCACCGAGGTCATCCAATTTTGCATTCTTTCGATTGCCTCCTTTGCGGTGGGCATCATTGCCATCTCCAAAGTCGCTCCAGGCACGCTTCAGCATGTCGTCCCACCCGGCTGGGACCATATCTTCTTTGGCTGGCATCTGAATGTCGATTGGTCCTCCCTGCTCGCTTCAGCAAATGCCAAGATAGCGGAAGACGGCTATGGCATCTTCGGCTTTTTCGTCATGATGTTATTGTTCAAAGGCGTGCTGATCAGCATGGCCGGCCCGGCGCCGAACTACGATATGCAGCGCGTTCTTTCTTCCAAGGATGCGCGCGAGGCGTCCCTGATGAGTAGTTGGGTGAATGTCGTCCTGACTCTTCCCCGCTATTTTCTAATCACCGGACTCACCGTTTTGGCGTTGGTTTTCTTCAGCGACCAGATTCGGGGCATGGGAACGAACATGGATTTCGAGTTGGTGCTTCCCTACGCGCTTGGCCGATTCGTTCCGGCGGGCCTGCTCGGGTTCCTGATTGCCGGTTTGCTGGCGGCGTTCATGTCGAATTTTGCGGCCACGGTAAACGCCGCGCCGCCGTACTTCGTGAACGACATCTACAAGCGTTTCATCAATCCGAATGCCAGCGCCAGAACTTACGTCCGCCTGAGTTATCTGAGTTCCTTCGTCGTGGTGTTGGTAGGTGCGGCGATCGGTTGGTACGTCGCCTCGGTAAACTCCGTCGTGCTTTGGATCGTTTCCGGGCTGTGGGGCGGCTACACGGCTTCCAACGTTCTCAAGTGGTACTGGTGGCGGTTCAACGGCTACGGCTATTTCTGGGGAATGGTCACCGGCATCGCCAGTTCCTTGATTCTGCCGTCGCTGCTCCCCAACATTTCGCTGGTCAGGGGAATTTTGCAGGCGCACTCGCTGAACTCCGATGTTGCGCTGGTTTTCCCGGTCACTTTTGCGATCTCCCTGGCCGGTTGCCTGGCCGGGACATGGTTGACCAAGCCGGAAGACGACGAAGTCCTGAAGGACTTTTATCGGCGCGTGCGGCCTTGGGGTTTCTGGGGCCCGGTCCTCGCCAAAGTTCGCGCCGAAGATCCCAGCTTCGAGCGCAACAAGGACTTCTGGCGCGATATGTTCAATATCGTCGTCGGCATAACCTGGCAGGTCAGCCTCGTTGCCTTGCCGATGTACGTGGTGATTCAGAAATTCCGCAACGCTGCAGAGACGGCGGTAATCATTGCCGTAACCTCGATTGTGCTCAAGTTCACCTGGTACGACCACCTGAAGGATCGAGAGACCTTTGGCCAACCGGCCGGCCAGAAAGGGACGACTGAGCCCGTGGCGGTAGCGTGAGAAAAGTCGAAAGTCGAGAGTCAAAAGTCAAAGGGAGCGGCGTCCCCTGCCGCGCGTAGTCCTCGTCCCCTTGGGGGAGAGGGTTTAGTGCTTTCGGGAGCGGAGAGAAATGCCTCGATGAATCTGCGAGGACAGGTCGAATCCGAACTACGAACCAACATCTTGCCGTTCTGGCTAAAGAACGCAATTGACGAGCAGTACGGAGGTTTCAGGGGACAGATCTCGAACGACCTCACCGTCAACCCACTCGCGCACAAAGGGCTGATCTTGAACGCGCGCATTCTGTGGACTTTCTCGAAAGCCTTTAGCGTGTACGGCGAGGAGATTTATCGTCAAACCGCACGCCGCGCCTACGACTACATCACATTGCATTTCTGGGATGCGGAATTCGGCGGTGTTTTCTGGAAGTTAGACTATCTCGGCCAGCCGCTGGAAACCAAGAAGCGCATCTACGGCCAGGCATTTACGGTGTACGCGCTGGCCGAATACTACCGCGCCATCGGCGATCAGGAAGCGTTGACTAAGGCGTTCCGACTCTTTGAGGCCATCGAATCCTCGAGCCACGATTCGCTCCATGGAGGATACTTCGAAACCTATGAGCGCGACTGGGGGCTGGCTCAAGACCAACGCCTGAGCCAAGTCGATATGGACGAAAAGAAGTCCATGAACACGCACCTTCACCTGCTCGAGGCCTGCGCGAATCTGCTGCGTTGCGGAGACAACCGCCTCCTGCGCTGCCGCCTGCAGGAGCTTATCGAGATTTTCCTCGAGCACATCATTGACCGTACGTCCCATCACTTCCGAATGTTCTTTGACGAAGAGTGGCATTCCAAATCAGATCATATCTCCTTTGGACATGACATTGAGGGATCGTGGCTGCTCTGTGAAGCCGCCGAGATACTCGGCGACGAGCAGATACTCGCCGAGGCACGACAAGAGGCGGTCCAAATGGCGCAAGCCGTTCTCGACCAGGCGATCGATCCCGACGGCGGGCTTCTCTACGAGGCCGACCCGAGCGGAATCATCGACACCGGCAAGGAATGGTGGCCGCAGGCGGAAGCCGTGGTCGGATTCTTGAACGCCTACCAACTCTCCCGGCGAGAACATTTTCGCAAGGCCGCCGAAAGGAGTTGGGAGTTCATTGAGAAATACATCGTCGACCGCCAACGCGGGGAATGGTTTTGGAAGGTCTCGCGCGAGGGCATCCCCAGCCAGGACAAATTCAAAGTCGATCAGTGGAAGTGCCCTTACCATAACAGCCGAATGTGCTTTGAGGTTATGGCAAGAACGTAGGGGCGGCCGCTACGTAGCGGAGGATCGGACATGAACAAGGCTGAGTTCAAAAAGCGTATTGAGGCACTCTTCAAACAGCACGAAAAGCTGGCCACACGCAAGAACCGCAAGCTGCAGTTCGGAAATGGAACCTTCGACCGATACGCTTTCCCGGTGCTCACCGCCGAGCACGCCCCGGTCTTCTGGCGCTACGACCTCGATCCGAAAACGAACCCATACCTGATGGAACGGATGGGCATCAACTCGACGTTCAATGCCGGCGCGATGGAATTCGAAGGCAGAATAGTGGTCCTGGCTCGCGTCGAGGGCGTGGATCGAAAGTCGTTTCTCGCCGTGGCCGAAAGCCCGAACGGAATCGACAATTTTCGTTTTTGGGATTACCCCATCTTGATGCCGGAGACGAGCGACCCCGACATCAACGTCTACGATATTCGTGTGGTGCGCCACGAGGATGGTTGGATTTACGGCCTCTTCTGCACCGAGCGCAAAGACCCGAAGACGCCCTTGTGGGACACATCTTCCGCCGTCGCACAATGCGGCATCGCCCGCACCAAGGACCTGAAGAGCTGGGAGCGCCTGCCGGACTTGAAAACCCAGTCGCCGCAGCAGCGCAACGTGGTGCTCCACCCGGAGTTTGTGGATGGCCACTACGCGTTCTACACTCGTCCCCAGGACGAATTCATCCAGGCCGGCAAAGGCGGAGGAATCGGCTGGGGTCTGGTCGCCAGCATGCATCACGCGGTGATCAACGAGGAGACCATCATCGATAACCGCGAGTATCACACCATTAAGGAAGTAAAGAACGGCCTCGGGCCCGCGCCCATCAAAACCGAGCGAGGCTGGCTGCACCTTGCGCATGGGGTGCGCAATACGGCGGCCGGACTGCGCTACGTCCTCTATCTCATGCTCTGCGATCTCGATCGCCCTTGGGTCGTCACTCACCGCCCCGCGGGTTACTTCCTTGCCCCGCAGGGCGAGGAGCGGATTGGCGATGTTTCAAACGTGGTCTTCAGTAACGGCTGGGTATCGCGCCCCTCGGGACAGGTTTTCATCTATTATGGCTCTTCGGACACCCTCCTTCATGCGGCCACCAGCACCGTCGATAGGCTTCTCGATTACGTCTTGCACACGCCCGAGGACCCCCTGCGCAGCTACGCCTGCGTCGAACAACGTAACGCCCTGATTGAAAAGAATCTCAAGATCATGCCTTCACTCGACGGACGTTCTAGGAAGAAGCGGGCTCTCCGCTGATGCTGTGTAAGCTAAGTCGACTGAGCTAGCCAACCCTCGAAACGGTCGACAATGCTTGGGGCGCCAAAGGGCAACCGCGAGCCCCCCATGATACCGACCGAGCTTTCCCGCCTAGTGCATTTTCTGATAGTTTCTAAATGGAAAAAGTGATATGTTTCAATCGCGAGCGCAATTGTGATTCTCGGCGAGTCTAACAGCGGCCCAAGGCAATCACCGTCCACGAATTTTCGGGAAGTTGACCCTGGGAGCTGGAGTTGTTCTTCGGCCCCGGCTCGCCGGCGCCGCGCGTGAAGTGACACGTCTGACGATCTGTGCAAGGTGTGGCGTAGTTACTAAGGGGTCAAGGAGCAGGGTGAAGGTTCGGAGCTGGGAAGCTTTGCAGGGTCGTTGAATCCCTACATGCGGTCCAAGAATTGTTTCAATCCTTAGCCCTTCAGATTTTGGGGTATTGCTCCTTGGCATGGGGTGCAAAGGGGAGTAGTGAGGTTCAGTAGGACCTCGGCAGACTCTCCCAAGCCCGGCTTGAGGAATGTCTTATGAAGAGGCCGCCGTTACAGGCTGCCCAAAATCTGGAGGAGTAAATGGCTCAGAGATTATTCGTGGGAAACCTTCCCCGCAGTGTGACCGACAATGTGCTCAGTGAATTCGTCACCAACGCTGGGTTTCAAGTTGTTTCCGCGACCGTCATCCGTGACAAGATGACGGGCGAATCACGAGGATTTGGATTCGTCGAACTCGCCGAGGAAGAAGACATGCAGCGAGCCATCCAGGGACTTAACGGCCAAACCCTGGAAGGGCGCCCCCTAACCGTGAATGAAGCCCGTCCGCAACGCGCCGGATTCGGCGGCGGCGGTGGTGGTGGTGGCGGTTCGCATCGGGGTGGTGGTGGCGGCCGCATGGGCCACAGGCGTGATTACTAACGAGTTTCCCCCGGTTCTCTGGATCACCGCACATCTACTCTGAACGTCACCTGTCAGCCAGGCGTTGCGCCCAAAGCCCAATAGGCGTATGCGGGGCTGGAACTTTGCCCAAAGCGGGAGCATTCCAGAAGCTCGTTTGCTCCAACCACCCGTAGCAGGCTGCGATGAAAGCGCACGAACGGCTTTACGCCGCCATCCAGGTCTGGAATAGTTGAGATCGCAGCGCTAAGGTGACTGTCAGAGGCGTGGAGTCTAGCACCATGGATTACTCGGAAAGCTGCGCGGGAAGGACCTTGTCCGGCATGATCGTTCCCGCCGAAGCGGGATACCACTTTGCACACCTCTGCCGGAATGCAGTGAATACCATCGATGCCCTGTTTCAGGGGAATGACCAGGCGTCCCGAGCAGTGGCGCGTGTCCTGGTAGGTCTTGGACTGGGACTCTCTCTCTTTCTTTGGACCGGCTGCTCAGCGAAGAAAGCGGAAACACAAGGCCTGCCCCCGGACTACTCAGCTCCGGTGACCACCGGCGAGGCAACCTTAGCGACTGTGCCCGTTCAGGTCCACGCCATTGGCAATGTCGAGGCGTACGCAACGGTTTCAGTGAAAGCGCAGGTGGCGGCGAGGATCGAAAAAGCGTACTTCACAGAAGGCAAAGACGTGCGCAAAGGCGATCTACTCTTTACCCTGGATCGCCGCTCTTTTGACGTCGCACTGCAACAGGCGGAAGCCAATCTGGCGAAAGACCAGGCGCAACTGGAAAATGCCGGAGCGGAGTCGGATCGCTACAAAGAACTCTTCAATGAGGGCATTGTCTCGAAAGAGCAGTACGACTCGATGCGCACCAACGCCGATGCCCTCGCAGCTTCCGTGCGCGCCGATAAGGCAGCCATTGACAAGGCGCGCATCGATTTGAGCTACTGCACGGTCGAGTCGCCCATCGATGGGCGGACAGGCGCCGTGCTGGTCCACCCTGGGAATCTCGTGAAGGATAACGATGCGGCGCTCGTTGTGCTGAATCAGATTCACCCCATTTACGTTACGTTTTCGGTTCCCGAACAGCACCTGGCCGATATCAAACGCTACCAGGCAGGAGCCCCGCTGAAAGTCGAGGCCAGCGCGCCGAACGAGGAGCAGGCTGTCTCAACGGGTATGTTATCGTTCATCGACAACACCGTGGACAGCACGACGGGCACCATCAAGCTGAAGGCCACGTTTCAAAACCCCGACAACCGGCTTTGGCCGGGTCAGTTCGTAAACGTTGCGCTCACCCTCATGACTCAAGCCAGCGCTGTCGTCGTTCCTTCACAAGCAGTTCAGACCGGGCAGGCAGGGCAATACGTTTTTGTCGTGAAACAGGATAAGACCGCCGAGTTGAGGCCCGTGATTGCGGGCAACAGTATTGCTGGAAGAACAGTTATCCAAAAAGGCGTTGCAGCAGGTGAAACATTGATTACCGACGGCCAAATGCGCGTCGTGCCCGGCATGAAAGTAGCGGTCAGAAAGCAGTGACAAAACCAGGAGTCAGGAGTCAGAAGTCAGGAGTCAGAATCACAGCCTACATTCCTGCATACCGCTGGTGATTGAATTGCGCGGCCTTCAGTTCTGCATTCTGACTCCTGAATCCTGACTCCTGCACTTCCATGAATCTCGCCGAACTCTTCATCCGCCGGCCCGTCATGACCACTCTGGTCATGCTCGGTATACTTCTTTTCGGAGTGATGGCGTACCGGTATCTGCCGGTCAACGATCTGCCCAACGTCGATTACCCCACCATCCAGGTCAGCGCCACGCTTCCGGGAGCCAGCCCGGAAACCGTAGCCTCGGCTGTGGCGACACCGCTGGAGCGGCATTTTTCCACGATCGCAGGCCTCGAGTCGATGAGCTCCGCCAGCACCCAAGGCGGCACCCAGGTCACTCTGCAATTCGCCGCCAGCCGCAACATCGACGCCGCCGCGCAAGACGTCCAGGCACAGATCGCCAATGCCCAGGGCCAGCTTCCCACCGGCATGCCGGCCCCGCCTTCGTATCAAAAGGTAAACCCCGCTGACCAGCCCATCCTCTACATGGCGGTGTGGTCCGATACGCTTCCTTCCTCCACCGTGAACGAGTACGCCGACACGCTCATGGCCCAGCGCATCTCGATGATCAGCGGGGTGGCGCAGGTCCAGGTCTTCGGCGCGCAGAAGTATGCCGTGCGCGTGCAATTCGACCCCAAGGCGCTGGCCACTCGCAAAATCGGAATCGACGAAGCCATGACCGCGATCCAGCAGGCCAACGTCAACCTGCCCACGGGAACGCTTTACGGCACTCACAAGTCTTTCGTTGTGCAGGCCACCGGGCAGCTAACGGATGCCGCGGCTTACCGGCCTCTCATCGTCGCTTATCGCAATGGCTCGCCGGTGCGACTGGACGCCCTGGCCCAAGTGCTCGACGACGTTCAGAACAACAAGATCGCGAACTGGTATAACGGCAAGCCATCACAGGTGATCGCCATCCAGCGGCAGCCCGGCACGAATACGATCGAGGTCGTGAACAACGTCAAGGCTCTCCTGCCGACGTTCCGCTCCGAGATCCCGGCCTCGATCCAGATGGCCACACTTTACGACCGGTCCGTCTCCATCCGCGACTCCATCAGCGACGTGAAATTCACGCTTTGGCTCACCCTGGGCCTGGTGGTGCTGGTCATCTTCATTTTCCTGCGGAATATCTCAGCCACCACCATCCCCAGCCTGGCCCTGCCCATGTCAATCATCGGGACCTTCGCGGTGATGTACCTGCTCGGTTACACCGTGGACAACCTCTCCATGATGGCCCTGGTGCTTTCCGTAGGCTTTGTGGTGGATGACGCCATCGTGATGCTGGAGAACATCGTCCGCCACATGGAAATGGGGGAAGGAGTGTTCGAAGCGGCGCTCAACGGCTCGCGTGAAATCAGCTTCACCATACTTTCCATGACGCTCTCGCTGGCCGCTGTCTTTATCCCCGTTCTGTTCATGGGAGGATTGCTCGGGCGCCTGCTGCACGAGTTCTCGGTAACCATCATGTGCGCGGTGGTCGTCTCCGGCATCGTCTCGCTGACGCTCACACCCATGCTCTGCAGCCGTTTCCTGCGCTCCCCTAAAGAACAGCAGCATGGCCACGTCTATCTTTTGTTCGAGCGCGGCTTCCAGTTGATTCAACGCGTCTACGATTGGACCTTGAGGGGCGTTCTGCGTCACCGCTTCGTCACGCTGCTGGCCTCGTTCGTGATCGTCGTCTTCACCGTGCAACTTTTCCTGCAAATACCCAAGGGCTTTCTTCCCAGCGAAGATTCCGGGGGAATGTTCGGCATCACCCAGGCGGCACAAGGCATTTCCTTCGATGCCATGAAGCAACACCAACTCGAGGTGACGAAGATCATCACCGACGATCACGATGTGTCCGACGTGATGTCTTTCGCGGGCGCGGGGCTGCCGGGCTATGGCGGCAACTCGGGATTCTTCTTCGTTCACCTGAAGGACCGTCCCTCGGCAAGCCAGGATCTGACCGACTCCATCCGACGCCTTTTCCACCTTCCCGGCCGCAAGCACGATCCCAACCTGCGCTACATCAGCACGGACGACGTGATCAACGAACTCCGTCCTCAGATGCTTTCCCTCCCCGGCGTGATTGCCTTCATGCAGAATCCGCCGCCCATCCAGATCGGCGGCCAACTCACGCGAAGCCTCTACCAGTTCACAGTGGAAGGCGCGGACACCAAGGAGCTTTACCGCGACACCATCGAACTCGAAAACAAGATGCGGCAATTGCCCGGCCTTATGGATGTGAACAGCGACTTGCAGGTCGCAAACCCCCAGGTGAACGTGGTGATCGACCGCAACAAGGCCCTGGCGCTAGGCGTATCGGCCTACCAAATCGAGGACGCGCTTTCGACGGCCTACAGCGCGCGCCAGATCTCGACCATCTACGCCCCCAACAACGAGTACTGGGTGATCGCCGAGCTCATGCCTCAGTACCAGATGGACCCTCAGGCCATTTCGATGCTCTACATCAGATCGAACACCGGGCAACTGGTTCCGCTGAGTTCGGTCTCGAGGCTCACGCAAGACCTGGGCCCGCTCGCGGTCAACCACTCCGGCCAGCTTCCCTCGGTGACGCTTTCCTTCAACCTCAAGCCCGGTGTCTCGCTCAGCGACGTCGTGACCCGCGTCGAGGACCTGGCCCGCAACACCTTACCGGCCTCGATGAGCGCCACATTTCAGGGCACAGCGCAGCAGTATGAGTCGTCGCTCACCGGGCTCGGAATCCTGCTCGCGGCCACGTTGCTCGTGATTTATCTCGTGCTCGGCATTCTCTACGAGAGTTTCATTCACCCTCTTACTATTCTTTCCGGACTGCCTTCCGCCGCCCTGGGCGCATTGATCACCTTGAAGCTTTTCCATCTGGACTTAAACCTCTACGGGTTCGTCGGCGTCATCATGCTGATCGGCATCGTGAAGAAGAACGCCATCATGATGATTGACTTTGCCATCGTGGCAGAACGCACTAAGGGATCGAGCCCGCTCGAGGCCATCTACGAAGGCTGCCTCATCCGTTTTCGTCCCATCATGATGACCACCATGGCAGCGCTCATGGGGACGCTTCCCATCGCGCTCGGCTTCGGCGCCGGCGCACAATCCCGACGCCCGCTCGGACTCGCCGTGGTGGGCGGACTCCTGGTTTCCCAGCTCATCACTCTGTACATCACTCCCGTCTACTACACCTACCTCGATTCCTTCCAGAAGTGGCTGACGCGCTCCCGCGCACATGAGGCGCAAGCCGAGGAGCTCCCCGCCATGGCCAGAGTGTTTGTCGAGGACGGTCACAGCGGCAGGTAGCTCCCGATGACGCTGGTAAATACACTTGTCTGCACAGGACGGAACCTGTAGACTTGGAGTAGGTAGGAGGACTTGCTATGGCAGTTCGAATCGAAACGCCGTTCCCGTCCATGCGTAAAGTTGCCAGGACGCTAGGGGTCTCAGTCGAGCGTGTGAAGGAAATCGAGCGCCTGGTAGAAGAGCACTCCAAGGCGCACGGGAACGGTCGTGATCTTGACCGGCGGTCCGGCAATAAGCGGGAGAGTGCCCGGTCTCGAAACGGCCGGCACCATTAAAGACTTGCCACGCGCAAAAGAAAGTCTCTTTCTCAATATTCCCTACGACTCGTCTTTTACCAAGTTGTACCTCGCTTACATTGCGGGTGTAAGTTCCGTCGGCTTAGTGCCTCGCGCCACGCTGGAAATCCCGGGCGGGCAGAGGCGGCTGGACCGGATCCTCTCCCTGATTCGGAGCTGCGCATATTCTCTTCACGACCTCTCCCGAGTGGAGCTTGACCCTCACCCACCCAAGACCCCGCGGTTCAACATGCCGTTCGAGCTGGGGCTCGCAGTCTCTTGGCAAAAGCTGAAGCGGCCCAACCACACCTGGTTTGTCTTCGAAGCTGTGCCGCGGCGAGCTGAGAAATCCCTTAGCGACATCAGCGGTACTGATGTCTATATCCACAATGGCAACGCGCGCGGCGTCTTTACGCAACTGTGCAATGCCTTCGTCCGGCTCAAGTCCCAGCCCACGACACAAGACATGGAACAAATATACGAGCGTCTCACCGACCTCTTGCCCAACTTGCAGGAACAGACTGGAGCAACCTCACCCTTCGAGGCCCGGGTTTTTCAAAACTTGGTGTTCGCAGCCCGCGCCCTCACGCGGCGTCAAACAACCTTGGAGGCTTCACCCAGCCCTCAGGTTTAGTGCGGTGATACAGCACTGGCGCCAGGCCCTGCGGTCCTGATGTGTCAAAGCTCTGCAACTCACGGTGCATCGCCAGAAGCAAGCTATGCTGGAATATCTCCACCGCGACCATGGCCAGGCAGATGTTTCGTCAAGAGCCTGTCCGAGTGGAACCCGGGCTTAGTTGTCTGCGTATTCCTCTACAAAGCGACGCAGGATAAATTGATCCGTTCGGAGGAGAGTTTATGAGCACTTGGGGACAGCATCTTCGCCTTGCCGGGCGCCAGTTGAAGCGCAGTCCCGGCTTTACGCTTGCCGTAATCGTCACTTTGGCCCTATCCATGGGCGCTAACACAGCGATCTTTTCCCTCGTGAACGCACTCTTGCTGAAGAACCTGCCCTACGCGCATCCGGAGCGGATGGGGACGATTTACACCCGCGTCACCGGCCTCAGAGCTTCTGATGAGCGGCACCACTTGGACGGAGAGCAGTGGGAGTTGCTGCGCGGCAATGTTCCCGCATTGATCACTGCTGTTTCGGGAGGCAACTCGGGCGTGAACCTCGAAGCCCGTGTGCGCGCGCGGTACGTTCACGAGGGGCGTGTCTCCGCGCACTACTTCGACGTGTTGGCTCTTCAGCCCCTCATAGGCCGCAATTTCTCCGAGGAGGAGGACCGTCCCCACGGGCCCAAGGCCGCGATTCTCAGCTACAACGTGTGGCGCGATCTCGGCGCGGACTCGAACCTACTCGGGCAGGCCATCCTGCTGAGGAGCGAGCCCTACACGGTAATCGGCGTGCTGCCGCAGGGCGCCACGACACCCTTGAACGCCGACGTTTACACCCCGCTGCAGCCCAGTCGCGAGGGCGAAGGAGGAGGAACAAACTTTGACGTCATCACGCGGTTGCGCCATGGCGCGACCTGGCAGGAGGCAGATGCCCAGATCAACCGCGCCTGGGCCTCCCGCAAGGACCGCTATGAGCTGCAGAACAACCCAGGCGCACAAGTGACCTACTACTCGGTGCCGCTCCAAAAGGGGCAGACGGACACGCTGCGTCCGGAAGTGCTGGCGCTGATGCTGGCCGCCGGCTTCATCCTGCTCATCGCCTGCGCGAATCTTGCGGCCTTGACGCTCGTGCGCGTTCTGCGCCGCGTTCCGGAAGTGGCGACTCGTTTGGCATTGGGAGCCTCCAGTTGGCAGATTCAGAAGCAATTTTGGATGGAAAACCTGCTCCTGGCCCTGGTGGGCGGGGCGGTCGCCATAGGCGTGGGAATTATCGCCCTGCGCGGCCTCCTGCTGCTCTTGCCCGAACACTTTCTTCCCGTCTCGAGCGTACCCCTGGACGGCCGAGTGATGACCTTCACGCTTATGGTTTCGGTCTTGACTAGCGGGCTCTTTGGCATGCTGCCGGCGCTCGCCACTCGGAAGGTCGACTTGCGCTCGTCGATGGCCGGCCGCGGCGAGGCGAGAGCCGGCAGCGAGTTCTATCGCCGGGCGCTGATTGCCGGCGAGGTCGCCCTCACCGTGCTGCTGCTGGCAGCTTCGGGACTGCTCATTCGCAGCCTGATTCACCTCGAGACGCTGCCGCCGGGATTCAACCCCAACGGCGTGATGGTCGCCAAGGCCTCGCTCAACGACGCGCGGTACCACAATCTCGCCGCCTTCCGAAAACTCTTGGACGATAGCACGGCCGCCATGCGGCAGATTCCCGGCGTAAAGAATGCCGCAGTTGGATTGAGCCTGCCCTTCGAGCGCGCCCTGAACGACGGAATCACCCTCAGCGACGGGAGAGAGGCCGGACGGCAGGATGGGACCGATCTAGTCTACGTTACGCCGGGATTCTTCGACGCCTTGCAGATGCCGGTGCTTGCGGGCCGCACCTTTACCGATGCTGACGGCCCGAACACCCAGCGTGTGGCCGTGGTGAACCAGGCCTTCGCCCGGAAATTCTACGGCGGAAGCAATCCCGTAGGCCGCTATGTCAATAAGGACACGCTAATCGTGGGTGAAGTATCCGATACTTGGGTCGTCTCCGGTCTCTACGAGGGTGCTCCGCTCATGAGCGAGCAGGCGATGTACATTCCTGCCGCGCAAGTGCCTCCTCAGTACCTCTCGCTGGTGCACGTGTGGTTTCAACCCGATTGGGTGGTGCGCGTGGCAGGACCGGTGGAGGGCTTGACGGCTGCGATGCAGCGCGCCCTCTCGAGCGCGGATCCGAACCTGCCGGCCTCCGGTTTTTACGGCATGAAGGATCTCCTTCGAAAAACGCTGGCAACGCAGCGGATTGAGGTGGCGCTGCTGGGCGCGATGGCGGCTCTGGCGCTGGTACTGAGCGCAGTCGGCATCTTCGCATTGGTGGCTAACATGGTCGCGCAGCGGACGCGCGAGATTGGCATCCGCATGGCGCTGGGGTCGACTCTCGGCCAGGCTATGCTTCGGATCGGCCGCTCCGGCGCGGGCGCTTCGTTATTGGGTGTCGTTCTGGGAATTGTACTTTCCTTTGGGGCGCTGAGAGTGATGCGTAGCGTAATCTATGGCGTCAGCGTCTACGACGCGACAACGCTGGTCAGCGTAGTGCTGACCCTTGTCCTGGTGACGCTCCTGGCCACGGCCCTGCCGGCCCTGAAGATTGCTAAGATCGATCCGGCGCAAACGCTGCGCGAGGAGTAGGCTGATGGTGTATGATAGCCGCTAATTGCTGGAGTCGAAATGAACCGCACTACACATCTTTTGCTCCTTGTAACATTGGCGGCGCTTTTGCCGCCAACCGTCACTAGCCGCGCTCAGGAATCGACGAAGGCATGGGCTCCTTTCGAGTATCTCCTGGGAGATTGGGTGGGAGAAGGCGGAGGACAGCCGGGCCAAGGATCAGGCGGATTCGCATTTCTGCCTGATCTCCAAGACCACATTCTGGTCCGTAAGAACCACGCCGCGTACCCGGCCACCAAAGACCGTCCTGCTTCCACACATGACGATCTGATGGTGGTCTATAGGGATTCAGAAAACGCGCCGCCTCGAGCCATTTATTTTGATAGCGAAGGGCACGTGATCCATTACTCGGTTATGGCCTCCGCCGACCACAAGACGATTGAATTTATAAGCGAGGCATTGCCTTCCAACCCGAGGTACCGCTTGACTTATCGTATGACGGGCGGCGATGCTCTGATCCTCAAATTCGAGATTGCGCCTCCCGCCAAGCCGGACGCCTTCTCAACTTACATCGAAGCCAAAGCAAAGCGAAAGTAGCGACGGCGGCAAACTCCGCTTGACAGCCTCGGTGTTGTTTGAGACTATCTATATTCGATACCGAATCAGGGCATCGAAAGCCAATATGGATGACAAAAGCCTTTACTCGGGGTTGATCCGCCTGCATATTCTCCACCACGCCGCCGAGAAGCCTTTTTACGGAATCTGGATCGCCGAGGAACTGGGGCGGCACGGCTACAAGCTGAGTGCGGGAACGCTATATCCAATTCTGCACGGGCTGGAGAGCAAGGGCTACTTGCGGTCCCACGAGGAGCGTAATGGCAAGATTGCGCGACGCGTCTACGAAATGACGCCTCTAGGCCGAAAAGCGCTGCGCGTAGCCAGGAAACGCGTGCATGAGCTGTTTGGTGAGATGTTCGGCATGAACGGATGACACCTATATCAATAGTTTTTTCTGAGGTGAGAACTTTATGAGCCGGAAAATCCTTCCGGAGCTATCCGCCTTGGTCCTGACATTGGTCTTAGTGCGAGGCCTCCAGGCACAAGTGGGTGGGCCGCCGGCGCATGCCTTGACTTTCGAGGAGGCGCTTAACTATGCCCTCGAGCACTACCCTGCCGTGCGCGCTTCACTCGAACAAGTGGCCGCAGCGCGCGCGGGCATACCACTGGCGCGAACCCAATATCTTCCCTATTTGAGCGGCGTCTACCAGGACGGCCGTGCAACGCAGAACCAGGTGGCCGGCATTTGGCTGCCCACCTCCATTACGCCCGCGGTTGAAGGGCCGGTCGGCGCTTCGTCCAGTGGGCGCAGCTTTTGGAACAATCAGACCGCAGTGCTTCTCTCCTGGGAGCCAATCGACTTCGGCCTCCGCGCGGCTATGGTGGGAGGAGCGAAATCCGCGACGGACAAATCCACTGCGGACCTGGCAGTCACGAAACTCCAGGTGGCGACGGCGGTCGGCGATTATTTTCTGAGCGCCTTGGCGAGCCATCAGTCGGTCGTGGCGGCGCAGGCAAACGTAGACCGCTGGCAGGTTTTCGCCAAATCCGTTCGCACTCTGGTCGACAACGCCTTGAGACCGGGGGCCGATGCCTCGCGCGCCGACGCTCAACTCGCTCTTGCCAGGACTCAGTTATACCAGGCGCAAGCGGGGGAGCAAGCGACCTTGGCCACGCTTGCGGCGCTTATGGGCATGGCCGGCAATGAGGTTCAACTTGAGGCCGGTAATCTGCTGCACCCGCCGCCGGTGGATGCGTTGCCGAGCCGAGCGCCAACCGACAACCCGCTGGCACGGGATCAAATGGCAGCGGTGCGGCAAGTGGAGGCGCAGGAAAAGGTGCTGAGCCGGACTGACTACCCGCGGGTTTTTCTCGGAGCAGAAGGCTTCGGACGGGGCAGCGAGATTCCGAATAACGGATCGATCGCCGGCAACTGGGACGGCTTAGCGCCCGGCCGGGGAAATTGGGTGACGGGTCTGACGATTACCTTTCCAAACGTCTTCGATTTTAAAGCGCTGAGCGCTGAAAAGCAGATCGCCAAAGCGAATGAGCGAACCGAGCGGGCGCTCTACGACAGAACCATTCAAGACGTAACCGGCCGGCTCCAAGCGGCGCGGGCTGAATTGAAGAGCGCTCAACTCATAGCGCAGCAGACGCCCATTGAGCTCGCGGCGGCGCGCGCGTCGGAGACTCAATCGCGGGCGCGCTACGCGGCGAGCCTGGCAACCTTAGTAGAGGTAGCCGACTCCGAGGGACTTCTTGCTCAGGCGGAAATGGACGACGCGGTTGCCAGGCTGAATGTGTGGCACCGCCTCTTCAATGTCGCCTACGCGCAGGGCGACTTGCAGCCGTTTTTGAATGTATTGCGAGGATCGAACCCGTGAAAGTACCGGGTGATCGGGAGATCGGGTGATCGGTGATCGGGTGAACAAAATGCGAGGCACGTCGAGTGTTTTATTGCTTGGACACTCTGCCGATCGTTCGATGTATTTGTTCACCCGATCACCCGATCTCCCGATCACCCGATGCTTTTGTTCACCCGATCTCCCGATCATCGGATCACCCGATTTCATGCCCAAATTTCCTGCGGGAGGCACTAGGTCATGTGGCTGATTCGCGCGGCATTGAGACGCCCAATTGCCACCTTAGTGGTGTTGATCGGTGTGGCGCTCTGCTCAATCCTGGCGCTCACGCGGATGCGCATTGATATCTTCCCTAACCTGAATTTTCCGGTCATCTACGTCGCGCAGCCCTACGGCGGGATGAGTCCGGCGCAGATGGAAGGCTACCTCGTCTACTACTACGAATATCATTTCCTTTACATCAACGGGATCCAGAGTGTCGAGGACAAGTCCATTCAAGGCAACGGTATTTTGAAATTGACCTTCTATCCCGGCACCGACATGAGCCAGGCCCTGGCGCAGACGATATCCTACGTGAACCGCGCTCGCTCCTTCATGCCGCCAGGCACAGTTGCGCCGTTCGTGATCCGCTTCGACGCCGGCACCGTGCCAGTCGGATATATCGTATTTTCCAGTGAGACTCGCACCGTCGGCCAAATCCAGGACTTGGCGCTTAACCGCGTGCGGCCGGCCTTCGCGACGCTTCCAGGCGTCACCTCGCCGCCGCCTTTCGGCGGCAACCAACGCACCATTGTCGTAACCGTGAATCCGGATCGCCTACGCTCTTACAACATGTCTCCGGATGAGGTGGTGCAGGCCATCAACAACGGCAACATCCTTCAGCCCGCCGGAAATGTGCGGACCGGCAGCTTGCTTCGCATCGCGCAGAGCGATGCGGTTACGCCCAATATCCAAACTCTCGCGGACCTGCCGATACGGACTGGCGCCGGCCCCACCGTCTATCTTCATGACGTGGGCATGATCCAGGACAGCACGGACATTCCCACAGGCTATGCACTGGTGAACGGCCGCCGCGCCGTCTACATCCCCGTGACCAAGCGTCCCGACGCGTCGACAGTTACGGTGGTGAATGAAGTCAAGAAGAGCTTGCCGTATTTCCAATCCCTCGTTCCGGACGATATCAAGGTCACCTACGAGCTGGACCAGTCTCAGTACGTAACCAGCGCGCTCAGCGCCGTGGTTCGGGAGGGCCTGCTCGGAGCCCTGCTTACCGGCCTTGTGGTTCTGTTATTCCTCGGCGATTGGAAGAGTTCGTTTATCGTCATGACCACCATCCCGTTTGCGCTTTTGACTTCGGTGGTGGCCTTGTGGCTTACAGGCCAAACCATCAATGTCATGACGCTGGGAGGGCTGGCGCTGGCGGTCGGTATTCTCGTCGACGAAGGTGTAGTGGAAATCGAGAATATTGACAACACGCTTCAGCAGGAGCCCACCCTGCAACCCGCCCGCGGCGTGCTCCAGGCGACACAGAAAACAGTTGTGGCCCGCTTTCTATCCATGCTCGCAGTAGTGGCGGTCTTTGTTCCTTCATTTCTGATGTCCGGCGTCGCGCAAAACCTGTTTGTGCCTCTTTCGCTTGCTGTGGCGTTCGCCATGGCTGCCTCGTTCCTGCTTTCGAGTTCCTTGCTGCCCGTCTTATTCTTGTGGGTGCATCGCAACATCGACCGAGGCCGCAAAGCGCTGGTGGCGGGACGATGGGATTTTGACAGGGCGCGAGACCGGTGGGGAGCGCTCCTCTCACGAGTGGGGCGTCTTCGTTGGTTAGTGCTTGGAGCCTACGCCGCCATGGTGCTCGCCATCGTCCTCCTCTTGGGTTCGCGGCTCTCACAGGAACTGTTCCCCAACTTGGGCGCCACCCAGTTCCGTCTTCGCTTTGATGCTCCCACGGGAACGCGCGCAGAGGATACCGAGCGACTGGTGATGGGAGTTCTCGATGAAATCCGCCAGACTGCCGGAGCGCAGAATGTGCTTATCACCCTGGGTTACGTGGGAACACAGGGGGCAAGCTATCCGATCAACACAGTGTTTCTCTGGACGAGCGGACCGCACGAAGCGGTCATTAACGTCGCGCTTCGACCTGGGGCTCATATCGAGCTCAGCGACTTCGAAGAAAAACTGCGCAGTATTCTGCCCCCAAAGTTTCCGGGGTCGACGTTTTCCTTCGAGCCTGGAAATCTGGTCGACCAGATCATGAACTTCGGTGCGCCTTCCCCGGTCGAGCTTGCCGTGGTTGGGCCGAACCTGTCTGCCAGCCGCGCTTACACGGAACGATTGCGAAACGAGATGTCAAGGATCGCCGACCTGCGCGACTTGAAGTACGAACTGCCCCTCGACTACCCGAGTGTGAACGTAAAAGTCGATCGCGAACTGGCAGGTCAGCTCGGTGTAACGACAGCGCAGGTGGCCCGGTCGCTCTCGGAGGCGACTTTTTCGAGCCGTTTCACCAGCCCGAATTATTGGGCTGATCCGAACACCGGCATCGCCTATCAATTACAAGTGCAGTACCCTCAGTCGAGAATTACCTCGCTCGAGGATGTCCAGAGTATTCCGGTGATGCCGGGACAGTTCCAGCACCCGTTGATCGGCGATCTCGCCAAGGTCGAAGACGGCACGATCATGGGCGAATACGACCGGCGCAACGGCTTCCGCATGTTGACGCTTTCCGCGAATATGGCAGGCCACGACCTGGGAAAGCTGGCGAAAACCCTCGACGCCGCCATACGCCGCGCCGGTGCGCCACCGCGCGGCACCACCGTTCAAATGCGAGGCCAGATTGCGCCGATGCGCGAGACATTCACCAACCTTGCAGTTGGCGTGGGGCTGGCAGCCTTGGTCATCTTTCTGCTGCTGGCTGCGAACTTCCAGTCTTTGCGCCTCGCCTTTGTTGTGCTGACGACCGCGCCGGCGACAATCGCCGGAGTAATTTTGATGCTTCTCGCCACCCGTACCACGCTCAATATCGAGTCCTACATGGGCGCCATCATGGCTGTGGGTGTGGGCACGGCGAATGCCATCTTGCTCGTCACCTTTGCGGATCAGCACCGGCGGAGTGGCGCGTCTTCACTAGCGTCCGGGATCGAGGGAGCTAGGCAACGAATGCGCCCCATCCTGATGACCAGCGCCGCAATGATTGCCGGAATGATCCCTATGGCACTAGCCAACGAGGTCACAGCGCCGTTGGGCAAGGCGGTGATCGGCGGCCTCCTCGCAGCAACTTTCGCCAATTTAACGGTGTTGCCCTTCGTATTCTCCGTGGTCCAGCAGCGGGCCGCGACCGGCTCTCCCTCACTCGATCCCGACGACCCGGAAAGCCGGTATGCAACGCGATAGCGGCTGAAGTCTCGAAGTGCAAGGATGAAGTTTAAAGGGTAAAGGCTGAGTGATCAGCCCGCTCCCCAAAGAAGGGCTGAATGTTCACTTTGTAATCAACCTGGTCGTTTTGCGTCTTGAGGAGAGACTATGAGATCGGCTGCCCTACTGGTTCCTTTGGCGATTGCCCTCGTTTGCGCATCCTGCCGGCAAGACACTGGAAGCACCGCATCCGCCGCCCCACAGACTACGCCGCAGTTGGAAGTGACTGCGGTGAAGTCTGAGAAGCTGAACGCCACTGAACGATTGCCGGCCGAACTCGTACCCTACGAACGCGTCGATATTTTTGCTAAAGAGACTGGCTTTGTTAGATCGATCACGGTCGACCGCGGCTCCAAGGTAAAGCAAGGGGAACTCATGGCTGAACTGGAGGCCCCGGAATTGCTAGCCCGTCAAGCTCAAGCCAACGCCGCGTATGAAGGCGCTGAATCGCAACTCGCTGCCGGCCAAGCCAAGCTGGCTGCTGACCAAGCCACCTATCAGCACATGAGCTCCGCAGCCAAGGTGCCCGGAGTGGTGGCTGCCAACGACCTTGATATCGCGCGGGGGACCGCGCAGTCAGATGAGGCGAATGTCGCCGCACTCCAGAAAGCAATACAGGCCGCTCAGGAAAACCTTCGAGCGGTTACGCAGCTTCAATCCTATTTGAGAATCACGGCCCCGTTTGATGGCCAGGTCACGACTCGCTATGTTCACCCCGGAGCGCTGGTCGGCCCGGCAGGCGGCCCCGGCGTCGCGACCCCCATTGTGCAGATTCAAACGCTCACCCGGCACCGGCTGGTCGTTCCCGTTCCGGAGATCGATGTGGCCGGCATTCCAGAAGGGACCGAGGTGAACTTCACTGTGCCGTCCTACCCTGGACGAATTTTCAAAGCCCCTATTGCTAGAATCTCGCGCTCCGTAGACAACAAAACGCGCACCATGCCAGTTGAATTGGACGTTCGCGACCCGCGGGCCGAACTCGACCCAGGCACGTTTTGCGAAGTGTCCTGGCCGGTGCGGCGTGCTTACTCTACCCTCTTTGTCCCTGCTTCCGCCGTGGCGAACGACCTCGAGCGAGCATTCGTGATTCGCATTGGGAATAATAAGGTCGAATGGGTGGATGTGAAAACCGGAGCCAAGTCAGGCAACCTGATCGAAGTTTTTGGCGATTTAAGAGAGGGCGATGAAGTGGCGGTACGGGGAACAGATCAGCTTCGGCCTGGGACGGTGGTAAGTCCCAAGTTGGCCCCTGCTAACTAGATTCGGAGGCTTAGACATGCCAACACTCCACCGAGCGCAAGATGCTGACTCCATGGGGAGCGAAATTCAAATTGCTGCGCCACCGGAGCACGTGTTTCACGCGCTGACCGATCCCCAACAAGTCGTCCAGTGGTGCGTAGGGCAAGGGGCGGGCGCAACCTTTCGCTGCGCGGAGTTTGCCGCCGACTTGCGCGTCGGGGGCAACTGGCGAAGCGTGGGAGTAACGAGCGAAGGTCACCGCTTTGAGATAGCTGGCCAGTATCTGGAAGTCGATCCGCCGCGCCTACTTGTGCAGACGTGGGTCTCAAGCTGGACGGGCGACATCCAAACTACTGTGCGCTGGGAGTTGGAGCCAACGAGCCACGATACGCTTCTGAGGATTCGGCACAGCGGGCTCGCCGCGCATCCCGAACTGGCCAACAGCTACCGGGGCTGGCCTAGAATCTTGGGATGGATCCAGAGGCTGCTGGAGCACGGCGAAACTGTGGATGATCGCAAGTAAAGCGCCGGTGACGAGTACGCCTAATCGCCTGCCGCCTTTTCTGGCGACGACCGGCTGGCGGCTTGCTTTTACCTCGAGTTTCATGAGCTGGATTTGAATATCCTTTTGTATTCGTTCCACCGGGAAGCGTTTCCGGAAAGCGCGAAAGAGGTCGGGAAGGGACGAGTGATATGAGTCTGATCGTTCGATTCTTCTTCGGACCGGAACGAGGTCCGGCGGCGATTGTGCTTATCCGCCTTGCGGTGGGCCTGATCTTTCTTAGCCAGGGGATTCTGAAGTACATCGACCCCAAGATGGGCGTGCTCCGATTTACACGCATTGGATTCCCGTATCCATACTTCACGGCGCACTTCGTGGGAACGTTTGAGATCGTGTGCGGCCTTCTCGTGTTGCTCGGGCTCTGGACAAGGGCCGCAACCATTCCGCTCTTGATTGTCATCTCAACCGCGATCGCCAGTACAAAAGTTCCGGAACTCTTCCGCGCCGGCCAGGGATTCTGGTTCACGGTAAGCGATGCTCGTACCGACTTTGCCATGCTTTGTTCGCTCGTCTTTCTGATTCTCCAAGGCGCGGGAGCGTGGTCTTTGGACGCCCGAAGGACTTCCGACGGCAGCCACGGAGAATCCCACTAGTGCTTAGCTGAAATGGTAAGCGAACTGATTCGTCGGAAGCGGAAGGGTGGGGCTTCAGCCCCAGCGCTAGTTTCGTGAGATGATTACGGGGCTTTAGCCCCTGAAGCGGCTTGGCTCCAGGGCCTAAAGGCCCCTTCAACCGTGCGCTGCGTACCGGCGGGGCTAAAGCCCAATACTGTTCACTTTATAATTCTGATGCATCGTTCGATCTCAATTCGGTCCCTGCTTAGCCTCTGGCGCCGGCGCACGGGGAATTTGCTTTGCGGGCGCCGCACCCCGCGGGGGCGGCGCAGGCCCCGGCTGGACACCACCCGCTCGGCGAGAATTTCCTGCAGCAACGCCTCA